>CAJODT010000058.1:0-11050 GCA_905233365.1 uncultured Succiniclasticum sp.
CCCGTATCCACAACACATTGCAAACGGACAGGTACCCGTGCCACCCGCAACAGAATTTCTTCTACCACTTCCCGGTAATCGGGCTTCTGCAGGCGCTCGCACAAAAATTTCATCTTGAACCCGACAATCAGAGTCTGATTCTCATAGGCTACGACAGAACCGTGGGAAGCACAGGACGCAATGGAATTTTTCCGCTCCGCTTTCAATATTTCCATGGCACGGGCCCAGTATTCATCTCCCGTTGCCCAGTCACCGCTGTAGGGAGTATAGCTTTGGGCGAGAGATTCGCCATTATTTCCTGCTGCAGCTGCGTTTTCTTTATCCTCCCCATCTGCGATTGCAACAGACTGCTGAAGTTTCGCTTTCTCACTAACAGTTGAAGCCGCTGCCACCGATTTCCGTGGTGCAGAATCCGCAACTGGTTCTGCCGGTTTTGCCTTTATGCCCTCTGCAAGCCCCGCAGTTAGTGGCTTCCTCGGAGCTGCCGTTTCCATTTGCACGTCCGGATTATCTTGCTTCTTCGCTGTCACTTCCGGTTTGGTTTCCGCCGCAGCTTTATTTATTTTTGACGGCGAAGGCGGTGCAATAGAAGGAACTTCTTCCACACCGTTCCGGCTTTCATTAACGGACGTCGGCGCAACAGCTTTTACCGGTTCCTGCACCGTCACCGAAATTCCGCCGGTTTTTAATGCATCCAGTTCCTGTTCCAGACGCTTGATACGGGCATCCAGCATTTTCATTGTCCGGCTATTTTCCCGGCACAGATCATACAGGCACATTTCAGCGGTAACCCGGCCGCGGGCCGTAAATCGCATTTCATTCATGGCCTGATGGATGATCTCCTGGGCCGCCAAAATCCGTTCCCCGGAATACAGTTTCGCCAGCTTTGCCAGCTCGTCTGCTGTATCCGTCACGTAAATGGGCTGATACTCCGGCGTCGCCCTGTACAGCAGCAGTGCCCGCATGTAACCGGATAATTCAATCAGTATCTGGCTTATATCCTTGCCCTGCATCAACAACTTATCAAAAATCGTAAGGGCAGAAGCAACCTCCCGCTGTCCCACCGCGCGGACCAGTTCCCGCAGAATTTCCCTGCCGATGATACCCCGCACGGAACGGACCGTTTCCGCTGTAACGGTTTCCGACATTACACCGCACTGCTCCAGCAGGCTCAGCGCGTCCCGCATACCGCCTTCAGACGCCGCCGCAATCAGTTCAAGCGCTTCTCTGTCCGCTTTAATGTCGCTGCCCTCTGCCACCTTTTGCAGGTGCGCCACGATTTCTTCCTGGGTTATGGGATGGAAATCAAAGCGCTGGCAGCGGGAATGGATGGTCGGCAAAATCTTCTGGGGTTCCGTGGTCGCCAGGATGAACACCACATGTTCCGGAGGTTCTTCCAGCGTTTTCAAGAGCGCGTTGCACGCCTCCGTGGTCAGCATATGGGCTTCGTCAATGATGTACACTTTGTACCGGCAGTTCACCGGAGCAAAATCTGCATTCTTGTTCAGGTTTTTGATATCGTCCACACCCCGGTTGGACGCAGCGTCCAGTTCCTGCACGTCCATGGAGCTGCCGTCCGTAATCTGGCGGCAGTTAAGGCACTCGCCGCAGGGATGGTCCGTGGAACCCTTCACACAGTTCAGCGCCTTCGCAAAAATACGGGCCGTGGTGGTCTTCCCTGTGCCCCGGGGACCGGTAAACAGATAGGCATGCGCAATACGGCCGCTGGACAACGCATTCATCAGCGCCTGCTTGACCGGCGCCTGCCCCACCAGCGTATCAAAGCTGGACGGACGCCAGCGCAGGTATAGAGTTTGATAAGCCATGTCGCACATCCTTTCTTGTCCGGTAAATATTTCAAATTCTATTATATTATAGTAAAAATTGGCACAAATAACAATGAATTAAATATGAAATTTAATAGCAATAAAATAACAGCGGGGAAAAAGAAACAGCCTGCTTATAACAGGCTGCCTCTGTCGCTGACAGTGCATACTATAACACTATGTTTCAGTTGCTTCAGTTATGTGTTTTTGAAAGAAACTTTTATAACCTGTCAAGGTAAGTATTGACCGCATCTTGTGCCAACAAGATTTAACGTAATACTTATTATTCCTTTTTCAGAGCATCTTACCGTCGTCCCAATTCACTTTTATTTCCTGGATTTCAATGGTATACAGACCGTATTCGTTCAGGTATTTTTCATCAATTTCGTCCATTTCCCTCCCGAACATGATAGGATCGTTATTTACTTTCTGACCGAACGATGAAATGTTATATAACTTTTTGATGATTTTACGTAATACGGCAGGAACCTCTTCCACTTTTGTTTTGGTTTCGTCTACAGCAAGAATAATAGCGTCCTGATTTTGTTCAGAGTAGATGGAATTAGCTTCGATAGCTGAAATTTTTACGTATTTCATTTTACCTCTTTTCTGACGAAGTCCAGTCCGAATTCGTCGATACCCTTATCTGCCAGATTTGAAAAAGAAAAGGGAAGAAACCCTTTAACAATTAAATAATAACATTTACCAAAAAATGTATCAAGCACCTCTATTCAAAGTATAGCAGAAAATCACGTTATTGTAAAAACAGCCTTTCGTTGCGGTTTAGTTTCCTGCTGCAGCCAGCGCTACTTTCTTAAAGTATGCAGGCAGAGAAACCGAACGCCACTGCCAGTCGTGCCAGATTTCCTGGGCAGTTGTTCCGTACTTTAGCCGTATTACAGATTTTTTTACAAAAGAACTGTAGGTTTCCTGCCGGTCGGCCGGCACTTCCGCCATTTTCTCTTCCAGGAACCGCAGTTTCCGGTCCACGTTCCGTTTTCTTTTCTCAATTTCATTCTTTCTTGCAGTTGCATCAAATAATTTTTTCATAAATCCTTTTACCTTCCTTTTTTATTTTTTGCATTCTGCAATCGTAACACCGTGCCAGTACCTAAAGACACGCTGATTCATCCGCCGTTCGAACAAACCCATGTAACCAGCGTCTCTCTGGCAAAAAAATAATAGCCCTGGCGCCTTGCAGTGCCAAGACTACTTTTTATCACGGATACTCAGCAGAACAACAAAGTGAATTATAGCACATTTTAAAAAAAATGCAAGGGGTAAATGTGAAAATTTTTTCACAAAAAATGATTGCAAGTTATCTTCTGGAACATAACGGAAGACAATATCATTGCCTTATGCAAAAATGGGGAACAAAAAAGCAGCCCATATGGACTGCTCTCCGTGGTTTTCCTGTAAGACCGCAGGGCAGGCACCCCCGCGGCGCATGAAGGGATCCGCTTAGTGCTGCTTCCTTCCGGACCTGACACGGTTCACAGGCCTCCATCGCGCAGGACCTGCCGCTACAGCCGTACAGAAAAACCATTTTTATTCCCTTTTCAGAAGAAAAAAGCCGCAATGCGGCGCTCATTTTGAAATGGCGGAGAGAGAGGGATTCGAACCCTCGGTACGGTTTCCCGTACACACGCTTTCCAGGCGTGCACCTTCAACCGCTCGGTCATCTCTCCGGTTGTAGGAAATAAAGCTATTATATTGAAATACGTGGCTGAAGGTCAGCCACGTAAGATATTATACGGATATTTCCTTTTTCTGTCAAGGATTTTTTACAAGGAGAGCCTAAGAAGCACACCCAATCGGTAAAGCGAATTAGTCGTTTTCATGCTTGCACAACATTGAATCCAACCGGAATGCAGCATGATATGCAACCACGCCGCTTACTCTTCGCTTTCTTCGTCAGGCATTACCCAGAGGGTACGGCTGCAATTCAGCAAAATGTTCTGGGCCGTGCTTCCCATCAACAGTCCCTTGATGGGCCCTGCCCCTGTCTTCCCGGTAATGACAAGACTGCAGTTTTCCTCTTCCGCCAGCTTGCAGATTTCTTTGGATGCCGCACCCCCGTCAGCAATCACATAACGGGACTGGATCCCAAAGTCCTGCATCTCGTTGCAAAGCTCCTTCAGCATGTCCTCTGCCATCTCTTTATTTTCCAGCAGCTCGTCGTCACCCCGCACACCTTCAATGACATGCACAAAGATAACTTCTCCCACGTTTTCCCGCAGGTTGCGGATAAAGTTCAGAGCAATCAGGGATTTCCGGGAAAAATCCGTAGGCAGCAGGATGCGCTGCAGAAAATCGCTGCACTTGTAATCCCCTTTCACCACAAGAGTAGGAATGTCAATGGCGCGCACCGCATTAAAAGTATTGCTTCCCCGGAAGGTACTGGCCCAGATGCCCTTGCCGTGGGATGCCATGATCAGAAGGTTGATATCGCACTGGTCTACCGCTTTCTGGATACCGCTCAGCACATCCTGATTGCTTTCCCACAGAATTTCCACTTTGTCATATCCGGCATTTCTGATATCCTGCGCCAGCCCGTTCAGACGGCTGTATGTTTTTTTATAATAGGGAGAGGACTTGGCAAAATTCTCCGGCCTCTTTACCACGTGAAGCAGATACACTTCCGTTCCCGGATCGAGGCAGATGCTGTAAAAAGCGTCCAGCATCCGGGAAGTAAGCTCCGATAAGTCCAAGGCCAGCATTACTCTGGAAAACATTTGCAGATACTCCTTAAATATTTTTACTATTATTTTGCTGTTTAATTTATGCTTGTTCAGGAACAGTATTCGCCTTCCGACAACCCGCCCCTGCATTTCCACGGTTAAAACACCAAATCAATATACGCTCATCACTTTGCCCGGATTCAGGATATCCAGCGGATCCAGGGCTTTCTTAATAGCTTTCATCATAGCCAGCTCCACCGGGTCGGTGTATTTTTCCAGTGCGTAAACCTTTTTGGCGCCGATGCCGTGCTCACCGGAAATGCGGCCGCCCAGACTGTACACGTAGGAATAGGCCACTTCATGGAATGCGTGCTGCTGTTCTTCCCAGGCCCCGTCGCTCATATCGCCCTTCATATGCTGGAAGTGCAGGTTTCCGTCGCCCGCGTGGGCCAGACAGAACATGGTAAAATCATATTTCTTCGCTTCTTCCGTCAGGCGTTTGATGCAGTTGGCAATCTGGTCAACGGGGACCACCAGGTCGTCGGACTGAGAAATCTTGCTAAGGGAACGGGTGGACTCCAGACAGTTTTTACGCACAGTCCACACGCGCTCGTCTGCTTCCAAAACATCGATGGCGCCGGATTCTTCACAGATTTCCGCCAGTTTTTCCATCTTGGCGTCTACTTCTTCTTCATTGAAGGTTTCCATGCTGACGATGAGATAGCAAACGCCTTCGTCGCAGTGAGGCAGTTTGATTTCGCTGTAATCGCAGGAACTCTTCAGGAAGTTGCTGTCCATAAATTCCACGCTGGTTGGTTCCAGACCGGCCTTTACCAGATTCGGCACCAGGGTGACGGCTTTATCCAGATCGTCATACACCGCAGCCACATCCACTTTGTAGGGAGGCAGCGGCAGAAGTTTTAATGTAGCCTTGCAGATGATGCCCAACGTTCCTTCCGAACCCATTACCAGCTGTTCCAGGCAGTACCCGGTACTGCATTTTTTCAGGCGGGAGCCCAGGGTCGTAATTTCTCCGGCAGGAGTCACCACTTCAACGGAATACACCTGATGCCGGGTAGTACCGTAGCGTACCGCTTTGTTACCGCCGGCGTTGGTTGCAATGTTACCGCCGATCAGGCAGCTTTCTGCGCTGCAGGGATCCCCGGCATACAGCATACCTTTCGCTTTGGCAGCCATCTGGATATCGATGGTACGGGCGCCGGCCTCTGCCACGGCGTACATGGCGTCGGTGTTGATCTCCAGGATCTTATTCATCTTTTCCATGTTCAGCACGATGCCTCCCAATACGGGAATCGCGCCGTCGGAAACGCTGGTGCCGGCGCTGCGGGGCGTTACCGGCACAACAAACCTGTTGGCCAGCTTCATGACCGCCGCCACTTCTTCCGTGCTGTTGACCCAGACCACCACTTCCGGCAGGTGCATCAGGCGGGGATCGGTTTCTTCGTCTGTTTTAAAACGGTCTAACGTTTCCGTATCTGTTTTTACATTGGCCGCGCCAACGACTTTTTTCAGTTCTTCCAGTAACTCAGGGGTAACGGGATTATACTTTTCCATAGAGATTCTCCTTTACACATTAAAAATCTTTCCGGGATTCAGGATGTTTTTCGGATCCACGGCACGTTTGATCATCCGCATGTATTCCAGCTCAGAAGGTTCCGTGTACTCCTCCATATAATGCAGTTTCTTGGCGCCGATACCGTGTTCGCCGGATAAGCGGCCGCCCAGGCTGTACACGTAGGGATAGGCTTCCTTGTGGAATTTTTCCACATTCTCATTCCATTCTTCTTCCGTCAGGTTCTTACGGCACATGCAGACATGCAGGTTGCCGTCCCCGGCATGGCCCAGTACCATGACTTCAAAGGGATAATGGTCGCCCATGGCTTTCACGTGCTCAATGGTTTCTGCCACTTTATGAACCGGAACCACAAAGTCATCCGTAATCGTCACATCGGCCAGAATACGCAACGACTCCTGGCAGCTGCGACGGAGAGTCCAAAGCCGGTCATCCGCTTCCAGCACTTCCAGCGCGCCCGCTTCCTCGCACAGCTCGCTCAGTTTTTCCAGTCCGGAGTCCAGCTGATTCTCATCAAAAGTTTCTACCGTAACATATACAAAGTTGGCAATGTCACGATGAGGGACGTCGATTTCACAGAAAGTTGTAGTACTGCGCACAAAGCTGTTGTCCATAAATTCGATGCTGGTGGGATTCAGCCCTGCTTTAATGACTGAAGGCACCAGCCGCGCTGCAGCTTCTATATTGTCAAACATGGCCAGCACATCGAAACGGTACGGCGCAAGAGGCTGCAGCTTCAGGGTGGCCTGGGTGATAATTCCCAGCGTTCCTTCTGAGCCCATAATCAGCTGTTCCAGCGCATAGCCAGTTGTCTTCTTTTTCAGGCAGGCCCCCACATGCATAATTTCTCCAGTGGGAGTTACCACTTCCATGCCGTACACCTGGTCCCTGGTCACGCCGTAACGGATTGCCTTGATGCCCCCTGCATTGGTGGCAAGGTTGCCGCCAATCTGGCATGTCTCTGCGCTGCTGGGATCCCCGGCATACACCAGATTGTGTTCTTTGGCAGCCGCCTGGCATTCCTTTACCAAAGCCCCGGCCTCCGCAACCAGATACAGGCCTTCCGTATTTACTTCCAGTATCCGGTTCATTCGCCCCATCAGCAGGATGATCCCGCCGCAGACCGCAATGGCGCCGTCCGCCAGGCTGGTACCGGCGCTGCGTACGGTAATCGGTATATTGGCTTCATTGGCAAGCCTTACGACAGTCGCCACTTCCTCCGTGGAGCCCGGCGCCACAACTGCTTCCGGCGTACGGAATTTGGCCGGATCCGTTTCTTCATCAGTTTTATACTGGTCCAGCGTATCGGCATCCGTATAAACATGTTCTTTGCCAACAATGGCCTGAAGTCCTTCAATAAACTTCCCGTCCACTTTGTTATACATAGATTTCCCCCCTGCAATACTGTATTCTTTATTTATAAACTATATTAGATGTATTATATCACCTTTTTGCTATGATAACCATACGCATTGCAATAGTTTCCGTAAAGCAACAGGATATTCTTCCGTTAAACTGTAACGGTTCACCCGCTCCCCGATCTGGTGCAGATCCTTCCCCCAGGGACCGTATAAAAAGAAGGGGATCTGCAACCGCACCAGCGCCTCCATGTCAAAACGGTAATCCTCACCCCACAATGGCGTATTGGCCTGATACACAGGGCTTTGGCCCCCGGCAGGCAGACCGCAGTAGCTACAGTCGGAGACGCCGGGGAAATACGCTTCCGCCTGAACCTTCTGAATGACAGACAACGCTTTTTTATAAATGGCAAAACGTTTCGCTTCCCGCATCTCTTCGCTACGAACCGCCGGATAGTACGGCGGGGCAAACCCCAGTACTGCCAGCGGCTGATCCAGATGCAGGAAGTCCAGCGTCCGCTGCATCAGCCACAGGGTGATCTCCGGAAAAGTTTTATGCTGTTCGCGCAGCAATTCATTTTTCTTAATTTGGGTTTCCCGTAAAAATATTTCAAAGCCCTCATGCTGTTTTGCCTGCTGCCATAAAGTCACCCAGGTCATCACCGCGACAGACCGGTTTGATTCCGCCACAGCCCCTTTTATCTTCCCCAGGAAATAGGCCAGCACCTGGGCCGGCGTCTTCTGAAATGTCAGGACGTTGCAGTAACCTGCGGCCCGGCGGGGCAGGGTAAAGTCATAACCTTCCTTCAGATCCCGGACATACATCCAGGCCGGCGGCGCCGATACTTCCTCCCCGCAAGTCTCCGTGAAACTCTCATCCCCTTCGGTGGCGGCCACGATACGGGACAGGATACCCAGAGGGTTTACCCCTTCCCGGTAACTGCCAATCTGTACCAGCTTGCCCTGTACCAGTACAACGGGCAGCAACTTTCCGATGCTGCCGGAAGGAACCACCTGCGTCTCTCCGTCCGGCAATCTCCGGTTCGGTTCGGCGCAAATGGCCAGACGGTATTCCAGCTCATGTTGCCGCTTCAACTGTTCCAACAGGGTCAGGGACCCGCGCATTCCCACAGAGAATGATTCTTCGTCCGGCACAGAAATAAATAAAAGGGCGCCCTGTTGGCGCGGGGCGTTTTCCGTCGCAGTCTTCTTTTGTTGTTCCGTTGCAGACAGCGGTTCCACAGTCTTCGCCGGCTGCGCGATTACAGACGCCGGCCCCGATGGGGCAGTCTTTGCCTGTTCCTGCAGTATGCGTTCCGCCTGTTCGGCAAGCAGCGCCAGCTGCACCGCCGTGCCCCCCAGCATATCGCAGCTGCCCCTGCCGAAGATCCACTCTCCTGACAGCAGGTCCGTATATCCTTCCGCAGAAAGATTTTCCGCATTTAAATGCGCTGCGACCGACTCCGGATCAAAAGCCCACGGGACAACCTCGCCATAAACATCCGTTGAAACCACATCGTGGTGCCCCATAAAAATTACCGTGGGCGTATTTTTTCCCGGATCGTTTTCAATTTTTTCCGTTACATTTACTTTCACGCCTGCCGTAATGCCTCCGGCAGTCTTTTCCGAAAAGCAGGCTTCCGCGTGTCCCACGGTTTTCTCTTTCGTCCCGACGGGTTTAACCAGCGCCCAGATCGCGCTGCGGTGCAGCGGATCCTCCGGAATCGGGAAGGCGCCGCACAAGCCCGGATATTTCTGAAAATAGGGCAGCTGCCGGAAAAAATTTAGCAGCCATTTTTCTGTTACGATTTCCTTTTCTGTATTGGTTATACCGCCGCAGGCCATCAGGCCCCGCAGGATCTCCATAATTTTATTTTTCATAATTTGGTTTCCGACTTAATCAACAGTTTCATATCGCGCCAGCTCTGCCTTCAGAACAGCAAAGCAGCGTTAAATAAGTTACGGTTTCTAATCCCTCAACTTCACGATGGGTTGCTTCTCCCAGGGCAGGTACTGCATGGTAGTACAGAATGTCCAGGCCTTGAACTGCGCTTCTATATCTTTCGTTTCTTTCGCCTTTTGCACATCCCGGCGGCCCGCCGCCGATAACGGGAAGTAATCGTAGGCTTCGGCAAGCAAAACGCAGGCCTCTGCCGTTTTCCCTTCTTTGTGCTTCTGCTCCGCCAGGAAGCGCAGACTGTAAAAAATGTAGGGGTTTACCGCATCATACAGCGGGTCGGGAATAATGGGTTTCGGCGTATGGGATTCCTGTTTTTCGCTTTTTACCATGGCTTCCGCATCTGCAACGGCCTGCTCTGACTTACCGCTTTCTGCCAGCACATTCAGCCGCCGGTACCAGATATCACCGCGTGCCTCCGTATGAAAACGGTAAGGAAATTTCCGGCAGATTTTAAACGCCCTGTCCAGATACTGCAGAGATGCATCGCCGTTTTTTGTCAGCTTCCAGATGAAATGCTCCGCCTCGCACATGCCCTGATCCGGATGATCCTCCAGATCCGGTTCCACGTCATTGACAATGGTACTCAACACCCGCAGCGCGCCTTCCACGTCCTTGGTAAAATACAGCACCCTGCCTACAATGGCGCGGCACATCCAGTTGTTTTTATCACTGACAAAGCTGGGCGGCACAGGCCACTCACCCGTAGTACATTTGGTCACATATGTTTTCCATTCCTGATTGTCGATATCTTTCATAGTTGTGAATTTCCTTTCATAAAAATATTACAGAATACGTTTTCTCTTTTTATTATAACACAAGGTAACGAAAAAAGTGCGGCCTGTATTCCAGACCGCACCGGTGTGCATAAAAATATTAAGGACTGGGAACAAACGTCCCACAGTCAGAATAGCAATCTCCGCCAGCCACTTTAGCAAGCATCGCGTCGTCAAGTTCCACGTCGCCCAAATCCGCCAGGTACGCTTCAGCTTCTTCCTTCGTCAGCTCGATACCCTCAGCTTTCGCCAACGCATCAGTTCTTCGGCGGTCTCGCAGGCCATCGCCTTTGCAATCTGCTCTTTCGTGAGTTCGTTCATGTTGATATTTGCCATTTTGTAATACCTCCGTTTATTAATATTTATACAGGCCGAACGCCATTATTTACTCAGGATTTGGTTTTGCCAAAAAAACGTACCCCCAGCATAGTGATGTCGTCGGACTGGTCCGCACCTCCTGCGTGAGCGTATACATCTTTTCTTACTTCCGTAAGAATTTCCTCTGCGGAAGCGTCACTGCCGATCAGATTAAGGGCAGACGCAAGCCGTTCCTCCGAGTAGAGATTCTTATCTGTATCCATGGCCTCGGTCACGCCGTCCGTATAGAGGAAGAGCATATCATTGTGCTGCAGGGTCAGGCTGTGGGCCTGATAAATCGCATCCTCATTCACGCCCAGCATCATATGCTTTTTCTGTTGGACCAGATAGTGGAACCTTCCGTCCTGGCGTACCAGAGGCGGGTTGTGCCCCGCGTTCACATAGATGAGTTCCCCTGTAGTCAGATCAAGGCGGGCGAAAAATACCGTAACGAACATCATCGTTTCATTTTCACGGCACAGTTCCTGGTTGGCCTGCATC
>CAJODT010000058.1:11072-14722 GCA_905233365.1 uncultured Succiniclasticum sp.
AGTCGTCGGTACCGTTCGCCGCCAGCATCAGGTTCTTCAGCGTGGTTTTGGCCCGCATCATGTAAAGCGCCGCCGGCACGCCCTTGCCTGACACATCGGCAATGGTCACCACAAGATGGTTGTCATCCGTCATGTAAAAATCATAAAAGTCTCCGCCCACAGCCTTGGCAGCATCCATGTTGGCATAGATCTGAAACTCCTTATGTTCCGTCAGGAAATTCTGCGGGAGGGCTCCAATTTGGATGTTTTTGGCCACGGAAAGCTCTGCGGCCACCCGTTCCTTTTCCGCCGTCACCCGTGACAGATTTTCTATGTACGTCTTGAGTTCGTCCGTCATAGAATTGAAGCTGTTTGCCAGATGCTCGATTTCATCGCCGGTCGTAATCGAAAGCTTCTTGTCCAGATTGCCGCCGGCAATCTCCTTTACGCCCTCCGACAGCTCCAGGATCGGTTTGGCAAAGCGATCGCCCAGTTTATACCCGATTTTGCGGAACGCCCAAACAGAAAGAAGGATCGCAGCAATCATAAACAGCATAAGGCGCGTAATAAAACGATCCATACTTTTCACATTTTTTTGGGCAATTGCCAGCACATCCTGACGCGCCGTTTCTTTTGTTTCGGCAATATCACCGGCATCAATGGCCACGGCAGAGCTCCAGCCCACCTCGGGAACAGGTGAAAAGGCGATCAGATATTCCTTCCCATCGATGGAAACGGACCGGCCCCCTTCCTCTTTGGCGATCATAGCCTTCACAGTTTCGATCAGCCCGGCGTTTTTCCCTTCCAGCATATTCGACTGTCCCATCGTCATATCGGAAAAGATATGGGTATCATCCTTCAGGAAAAGCAGTCGTCCTTTCCCGTCAACGATGAAACAGGTATCGGTTCCATAAAGCACTTTCGTTTCTTTATCCGCCAGTGCTTCCGCACTGTTCAGAGCTGACAGGTAGTACGTAATTACAGCCACCCCGCTGAACTTGTTGTTCCGATAATAGGGCGCCGCACAGCCAAGGCGCATCCGGCCGCTGTACAAATCGTTATATATATCGGTGAACACCGGATTTCCGGCTTCTTTGGCCTTTTTGTACCAGGGAC
Source organism: uncultured Succiniclasticum sp. (assembly GCA_905233365.1). Lineage (GTDB taxonomy): Bacteria > Bacillota > Negativicutes > Acidaminococcales > Acidaminococcaceae > Succiniclasticum. The sequence continues at coordinate 12,168 of CAJODT010000058.1, forward strand.
GGGTCCTCGGGTCAAAGGGCAAAGGCCTGCCCTCGGGCGTCAGATGCTTGTCTGATTCCGTATCCGCAGAAATGTAAAATCCCTGTTCATCCCCCAGGGCAACTACCGTCCCTGCCCCGGCATACTCCGACAGGCGAACCATAAACGGCGAAACATTGCTAACAAGCCCGATGGCATCTTTCAACCCATCGTAGTCCGCATGGGGCGCAAGTTCCAGCTGCGCCGTGACGGTTCCCGCATTTTCCGCCCGCGGAAAAGAAACCGACCGCGGCGAATACTCACCGGGATGGTCAAGTATATAGCCCACCCATCCCGAAAAAATCCTTGTGCTGTCTTCCAGTCGTTTGAGCTGTGAGTAAACTACTTTTGCCTGTTCGTGGGCCAGAAGAGAAATACGCCTGCGCTCTGCGTTTCCCAGTTTGTCAGCGGCAATTTCGGCAGCCCGCTCGCCCATCTGGCTGCCGTCCTCGATGGAATTTTGCCGCGCCGTGAACATTCCCGCCAGGGCAATCACGCCCACGGTAAAGAAAGACACAATGCAGCAGATAAAAATGATCCGCTGCACCTGTCTTCTGATACCGCATTTTCTCTCAAATAAAAATTTTTGTATTCCAAAACGGTTTGGCGATTTTCCCATGACAAATGTTAGCCTTTCGTTTCAGAGGAATGTTTTATTAATCGCCATAATTAATAAACCTTCGGAAAGCTGCCTCCGCCTCCCTTGCGGCCGCCCGCTACGTTTTTAAGCGTCGCATCATCCAGTTCGAAGTCCTCCAGTTCTGCCATGTACGCCTCGGCCTCCTCTTTCGTCATCTCGACGCCGCCTTCTTTGGCCAGCGCCAGAAGTTCTTCGACGGTCTCGCAGCCCAAGGCCATTTCAATCTGTTCCTTCGTAAATTCTTTTTTGTTAATGTTTGCCATTGTAAATTTCTCCTTTTTTTCTATGCATATTCTTTCCTGTATCTTTTGCCAGAGACGCCCTTCCAGATCGGGAGCTTCGGCGGCGAAATCCATGGGTCGGAACTCTCGCCGGAAAAAAGCATCCATTTCGCGGACGGCGTCCGTTTCATCATTAATTTTCATCGCCTCCGCACCTCTCTTCTCATGTTCTGTGTTTGTCATGTAAAATTGCCTCTCACTTATATAGACGAATCAGCTTTCAAACAAGGGACGCTTTTTTGAAAAATCTTCTAATTTTTTTATTCCGGGGCATCGGCGATTTTCCGGCACTTCTCCAAAAGGCGCCCATAGCGATGGCTGACGGTGTTCGCTTTCATGTCCATGACGCCTGCTACCTCATCGTTGGTAAGTCCAAGTCCGTAACGCAGTTCAAGAAGAAGGCGCTCTTCTTTTGACAGTTTTTCCATGATGCGCGCTACTACGGGATTTTCTGGTTCGCGCAGCGAATTGTCATCGTTCGTCAACCCCATCATGTCGGACGGTTTCTCCGGCACGGGCCAGACGCTTTCCTCCCGGTGAAACGCCGCCCGCCGCTGGTAATCTATAGTCATATTCCGCGCAATAGCGAATATCCACGTGGATAAGCCGGCGCCATCCTGTCCCCGAAACTGACCGGATTTTTCCAGCGCTGCGACGAACACATCCGCCGTCACATCCTCCGCCGCCTCGCGGTGGCGAAGCTGTCCATATATGTAGTTATAAACCTTGTGGTAATATTTCCGATAAACCGTCTCGGCATCGAGAGCGAAAAAGAAATTCATTCGGTTCAGCCTCTTTCCAACGGGTCACATTTATGATTTATGTTCCAGCCATGGAACCTTGGGATGTGTACTGTAAAATACGGAATCTTGAGTATTTTATTATATCATCCTGTCCGATGCGATTCAATTTTTTTTTATGGAAGCGCTGGTTAATTAACAAAACAGCCGCAGAAAAACTACGGCTGTTAGAAAAACCAAATTTGCCATTGAGTTGTCTGATGCAGGGTATGATATTTCCTATCTTACACCTGCGATACTGCTTAACTTTAATTAATTATACGGCGGCGTACAGTAAATATTAATACCGCCAGCGATTTCCTTCAAATGTTCTCCGTCCAGCTCCACATCTTCCATTTCCGCCAAATACGCTTTGGCTTCCTCTTTCGTCAGTTCCACGCCTTCTGCTTTAGCCAGCTCCATTAATTCCTCAGCAGTCTTGCAGGCCATTGCTTTAGCAATCTGTTCTTTCGTAAGTTCGTTAACGTTGATGTTTGCCATTGTAAAAACCTCCATTTCTTTTCTTAATCATTTTCTACATTCGGCATATAAAACTGCCGCTCACTTATATAGACGATTCAGCTTTCAAAAAAAGGACGCTTTTTGAAAAAAACCTAAGGAAACGCTGATTAATTCGTCTGCACGCTTCCCTATGCCTCCGAAAAAAGCCCCATCGCCTTGACAAGCTCAAGCATTTCCTTCTGGCTGTCGGTCGCCATGATGGTTTCCCTCTCCGCCTCCGTCATCCGCGAGACCGGTCCGGCAAGGGAAAGACTCAGTTCGTCCTCGCGCTTCTGTATCCATTCCTTCCCCGCGACGCGTGAGGCGGTGAAGGCG
>CAJODT010000059.1 GCA_905233365.1 uncultured Succiniclasticum sp.
AATGTTTCAAATTTATAGTTTGCCATGATATTCTCTCCTTTTTTAAATTTAATTTTTATATTTACCTGCAATGTGATTTGCAGGGTTTAACCTTAGGTTTTCTATGTCTGCTCATCAGAACAGCTTTCGTTTTCATTTCGCATGTTACAATGTTCTGGTTCTTCCCTACTCTCTTTTCGTCAGCGTCAGCAAATCGTACGGTGTTTCCTGATACACCATGTTCAGCCAGTTGCCGTAAAACAGGTGGGCGTAACTGCACCACTTGAACACGGGCTGTTCGGTGCTGTCGTTGTCCGGATAATAATACTCCGGCAGATCCGGGTCCATGCCCTTTTTCTTATCCCGGATGTACTCGTTTGCCAGCGTTTCCCTGTCGTATTCGAAGTGGCCCAGCACAAAGACCCGGCGCATGTCCTCCGTACAACAGATGTTGATGCCCCGCTCCAGCGAACGGGAAAGTACTTTCAGGTCCGGCGTGGCATCCACCGCCTGATGGTCGATGTCTGTGTGGCGGGACTGGGGGATGAAGTAGCGGTCGTCGAAGCCCCGCAGCAGCGGATGATGCTTCACCGTCAGCCCGTAGGGATAAATACCGGACAGCTTGCGGGGCAGCACGTGCTTCCTGACACCGTAGTGGTAATACAGCACCGCCTGGGCGGCCCAGCAGAGGGACAGCACCGAGAACACGTGGCTTTGGGCCCACTGTATATAATCCACCAGCTCCTGCCAGTACTCCACCTCTTCAAACTCGAAACACTCCACCGGCGCCCCGGTGATGATAAAACCGTCGTAGTAGCGGTCTTTGATGTCCGCAAATTCCAGATAGGCTTTATCCAAATAAGTGTTATCTGTGTGTGTGGTTTCCCGGGACACGGTGCGGGCGAAGTCCACTTCGATCTGCAGCGGGCTGTTACCCAAAAGTCTCAGCAGCTGCAGTTCCGTCGGCTTCTTCAGGGGCATCAGGTTCAGGATCAAAATCTTCAGGGGACGGATGTCCTGGGTCACGGCCCGTTGCTCCGTGATAGCGATGATCCCTTCTTTTTGCAGGTTTTCCACTGCAGACAACTCGTTTGTAATTTTCACCGGCATACTTAACTCCTCCCTGTAACTGTGAACAGACCGGAACCTGTCGGAGAGGGCGTTACGTGATAAGGAGCCGCAGTTTCAGCGGCGGTTCTCCATTTCTGTTTCATACTCCCCTTCCCGCAGCAGAAAGAAGGTTTTGAAACTAAAAAATGCTTCCGCCCCAATGGGACGAAAGCATCGTGTTACCACCCATATTTACCGGATGCTCACACATCCGGCCTCCTCGGGTACGCGGGATTACCTGAATACCACGAGCAGCAAATGTAAAAATTACCAAACCAGCTTCTCGGGTACGCGGGATTTCTCCTTGAATACCCCAGCACTGTAACGGGTGCGCCCGGACGGTCTAAAAAATTCGACCAATCAGCTCCAAGGCCATCTTCGGCAAAGTTCCCTGCGCTTTCTTGCACCGTTGTGAAAGCTCTCTGTGGCAGTTTCCCCTGCGTACTCTTCTCTTCACAGCCAAATCATAGTATTTAACTTGGTAATAAAAATAGCAGAGGAACAACGTTCTGTCAAATCTAAAAGCAAACTTTTTTTAAAAAAAGCATTTTTCGAAAACAACTGTCACGAATGTTACACAATAGCAACAGAACATGGCCATTATTTTAATTGCTTTACAGTCTCACCATATCCCGGGTAATCTCTGCCAGGGTATGGGCGCCGCACATTTCCATGGTGTCTTCCAGCTCTGCCGCCAGTTTACGGGTCAGCACACGGATCCCTTCCGCACCGGCGCCGTACACTGCCGTTACATACGGGCGGGCAATGATGACAGCATCCGCCCCGACGGCCAGGGCCTTGAAAATATCAACGCCGGATCGGATACCGCCGTCTACCAGGACTTTCATTTCACCCTGCACCGCGTCCACGATCTCCGGCAGTACTTCGGCCGTTGCAGGACACTGATCCAGCACCCGGCCGCCGTGGTTGGACACCACAATGGCAGAAGCGCCTGCGGCTTTGGCTTTCAGGGCCCCTTTCACCGTCATGATGCCTTTCACGATAAAGGGCACGCCGGAGTTACGAATCACTTCGGCCAGCTCTTCCTTCGATTTGGAACCGGCAGAAGTGTTCAGCTTCTTCAAGAACGGCAACCCTGCCCCGTCCACGTCCATGGCGCAGGCAAAGGCGCCGCTTTCCTTCACGCACGCAAACTTTTCCTGTAACGTTTCCGGCCCCCAGGGTTTAATCGTGGGAATGCCCATGCCGCCGGCCTTTTTTATGGCCACGCAGGCCGACTGCATCACCGTTGCGTCTGCGCCGTCGCCGGTCATGGCTACGATTCCTTCCGAAGCACAGCCGGAAACCAGCACATCATTATAGGTTGTATCCGTATAGGCATCGCTGTAGTGTACGGCCACCAGCCCCACTGGTCCGGCAATGATCGGATATGTAAGCCGCTTTCCGAAAAAATCCAGGCTCATATCCACGGGTTTCCGTTCCACCAGCGTGTCCATGTTGATACGGATCTCTTTCCACTTTTCGTAATTACGGATGGCCGTATCGCCGATGCCCTTGGCCCCCGGCCCCGGCATCTTATTCCCACAGGCGCGCCCGTTGCAGATCAGGCAGCCTTTGCAATCCTTCCCCAATCTTGGGCGGGCCAGTTCCATCAGTTCAGCATAATCCATCGTACATCCTCCTTCACGTTTAAATCTCATATCGGCTCTGTTTATACGCTTACTGCTCTATTGCATCATAATTGGGAATGGAACCAACCACCGCCAGCTTGCCATGCCTCTTATTCTCGTACATCTGCTCGTCGGCCCGGCGCATCACCTGATCCAGATCTGTATCAATGCCAGGCCGGAACTCAGCCATGCCTTTGGCAATATCGACCTTCTCCCAGGGATTTTTCGCGGCGGCATTGATCTCTTCCGCTTTCCGGTCAAAGACACGCAACAGTTTTTCCCGGTCCCGGTAATCTTCCCGCTGGAGCACGGCAACAAATTCATCGCCGCCCAGACGGAACACCGGGCTGTGGGCAAAGGTCTGGCAAATCACACGGGTCGCCGTCCGCAGGTAGATATCGCCCTGTTCATGTCCGAACTCATCGTTGATTTTCTTCAGATTATTGCAGTCAAACATGACGACGGCAAACTCCAGACCGCTTTCATTGCTGTGATGGATCGCATCGTTGAGCCGGCCCGCGGAAATGTCAAAGGCACCCTTGTTCTTGACCCCCGTCAGGGCATCGGAAAAGGCCCGGCTGTTCAGGTCGCTGATATACAACTTCAAATGGTCCCGCATCTGCCGGAAGGATTGGGTCAGGATGCCGACTTCATCGTTGCCTTCATAGTCCAGTTCCGCATTATAATCGCCGGCGGCCAGTTTCTGGGACGCCGAGGTAAGCCGTAACAGAGGTTTGGTAATAGCTCCTACAATCAGAAGCGTAACCACCGTAAATACAGCCAGAATAGCGATGGCGCTAAGCAGGATCGACCGTTTCAGCTTCTGCCAGGACGAGAAAATCTCATCCACCGGCGCCGCCACCACCAGCTTCAGTCCGTTGGTCAGGGTGGTAAAGGAAACCTGGCGCCGCTGCCCGGCCATGTCATACCGGATCAGCTCGCTGCCGTTGTTTTCCCGGCGGAAGAGTACCGGATTCAGGTTCGGGCTGACTTCTTCCACCTTTGTTCCCGATTTCAGCCGGGGATGGTAGAGGATGCGCCCCTTATCGTCCATCAGGCAGGCAAAGCCTGTATCGTACACCCGCAGCGAATGTACCGGGGAACGTACGCTGTAAAACAGGGTATCCATGCCCAGCACGCCGATCAGGATATTATCTTTATAAATAGGTGCCACATAGGACAGGGTCAGCAGCTCACCCAGAAAGTGAGCGTTATAGGGCCCCACCCAGCAAGCCTTTCCCTGCCGGATCGGTGAAAAGTACCAGTTGCAATTACTGTCGGCAGGATTCAGTTTGTCCGCAATCAGCTTGGGCTGCTCTTCAAAATCCGTTTTCCCGACCTTGGAATAGAAAAAACCGTGTTCCGACGTACCGATATCCGGGCTGATACAAAAATAATAAGTTGCAATACCGTCAGAATGGTGCGCAATACTGCCGAAAGCCCGCCGGATTTCTTCACAGTATTTTGTCATATACTCATCCAGCTGTTTCGCCTGCTCCGGCGTCCTCGCTTTTCTGTCAGCTCCGCCGAATTGCGCCAGGTCCATAATTGCCAGCGAGTCTTCCGCCAGGTCGGCCACCACATCCACGGAACGTTTCAGGCTGTTGAGCCGGACGTCCACCGTTTTCTGCGCATTCTGGCTCAGAAGGTTCAGCTTTTCTACCGAAGTCTTATCGTTCTCTTCACTGATGGTAACAAAGCCGATACCGATAAACGCAAGCAGGCTGGTAAGAATGGCCGCTATGGTAACCGCAGTAATCTTAACACGTATGGAACGCACTATTCTTCATCTCCGCAAGTTCTTTTTTGTCAACCGCACAGTTTTCAGACAATTCAATTATGACGTTTTCAACAAAATAATCCCACTATATTATAATTATAGTGTTTCACCCTGTATTTGTAAACTCAATTTATTAAAGAGAGGCTGATTAAACCCTGTACACAATTAAAAAAATATAAAACTCATCCTGATCGCAAAACCGGTTTAATATTTTACAAAAAAATCAGGACGCGCCTCAATACTAATTGAAACCGTCCTGTTTCTGTTTTCCGTTCTATGCTTTCAGCAGCAGCTTCTGCTCTGTGATCTGCCGGGCCAGCTGGTTAAAATCGTCATAATACAGCACATGCACCACATAATCCGGCTCAATCAGATCAAAAATCTTTGTTACGGCCGGATCGGTAAAGGGCTTGTGCTGGTCAATATTGCAGACGTGACTTAACAGCCGGGCGTCGTTTTCCAGAGACGGAATCATGGAAGGCGCCTGCCGCTGGTACTCCCCTGACAGGGAGCAGCTCAGGTGCACGCCCTTAATGTAATGCCGGAGCTCTCCCATATCCCTGAGAAGCCTGCAGATATAATCGATGCCTTCCCGCTCGCTCTTAAGATCCGGATTCGTATTCAGCAGATGACCCGTATCCAGCATCAGTCCGATATTTTCAAATTTAATTTTTTCCAGGAATTCCCCCGTCTGCCTTGCATTCTGCAGCGTCAGCCCCGGCCACCAGGAATTCTCGAACAGCACCTTTACATCCGCGGGAACCTGGTCGCTGACCCGGTTGAAGACCCGGGCCGCCATTTTGGTCACTTCCCCGTTGGTATGATCGAAGTTCCAGGAATACTGCTCTGCCGGGGAAACCTCCTCCACCCGGTACACCAGGTACTCTGGCTTTTCGATCAGGGCCGCCTGGATGTTCCGCTTGATCTGCAGAAGCCAGGCCCGTTTCTGGGTGCCGCCGTAATAATCCCGCAGCGCTTCGTCAGTCCGGAAGATCTGATAAAGACGGTCTTTGTTATTCTTCCACAGATCATACCAGCAGGACCAGGAACGCAGGTGCGCGCCTACCGCCACATTATCAAAGGGACGCATGTACGGCTCACTGCGGTAAACCAGAAGCTCGATCCCGTCCAGTCCCAGCATCGCCAGATAATCCTCCAGCGATTTGCCGGTACGCCGGATGGCTTCCTCATACCCCGGAACCGTAGAATAATTAAACAGTTGTTTCACAGTGCTCTCTCCAAAGAAAACCCGGCCTGTTCCCGCAAGCAGGAAACAGGGCCGGGAATGCTCTCAGTTAAAATGCGTCTATTCCGCCGAAGCCTGCCCCGCCAACGATCCTGACATTATCCACGGAAAACGCGTCCATGATATCCTTCAGGTGTTCTTTCAATAACAGGGTGCGCAGCCGTTCGCTGCCGGAAACGATCAGCAGATTTTTGCCAGACCGGTTGATGTTCTGTAAAACGTTAAAGCGTTTAGCAAACGTTTCGTTGCCGACTTTTTCTTTCAACTTCGCAAGACAAGCCGCGATTTCCGGTTTTTCACCGGCCATACGCTCCTCCAGGGGAACAAATTCCGTAGAGCACAATCTGGGATTTACCACAAACTGTGCATCTTCTTCCAGACGGCCCTTACGGGCCAATACAACCTTTTCACTCACTGCCTGCATGGAAATAGGCTGAATAGCGGACATGTTACATTACCTCCTTGCTAAAATAAGAATTTTATTAGTAACTATTATTATTATACGTCCATTTTAATAATACAATTATTTTATAAAAATGTCAACCGAATTTCTGAATACAGGGCGCCTGTTTTGAATCCGGAAGGCAGGTCTGTTATCCCCTGCTATTGATAACAATTATTGAGAATAATTTATATTTTTTAAAAAGCCATTTACGACAAGGCCTGTGTTGGATTATAATAGTATTAAGATGGCGTTGACAGAATTTACGCGCCAAGTACACGCACACACGGATAAAATTATCCGTGCGGTCGCAGATAAAAAATCCGTAGATTTTAAGACGGGAGGAAGCATCATGAACGAAGCAAAAGCAATGGAAGAAATGAAACGGCTGAAAGGCACGCAGACGGAAAAGAACCTGGCAGAAGCATTTGCCGGCGAATCCCAGGCCCATGTAAAATATACGCTGTTTGCCCGCCAGGCAGAAAAGGACAGCGCCATGAGCCGCCAAATCGCAGACGTTTTAGATGAAACGGCCGCCCAGGAACGGGCCCATGCCAAAATCTGGTTCTGGCTGCTGGGCGATTTTTCCAAATCCACGGCGGAGCATCTGAAAATGGCCGCAGACGGCGAAAACGAGGAGTGGACCTCCATGTATCCGGGATTCGCGAAAACCGCAAAGGAAGAAGGCTTTGAAGAGATAGCCTTCCTCTTCGAGAGGGTAGCGGAAATCGAAAAGCGCCACGAAAAACAGTATCGTCTGCTGCTGGCCAACATCGAAAATGAGAAACTGTTCAAACGGGACGAGAAAAAGCTCTGGATGTGCGCCAACTGCGGGTATGTGGCAGAATCGGTAGAAGCGCCGGAAGAATGCCCTGTATGCGCCCACCCCAGATCCTTCTTCGCTATCAAGGCAGAAAACTATTGATACAGTTTTTAAAAATTCCTTGACGAATTTTATGCAAAGTGTTAATATGCAACTGTAAATTGCGAAAGGAAATGGCGCGCATTTCTTTTGCACATTTATAAAATTTAACCATACGAGACATTGGCGTCTGATTGTGACCGCTCACAATCAGGCGTCTTTTTTCGTATCAGGAAAGGGCTTGATCAGTATGAAAAGACTCTGTAAAAAAGCAGCGGCAGCGTTTTTTGCCGCCACATGGTTTTGCACATTACCCGTCTCCGCTTTCGCAGCGGATTCATTACCCCAGCGTTATTCTTCCGCGGACACCATCTGGGTGCTGCTGGGAGCAGCGCTGGTCTTTTTCATGCAGCCGGGCTTTGCCATGTGTGAGACAGGCCTGACCCGGGCTAAAAACGCCGGCAATATCGTCATGAAGAACGTCATGGATTTTGCGTTGGGTACACCGGCCTTCTGGATCGTCGGCTTTGGGCTCATGTTCGGCACAGATATCGGCGGCTTCATCGGCACGCCGGACTTCTGCGTGACGAAATTCACTGTGGGGGAAGACGCGGGTTATCCGGCCATGGCTTTCCTCATTTTCCAGACCGTTTTCTGCGCTACTGCTGCAACCATCGTCTCCGGTTCTATGGCGGAACGGACCAAGTTTTCTTCGTACTGCATTTACAGCATCCTGATCAGTTTATTCATTTATCCCGTCTCCGGCCACTGGATCTGGGGCGGCGGCTGGCTGTCCCAGATGGGCTTCCATGATTTTGCCGGCTCCACCGCCGTTCATATGGTGGGCGGCGTATGCGCCTGCATCGGCGCCTGGCTGCTGGGACCGCGCATCGGCAAATTTAACGCCGACGGTTCCGTCAACGCCATTCCCGGACACAGCCTGCCTCTCGCCACGCTGGGCGTATTCATCCTCTGGTTTGCCTGGTTCGGGTTCAATGGCTGCTCCACGGTCAGCCTGACCGGGGACGAAGCGATCCTTTCTGCCTCGCATATTTTCATGACCACCAACATGTCCGCCGCCATAGCAACCTGCACCGTGATGTTTTTTACCTGGTTCCGTTACGGCAAACCGGATGTTTCCATGACATTGAACGGCGCATTAGCCGGTCTGGTCGCCATCACCGCCGGCTGCGACCTGGTGACCGTACCCGGCGCTTTCCTAATTGGAATCGTTGCCGGGATCACCGTTGTCTGCTCCATTGAATTCATCGACCAGAAGCTGAAGATTGACGATCCGGTAGGAGCTATTTCCGTTCACGGCGTCTGCGGCGCCCTGGGAACTGTACTGACCGGGTTACTGGCGGAAAAAGAAGGCTGGCTCTACTGCGGCGACCCGCATTTCTTCATCACACAGGTCACCGGTGTAGCCTCTGTTATTCTGTACGTAGCCGTTGCAGCTTTCATCGTATTTAAAGGTATCAAGTCCACCGTGGGCCTCCGCGTCACAGCCAAAGAAGAAATTGCCGGTCTGGACTTTGAAGAACACGGGCTGACTTCCGCTTACGCAGATTTCATGCCTGCGCCAGAACACGTTTTGGATACAAGTGCCGCAACCGCAAAACCAGAACCGGTTTTGATCCGCCAGCAGGATACCGTGCCGGCCGTCCCCGGGTTATTCCCCGCCGTGCCTGACGGACATGCCTATTCGTTAGTCACCATCATCACCTCCAAAGAACGGTTCCTGCCCCTGAAAAACGCGCTGGAGAAAATCGGTATCACCGGTATGACGGTAACGGAAGTACACGGCTACGGTCTGCAGAAAGGCCACGCGGAAATGTACCGCGGCGCCTCCGTCGTCTCCCGCCTGCTGCCCAAAATCCGTCTGGACATCGTGGTCTCCGCCATCTCGCCCCGCACCATCATCGAAGTTGCCAAACAGGTCCTGTACACCGGCAAATACGGGGACGGGAAGATTTTCGTTTCCACCATTGACAACGTGATTAAGATCCGCACCGGCGAAGAGGGCTTCGATGCCCTGCAGGATTACCCGCTGTAAAAGAGAAATTGACTTTTCGCATGCCCCGTGGTAAAGTATCGTTGTAGATGTCAAAGCAGACAAAGATGAAAGTCTTTGCCTGCTTTTTATTTTTGCGGACAGCAGGAACAGCCAAAACGGATCCCTGTTCTGCCTGCATAATGTTTAACCAGAAAGAAGCGTGCAACATGGATAAAGTGAAAGAAGAATGCGGCGTATTCGGTATCTTTGACCCGGAAGGCGGCGACGTGGCCCATTCCATCTATTACGGGCTTACAGCCCTGCAGCACCGGGGACAGGAAGCCTGCGGCATGGCCATCTCCGATACAAAGGGCCCCATTGGCAATTACCGCTGCCGCAAGGACGCAGGCCTTGTCAGCGAAGTTTTCCACGCAAAGAATCTGGAAAGCCTGCCGGGAAATCTGGGCATTGGACATGTGCGCTACTCCACCACCGGCAGTTCCCGTCCGGAGAACGCCCAGCCGCTGGCAATTTCCTATATAAAAGGGACACTGGCGTTAGCCCACAACGGGAATCTGGTGAACATGGCCGACCTGAAATGGGAACTAATCCAGAACGGCGCCGTGTTTCACACCACCACCGATTCGGAAGTCATCGCCTTTTACCTTGCCAGAGAACGCGTCCATACGCAAACGATACAGGAAGCGGTGCTGGCTACCGCCCGGAAATTATCCGGGTCTTATGCACTGGTAATTATGAGCCCCCAGAAACTGATCGGCCTGCGGGACCCATACGGATTAAAGCCTCTCTGTCTGGGGAAACGGGGCAATGCATACATACTGGCTTCCGAAAGCTGTGCTCTGTCCGCCGTGGATGCGGAA
>CAJODT010000060.1 GCA_905233365.1 uncultured Succiniclasticum sp.
CGGTTATGCAACTTTCGGATGTTAAAACCCAATGCCAGAAACAGCAATTCTTTGTATACCGCATCGTTTCCTCTGCGAAGAATCCGTTTATAACTGTAAAGGAGAGGTCTTTCGGGGCCTCTTTTTTCTTTTTGGCATAGAAAAATCGGCATCCTTTCGGATGCCGATAATGGACCTATTTTGTTACAGCCCCTTTGATAAAGAAGTTACCTGCTTCCTTTGTATCTCTGATGTGTAAATCCCTGTCCCCGCGGGTTCCTGGGGGATGAATCCAGAGAATGTACCTGCCGCCCCTTTGAAATCGAGCGGTAGCAGCGGAAGATATCCGGCCCTCTGGCTGACCGGATCGATCTGCAGGTCTATGTACCTAGGAACAGATGGGAAGCCGGAGATGACGCCTCAGGTGGAAGCGGTTCCGGCCCGTACCTGTCCCGTCTGCGGGAAAGAGACGCTGAACCGGCATTATTCGCCCAAAACGAAACGGTATTTTTATGTCTGCGATGATAAACAGTGCGTGTCCCCGGTTACCGGAAAAACGGTGTACTATGCCGTGGATAAGGCAGGCAACCCTGTTATCGAATACTGTCCGCATGACAAGGCCATCCTGGAAAAGAAGAAAGGTAAATATGGATTTTTCTGGGCCTGTCCTGCGTGCAGGACGATTTACAGGGACAAGCTGGGAAAACCGCAATTTTCAGGATCCTGATAAATATAGTGACAGTATTTTACGTTTATGATATACTAACTATACTAACTATACTATTGTATTGTTACAACATTGTACTGAAATCAGAAAAAACAGTGAAACAATAAAAACTGTAAGGTGAAGAACTTTCCGGTTTTACTGTTCCGGTTCTGCTATCTGAATTGGATTGATATGACATTAAGAGGTATATCTGAAAGATGGATGATAAAAAGTTAGTACCGTACCTGTCTCCTGCGGCGGCCTTTGCTCTCTCAACCGGCACGGCCATCGGATGGGGCTCGTTTGTGGTAACAGGGAATCTGTATCTGGCGCAGGCGGGACCCTTGGGCAGCGTGTTGGGAATGCTTGTGGGCATGGTCATCATGCTGCTTATTGCCCGCAACTATCATTATATGATGAACCGTTACCCGGGACCGGGAGGCGCGTACACCTATATGGCCAATACCTTTGGTTACGATAACGCATTCCTGAATGCCTGGCTGCTGCTGCTGGCCTATGTGGCCATGTTCTGGGCCAACGCCACGTCGCTGCCGTTGTTTGCCCGGTATTTTATTGGGGATTTCTTCCGTGTTGGTCATATTTATTCCCTGCTCGGTACGGAAGTGTATCTGGGCGAAGGATTGTTTTCTGCCTTTGCCATTCTGCTGGCCGGTATCCTGTGCATGAAAAAAGGGCGGCTGGCAGCGAAGATCATGGTTGCGCTGGTAGCCTTGTTCATTGGGGCGATCGTATTCTGTTTTCTGGCTGCCATGCTGAAACGGGACGCCGGGATCCACGATTTTTCACCTCTTATGATGCCGGACCAGAGCATGGCGCTTCAGGTGCTTCGCATCGCGCTGATCTCTCCCTGGGCCTTTATCGGATTTGAGAATATATCCCATTCTTCCGGGGAATTCTCGTTTCCGCGGAACCGGTCTTTCCGTGTGATGGCGACGGCCATTGTAGTTACGACGATCCTGTACATTTGTGTGATTTTGCTGTCTGTTACTGTCTGGCCTTCAGAATTCCGGGCCTGGCCTGCCTATATTTCAAATCTTGGCAGCATGAAAGGCCTGGACGCCCTGCCGCCTTTCTATGCAGGTAACTATTATCTGGGCGATGTGGGCGTCGTCCTGCTGGCGCTGGCCCTGCTGTCCCTGATCGTCACCAGCCTCATCGGCAATCTGGTGGCCATCAGCCGGCTGATTTACGAACTGGCAAAAGAGGAAGTGTTATTTGACCGGTTTGCTGTGCTGAATACCAGATGCATGCCGGAAAATGCGCTTCACCTTATTGTGATGCTCTCCCTGCTGATCATTCCGTTTTTAGGCCGGATCGCCATCGGCTGGATTGTAGACGTAAATACGGTGGTAGCGGTTATCGTGTACGGGTTTATTTCGGCTGCGGCTTACCGCTGCGCCGGGAAAAACGGGGACCGGGTGGAGCGCGTTACCGGTATGGCCGGCATGGCGCTGATGGTCGGATTCGGTATCGTGGAACTGTTTCCTGCCGTTTTCAATACCGAATCCATGGCTACGGAATCCTATTTCCTGTTCATGCTTTGGGCGATCCTGGGGATCATCTTCTTTCGCAATGTGCTGGTTCGGGACGCGGCGCGTAAATTCGGAAAATCCATCGTAGTGTGGATCGGGTTCAGCGCGCTGATCTTCTTTATGGCCCAGAGCTGGCTGCATCGCGCGAATCAGGATTACACCAATACGGTAGTTTCGAATATATACAGTTATCATAACGGGACAGCGCCGTCTTCAGCCTATCAGTACGGGGAGGAAGAATTCATCGCAAAGCAGATGGAAGGGCTGAAAGATTATGATACAAAACGTTCTTCCCTTGTCATTGCACTGTTCCTTTTCTCTTTGTGGATGATCATCAACAACTATTCCGTTGTGGCAAGGCGAAACCGGGAGACAGAACAGGAACTTGGCGCGACGAAAGAACTGGCCGGCCGGGATCCGCTGACCGGAGTCAAGAGCAAACTCGCCTTTACGGAAAGGGAAAAAGAGATGGATGCGGCTATCGAAGAGGGAAGGGCAGACCATTTCGCGGTAGTCGTCTGCGATCTGAACGGGGTAAAACGCATCAACGATACAAAAGGTCACAAGGCGGGGGACGAATACATCCGCTCGGCCAGCGTGCTGATCTGCAACAGCTTTAAGCGCAGCCCGGTCTTCCGTATCGGCGGCGATGAATTCGTGGTGATACTGAAGGGGTATGACTATGAACAGCGGACAGCGATCCTGGAAGCATTGGACCGGCAGGTGGAGGAGGATATCCGTACGAAACAGGTCATTGTCTCCACAGGGATGGCGGATTACCGTCCGGGACAGGACCGGAAGCTTAAGGCAGTTTTTGAACGGGCCGATGCGCTTATGTATAAACGGAAACGGAAATTAAAAGAGATGGGCGCGGTATCGCGGGAATAAGAATTGAAAATCAGAGTATAAGCGAATGCGGATGGTCCGGCAGACTGTCCGTATTTTTCTTACTTCTTTAATGACAACCTGTTTAAGTTGTGATAAAATAATGCTATAGTTGTAATTTTATCTCCTTTTTGGCAGGGAGTAACCTGAAACGGTTTCAGAAAACGCGGAAGCGTCCGGGGGAAGTAATCGTCGGCGTTCCTGCAGAAAGAACGGTTATTATATGGAAGAGTACGGTTCAGTTAAAGAACGCGAAGAGGGGCTTGAGGCGTATTTGTCACCGATCGGGGCATGGTCGCTGTCGGTGGGTACGGCAATCGGATGGGGCTCGTTCCTGTTTACTACGACTTTATACCTGGAAAAGGCCGGGCCCATGGGAAGCGCGCTGGGTATGCTGGTGGGCATGGTCATCATCCTGTTCATCAGCCGCAATTATCATTACCTGATGAATGAATTCCCTGCAGCCGGCGGCGTGTACACCTATGTAAAGAAAGTGTTCGGTTACGATCGCGCCTTCCTGAGTTTCTGGTACGTGGGGCTGGCCTATCTGGCCATGCTGTGGGCCAACGCTACGTCGGTCCCTATCTTTGTCCGTAACTTTTTCGGCGATGTGCTGCAGTTCGGATATCTGTACACGGTGTTTGATTATAAGATCTATGCGGGGGAAGTCATCCTGACCATGGGAATCATCCTGCTGACGGGTCTCCTGTGTATGAAGAGGGAACGGCATGCGGTACGCCTGATGGTGCTGCTGGCGCTGACTTTTACCCTGGGCATCACGTTCTGTCTGGGAACGGCGCTGATGCACCGGGATGCGGCAGTCTTTACGTTGCAGCCGTCCTTTATCCCGGACCAGGATATCTTTTCCCAGGTGGTGGCTATCTCGCTGATTACGCCCTGGGCCTTCATCGGGTTTGAAAATATATCCCATTCCTGCCGGGAGTTTAAGTTTGACCGGAAGCATTCGTTCAGCGTGCTGGGCGTGTCGGTGCTGACGACTACGCTGCTGTATATTTTTGTAATCCTGCTGTCGATTTCGGCGTATCCGTCGGAATTCGGGAATTGGCTGGAATACCTGAAGCATCTGGGAACTTCCGGCGTCGGGGTCAAGACGCTTCCGCCCTTTTTTGCGGCGCAGTATTATCTGGGCGATGCCGGTCTTTACATCATGGCCGCCTCCCTGTTCTCGCTGGTCCTGACCAGCCTTATCGGTAACACCGTGGCGCTGAGCCGCCTGTTCTACCATGTCGCTAAAGACGAAGTCCTGCCGGATAAGTTTGCGCAGCTGAACAAGCGGAGAAATCCGGAGAACGCGGTATTGCTGATCATGATCCTGTCTGTGTGGATTCCTCTGCTGGGACGTACGGCTGTGGGCTGGATCGTGGACGTGCTGTCCATTGCCGCCGTTATAGTATACGGGCTTGTGTCTGCGGCTGCTTACACGCTGGCCAAAACGCAGGGAAAGAAAACGGAACGGGTTACCGGTATGGTCGGTATGGCGGTCATGATCGTATTCGGGCTCTTGCAGCTTTTCCCAGAAATATTAAGTTATGACACGCTGGAATCGGAAACCTATTTCCTGATTACCATCTGGTCTGTCTGCGGATTCCTGTTCCTCCGGAACGTGCTGCACCGCGACTACGCCAGAGTGTTTGGCCGTTCCGTGGTTGCCTGGATCGCCCTGATGGGGATCATCACCTTCGTGTCCCTGAGCTGGATGCGGCATATGAACCAGGACTATGCCGATAAAACGATGGAGGAAATTCGAGATTTTTACCGGGGGCATGCGCCTGCGGAAGCGTACCAGATGGGCGAGGAGGTATATATTAAGAAGCTCCGGGACGCCAATG
Source organism: uncultured Succiniclasticum sp. (assembly GCA_905233365.1). Taxonomy (GTDB): domain Bacteria; phylum Bacillota; class Negativicutes; order Acidaminococcales; family Acidaminococcaceae; genus Succiniclasticum. The sequence continues at coordinate 4,974 of CAJODT010000060.1, forward strand.
CTACAGACCGGATGCATAACAACTCCTTCGTGCTGCTCCTGATCGTCTTTTCTCTGGGCATGTTTTTCTCCAATTACACGATTGTGCGCAGACGTGCGGAGGAGACGGAACTGGAACTGAACGTCACGAAAGCGTTAGCTTACCAGGACGCCATGACCGGGGTGAAGAGCAAACAGGCTTATTTGGACACGCTGAACCTGATGGATCTGAAAATCCAGGAAGGCGTCATGGAGAAATTTGCGCTTCTGGTCTTCGATGTAAACGGACTGAAACATATCAACGATACCTACGGCCATAAGGCCGGCGATGAATATATCTGTGCAGCCAGCAACCTGATCTGCCAGAACTTCAAACACAGTCCGGTGTTCCGTACCGGCGGCGATGAATTTGTCGTTGTGTTGGAAGCCCAGGGCTTTGATGAACGGCAGAAGTGCATGGATTCCTTTAATCGGCAGGTGGAAGCCAATGTGAAGGAAGAGGGAAAGGTCGTCGTATCGGTGGGTCTTTCCGATTACATTCCCGGGCAGGATAAAAACGTGCACGATGTGTTTGAGCGGGCCGACGGTCTGATGTATAAACGGAAGATGCATTTAAAGAGCATGGGCGCGAAGACGAGAGAGTAGGCTGAAAACGAAACGGCTCCGGGTTGCTGGTATTGTTCCAGCGGCGCGGAGCCGTAATTTATGATGGCTAATTGGTTCTGTCTGGCTGTGCGTAACGGAGCAGGGTGTATCCGCAACAGGCTGGCGGTTCATTGCAGCAACGCGCCGACAATTGGGTAAAGGAATGCATCAGCTATCCTTACTGTCCCTGCATGGTTTTCCATTCGTTGTAGGGTTTGAACAGCGGTAACCCGTTTATGTACGATATTTCCGGAATGTCGGGGCGCAGTTCCCTGACGCGTTTATAAGCGCCAGGCGCAAAGATGGAACGGCGGCAGTGGATCAGCACCGGCCTTCCGGCGGGTAGTTCCCTGTAGCGTTTGTCCTCTTCTTCTTTGCTGATGCTTTCGATGGGGATGTGGATGGCGTCGATAAAGTGCCCTTTTTTGTAAGCTTTGTCCGGCGCCACGTCAACAATGACCAGGTTTTTTGTGGTCTTCATATACTCCAGCGCCTGATCCGGCGTAAGGGCTCCCAGCGCTTTCTGCTCTTTTGCGTTGCCCGCATTCTGTGCAGGCGCTTTTGATTCCGCGCCTTTTTCCGCGGCCGGTTTTACCTGTTCGGTTGCCGCAGGTTTTGCGTTCTTTTCATTTCCCTCGTTTTTTGGCGTGCTGCCGCAGCCGGTAAAGAGTACCAGGGCGCATAATGTCAGCGCGGCGATTGCCTTATATTTCATTTTACCTGCCTCCGTACGATCGATCATCGTGAACTTACTGAAACGCGCAAGATGTATTGCGAAATGTATCCTGCTTTTTTGTATTGCGGTTGCTTAAGGAAGCGCAAATGAATCAGCGCCTTATCAACTATATTATAATCAGGCTTTAAGGAAAAGGTCAAGCTATTTAACGGGGATGCCTTATATTTTACTCGAAGGATTCCGTAAGATGTGATATAATTACATATAATATTAAAAATTCAGATTACAGCATGACCTGCATTCCGTTTCATGTGCAGGCGCGGGAAGGGGGGCTGTAATTATGCCAAATAATAATGAAGAAATCCTGCAGGGAAACCAGCCCGGACTGCAGCACTATCTGTCTCCGCTGGGGGCGTGGGCGCTGGCTTTTGGCTGTGCGGTAGGCTGGGGCGCGTTTGTAATGCCCGGCAGCCTGTTCCTGCCAGTGGCCGGACCGATGGGAACGGCGCTGGCTATGCTTATCGGAGCAGCGCTTATGGGGATCATCGGCGCGAACTATTATCATATGATGCAGCGCTATCCGGATGCCGGCGGCTCTTTCACCTATACGAAAAAGGAACTGGGCTACGACCATGGTTTTCTCAGCGCCTGGTTTTTGATGCTGGCTTACATTTCGGTCCTATGGGCCAATGCCACGGCCCTGTCCTTGCTGGGCCGCCGTCTGTTTCAGAATACTCTGCAGTTTGGCTTTCACTACACGATTCTGAATTATGAAGTGTATTTAGGGGAAGCCCTGGTGGTGATGGCGGCGCTGGTTGTGTTTGCCCTGGTCTGTATGGGCGGCGGCAAGCTGGCGGGCCGTATGCAGATCATTCTGGCGGTTATCCTTTTTGCGGGGATATGTATCTGTTTCGGATCTGTCGTAGCGAAGTACGGGAATAACCTGCAGCATTTTGCCCCGGCCTTTTCTCCAAAATATTCGCCCCTTGTGGGGACATTGGGAATCGTGGCGGTGACGCCCTGGGCTTTTGTGGGATTTGAATCCATTTCCCATTCCGCCGGGGAATTCCGCTTCTCTGTTAAAAAAGCGTTTTCTGTTATGACAGTGGCTGTCATCTGTGCCGCTCTGGCTTATATTATGACTACCGTCCTGGCAGCTTCCGTGCTGCCGGACCGCAATCATACCACGTGGTACAGATATGTGAACGATCTGGATTTTATGTTCGGCATTAAAAAACTGCCTACTTTCTTTGCTGCTTCTTCCCTTATGGGGAAGAAGGGGCTGTTCCTTATCGGCATCACGGTTCTGGCAGCAATTTTTACCGGCATTCTGGGTAACTATGTAGCGGCCAGCCGTCTGCTGTACGCTATGGCGGAAGACAGGATGCTGCCCGGCTGGTTTGGAAGACTGAATGACAAGGGCGTTCCCCGGAACGCGATCCTGTTTATTTTGCTGTTTTCCTTATTCATTCCGTTCCTTGGCCGTACTGCCGTGGCGTGGATCGTGGACGTGACCACTATCGGGGCGACCATTGTGTACGGGTATGTTTCCTATACCGCCTATCGTTGTGCCTGTCGGGAAGGGAACATAAAAATCCGGATTACCGGTATGACGGGTACAGTGGTTGCTATCCTGTTCAGCGCCTATCTTTTCCTTCCTCATTCCGGAACTGAATCCTCCCTGTCGGTGGAATCCTATGCTATTTTCGTCATCTGGTCTGTGCTGGGATCCCTGATGTTCCTGGTCCTGCTGCGGAATGACAGGGAAGCCCGGCTGGGTAAGGCTACCCAGGTATGGCTGTGGCTGGTGTTCCTGATTACATTCGCCTCCACCATCTGGATCCGGCAGGAATTTAAAAACGCGGCGGATGCCGCCCTGGAGTCCATCAATTTATTTAATATGACCAATCTGCGTACATACGGCGTAGTGATGAATTTTGAACAGTGGCAGGAATCCCGGGATTTCTTTCACAGTGAAATTTCAGGCAGGCTGGGCAGCGAGCTGAACAGGGACATTGCGCTAATGTTCTTTATGACTGTCGTCGTAATGCTGATCCTGTTCATGGTCTTCCGCCTTATCCTGGACCGGGAACAGAAGACAGAAGGGAAAAAGATGGAGGCGGAGCGCAGCACCCGCGCCAAGAGTACATTCCTTTCCAACATGAGCCATGATATCCGTACGCCGATGAACGCGATCATCGGATACACCATGCTGGCGCGCAAGGAGAAAGACCTGTCGCCGAAAGCGGCAGAGTATCTGACAAAGATTGAAACTTCCAGCCAGCACCTTCTGGCGCTGATCAACGACGTGCTGGATATGAGCCGTATCGAAAGCGGCAAGATTGAACTGGAACCGAAGAAGACGAATATTGTAAAGACCATGGATGAAGTGCGGGACATGTTCCTCACTCAGATGGAGACCAAGGGACTGCATTACACGGTAACCGCAGTGGATGTTACCAATCGGACGGTAATGTGCGACGTGAGCCGTCTGAACCGGATCCTGCTGAATCTGATCAGCAACGCCTTCAAGTTTACGCCCCAGGGCGGGAATATTGCGGTGACGCTGCATCAGACCGGCGCCGACGGGGAAACCGGTTTCTATACTCTCAGCGTGAAGGATACCGGTATCGGCATGAGCCCGGAATTTGCCGCCAGGGTGTTTGAGGCGTACGAACGGGAACGGACGGAAACGGTGGCAAACATCCAGGGCACGGGTCTGGGGATGGCTATCACAAAGAGCCTCGTGGATCTGATGGGCGGTACGATTGATGTCGTTACGGAGAAGGGAAAAGGTACGGAGTTCATCATTCGTCTCGGGTTCCCGCTGGCGGAGGACGAACCGGAAACGGAAGCGGTTGAGGACAACAAAGCGCCCACGCTTCGGGCGGACTTCAGTAATAAACGACTGCTGCTGGTAGAAGATAATGCGATCAACCGGGAAATTGCGCAGATGATCCTGATGGAACTGGGCTTCAAGGTGGAAACGGCGGAAGACGGCAAGATCGCCCTGGATAAAGTGGCGGCGTCTGCCCCCGGTTATTACAACGGCGTGCTGATGGATATCCAGATGCCGGTGATGAACGGGTACGAGTCCACGAAAGCAATCCGCGCCCTGCCGGATCCGGAACTGTCCCGAATCCCTATTATCGCAATGACGGCGAATGCTTTTGCAGAGGATATCCAGCATGTATTGGACGTGGGTATGAACGGGCACATCGCCAAGCCTATCAATATTCCGGATATGGTGGCCACGTTGCGCGAGTGCCTAAAATAATATAAGGAGACGCTGATCAATCAGTGTTTCCGTAAACATATGCCGCAATGTTACGCGGCACGGTGGAGGTCAATTAATATGATTCAAAGTGCACCGTCGCTTTAAGAAGGTTATCGGGCAGATTCAGGCTATTGACCGGATGATTGATGAAGACATTCCCTGTGAAGATATCCTGGCACAGATTAATGCTGCAAAGTCTGCGCTCCATAAGGCGGGGCAGGTGGTTCTGGAAAGCCATATCAGGCACTGTGTCCGGGAAGGAATTGAAAAAGGAGATGCAGACAGGACCATTGCGCATTTTACGAAAGCATTGGAGCGCTTCGCCAACATGAGATAAACAACAGCCAGTCAAAAGCAAATCGTATTTGCAGGACAGCGGGGCCTTGTATGAGGACGTTTTCCGCTGTTTTTCTTTTTTTTCTAAAAAATTTAAAAAAAATATTATTTACCTCTTGACAACATATACCCCTATGGGTATAATGCAACCAAGAAATACAGATACCCGTTAGGGTATAGAAAACATATTTAAATCAGCAACTACGATTTGCTGACTACATGGTGAGTAATAAAGGGAGGTATTGATATGGACTTCGGCAAAGATTGCAATTTAGGGTTTGATGATTCGTTTATGTTTTGGAGTTTCGTGTGGTCTGTGAAATAAAGAGTGTTTTGCAAGTATAGGAGGCGATTGATATGAAGAAAATGATGAGAGGAACAATGGTTGTTGTTGCTTTGGCCGGTATCATGGGCATGTTCAGCGTAGAAGCTGCTCCAAGGCTTCATGACTCGTTACCGGTTCCGGATAGAGTTGAATTCCATACAGCATCGCATGGGTTCAGACATCATCATGATTATGTTCTTGAAAAAGAACACAGTTGGCATGATGAGCATGGCAATAAACACCTGGACAGGATTTGGTGTGATCGTAACGGCCAGCGGCATGTAGAGCACGTGTACTAAAACAAAAACAGCAAAGCCTGATGCTTTAACATGCATCAGGTTTATCTGTTTGTTCGCTTTTTGGTTTTTGAAAATTGATAAATTGGAATATATTTGCTATAATGCATATAGCCTGTTCTGTGTAAACAGAAAATGGTTACAATTATTAAGATAGTGGTCACCGGAGGACAGAGCGCCGCAGCGCTGGGGATCGCAGGCAGATGCCTGCAGGCCGCCTGTCAGATAAGGTGTCGGGTGCGCCCGGTTTTTGCTTTAAGCAGAGACTGGGCGTTTTTTTATTTGGAGGTCGTATGGATTCCGGAATGTTCAGGGAGATGCCGCTGACGAAGCTGTTTTTTCGCTGTGCAATACCTGCAGTTGTCACATCTGTGTTCGGTGCGCTTTATTCTGTTGTTGACGGAGTCTTCGTGGGGCGTTACCTGGGTGAAGATGCGCTTGCCGCGGTGAATCTGGTTATGCCGGTCATTATGATTGTTGAAGCCCTGTCCAACATGATTGCAACCGGCGCGTCGGTGAATATTTCCATTCTTCTCGGCAAACAAAAGCAGGAAGAAGCATCGAGAGTCTTTTCATTTTCTGTAAAGTTCATTATACTGTGTTCCTGTTTTATCGGTGTGCTGGGATATTTGTTCGCCAGTGAATTTGTTGCCCTGATTTCTCCGGGAGCAGGCAAGGAGGCGATCCCGTACGCGACAGACTATCTAAAGGTCTATGCAATTTTTGCGCCGCTGGTGCCGGTGTATTACGCAACAGACAATTTCTTGCGTGTCTGCGGCAAACAACGGGCCAGCATGATTATTAATATTGTTTCCCAGGTCGCCAACGTAGTTCTGGACTTTATCCTGATCGCAGTCCTTCATTACGGAGTAAAAGCAGCTGCGGTGGCAAGCTGCGCGTCCATTGCGCTGGGCTCTGTGGTCACGCTGGCTCTTTTTGCAGGACGGCGGATGGATGTGTATTATACAAACGAAACGATTCCGGCAGTGCAGTTTTTGCGTATTGCGGCCAATGGCACAAGCGAGTTTTTCAGCAGCATTGCTAACTCCGTTATGAGCGTCGTCATGAACCTGTTCCTGTTAAAATACGGGGGAACGACGGCAGTTGCGGCGTTTTCCATTGTTATGTATGTGGACAGTATTATCGGTATGCTGAACTTCGGTATCTGCGATTCGCTGCAGCCTGCCATCAGTTATTGCTACGGAGCAGGCTTGTTTGACAGGATGCGCGCGATATTCCGACGTGTCCTTATTGCTACCGTTGCTGCTTCGGTTGCGGCATTTCTGTTTATGCTGCTGGCAGGGCCCTGTGTGGCAAATATCTTCATTAAGCCCGGGGATACGGAATTGTTGACAGTCAGCATTGTTGCCATCAAGCTGTTTTCGTTTTCGTACCTGGCAGGCTGGATCGACATGTGTTTTTCATCGCATTTTACTGCATTGGACAGACCGGTACGTTCGTTACTGGTATCGCTGTTCGGGACGTTAGTATTCCCGATAGCGTTCCTGTTTATCCTTACTGAATTTTGGGGTTTAAACGGTGTCTGGCTGATGGCTCCCGTTTCAGCAGTTGCCAGCGGAATACTGACATTGCTGCTGGCGGCGGGACTTCGGATTGAAAACCAAAAAGCCGGTTCAGTAATTCGACATGTAGGATGGTAAAAGCCTTTGCTTTTGCGATGGGAAAGAGGTAATCGCATGGAAGGATATGTATGTTAAATCCTGCTAATGTTTGTCAAGTCGGGATTACTCATGATATAATTAGTCCGAACTGATTTGTATAAAACTGAACGAGGGGAAAACGGATGACTTATTTTTTGGTTATAGCGGTGCTGTTTCTGCTTGTTGCACTTTATCTCCTTGTATTTAGAAACAGGAGAAAAATGAGCGCAGGCAAACGCAGCCGGTTAAATTTTATCTTTACGATTGGCGTCACACTTGCTTTAACTGTGTTTGCCGTGGTCTATAATAATGTTATCCTGCATAATGCGTCTGTCATCAATGTGTACGAGAACGGTGAGCAGGAGGTCAAGACGAACGCCACAGAGCTTGAAAACTATCTGACTTTGGCGGTGACGACACTGCGGGTTGCCGCCGACAGTGTTGACATTATGGAAAAGAACGGCCGTTCCGAACAGGAAATCTATCAATATGTTACCGATCAGACAAAGATGCAGTCAGAACAGTTTGATGAAAACTTTACCGGAATCTATGCCTTTATCAACGGAAAATACATGGACGGCTCGGGCTGGGTGCCGCCTGCAGATTATGAACCTACGTCAAGGGACTGGTACAAAGACGCGGTGAAAGCCAACGGAGAGACGGTTATTGTCCCGCCATATGTGGACGCACAGACAGGCCAGGTCGTCGTTACCATCGCCAAACGTATTTCGGATACCAATAAAGGAGGAAATGACAAACTTAAAAACGTGGTCTGCCTGGATGTAATCGTCAAACATATTAAAGAGGTTACCCAGTAGGTCTCGATTGCCGAAAAAGGCTATGGGATGGTAATCAACAATGACGGATTTATCATAGCGCACCGGGAAGAAGGACTTAACGGGAAGAAAGTTGCGGATGTTTATGACCAGGAACTGTTAAACAAAATCCTGAATACGAGAGAAGGCCGGATTACGGCAAAAATAGACGGTACGGATTGTACGCTGTTTATCTCCCCTGTCATGGGGCAATGGTATTCAGTCATTGTGATTAGCAGTACAGAGCTTTTTGAAGCAGTCAATTCACAGTTGGCAGTCAACATTCTGGTCTCTGTCATCACCTTCTGCCTGATTTCGTTCTTTTACTATGTCGGCTACAAGAACGAACAGATTTACCGGGAAAAAGTCGAAGAGATGAACATCCAGATTGTCAGTTCGCTTGCGTCAGCCATAGATGCGAAGGATAACTATACCAACGGCCATTCGTCAAGGGTGGCCGGGTATGCGAGAATGATTGCGGAACGCGCGGGCTACTCCGAACCGGAGCAGGACGAAATCTATATGATAGGGCTTCTGCACGATGTGGGCAAAATCGGTGTACCGGACAGTGTGATCAACAAACCCGCAAAGCTTACGGCTGAAGAATTTGAGTTGATTGATGCCCACGGCATCTACACGCTGACCTTCCGCCTGCTGTTTAAAGACGTGCCCACGCATGTCCATCTGAAGGTCACACGCATGATTGAAAAGGAAGGACATCATATTGTCATCGGCATCAGCAGCGTGGACGAGCAGATGAAAGCGATGGAAGCCTTTGAAACGGCGCACCATGCCAGCATTACCTTTGGCCGTGTGGCCACAGCGCTGGCCGGGGATTATTTCAGTATCTACGTAGTCGATCTGAATACCGATCATTTCGTCGAGTATTCTGCTACAGAAGAATACGACATGCTGGGGGTGGAAAAATCAGGGGAAGATTTCTTCAACATGAGCCGGAGAAACATGTCGCGGCTGCTGTTTGAAGACGACCGGGAACGGTTTATGGGCACCTTTTACAGGGAAAATGTCATGTCCATTCTGGAACGTGACAAAATCTTCACCATGAAATACCGGCTGATGTTCGGGGATACCCCGGTCTGGGTCAGTATGAAAGCGACGCTGCTGGAGGACGACGACGGGCGGCACCTGATTATCGGCACAAACAATATTGAAGCGCAGATGGAACGCGAACAGGAATACCAGCAGCGCGTCAGGGAGGCGCAAACCAGCGCCAGGAATGATTTTCTTGCCAATATGTCCCATGACATCCGCACGCCGATGAACGCCATCGTGGGGTATACGAATATTGCCAAAACCCATCAGGATAAGCCGGAAACCGTTGCGGACGCGTTGGATAAGATCGGTTCGTCCAGTCATTATCTACTGTCCCTTATCAACGATATTCTGGATATTTCCAAGATCGAGAGCGGTAAAATGCAGATCAGTTGCGGGCCCTGCGACCTGGCCGCGCTGTTCAGGCGTGTTGAGGATATTACCGCGCTGCAGGCTAAAAAGAAATTCCTGATTATCACGTACTGCCATGAGAGCGTAAAACACTACAGGGTCAACGCAGACGAGCTTCGCCTTGAGCAGATCATTATCAATATTATTAGTAACGCGATCAAATATACCCCGTCAGGCAAGACGGTGGATCTGATCGCAGAGGAGATCCCCCTGCCGGGGGCGAAGAACAAATACCGTTTTATCGTCAGGGATACGGGTATCGGGATCAAAGAGGATTACCTCCCGCATATTTTTGAAAGCTTTACCCGCGCGGAACGGACGACGGTGAACCGCATCCAGGGAACCGGACTGGGGCTCGCGATTACCGCGAAGATCGTGGACATGATGGGCGGTACGATTTCCGTTAAGAGCAAGCTGGGAGAAGGCTCTGAATTTGTTGTGGAATTAGAACTGGAAGCTCTGGAGACGGAGGAACAGGCAAGCGCGGATCATAATGAGACAGCAGACCTGGCAGGCCACAGGCTCCTTCTGGTTGAAGATAATGAAATCAATGCGGAAATCGCCAGGATGATTCTTGAGCAGTACGGGGCTGAAGTGCAGCAGGCTGAAAACGGCAAGATCGGATTGGAAGCCGTACGGGAAAAAGGCCCCGGTTATTATGACGCCGTGCTGATGGATATCCAGATGCCGGTTATGAACGGATATGAAGCGACAAAGGCGATTCGCGGGCTGGGCGACACATATGCATCGCTGCCGATCATCGCCATGAGCGCAAACGCCTATGAAGAAGATGTCCGGGACTGTCTTGCCGCAGGGATGAACGGTCACATTGCGAAACCCTTTAATCCGGCTGAGCTGTTACGGGTTTTGCATAAATATATCGGGGGTTGTTAAAGAGACGCCGCAGCAGAACGCTGGCGTTAAAATGAAGGAGGCAGGGTTTTATGATGAAAGTATTATCCGGCGTAATTGCGTTGGTTTTGTTCGTATTTGTACTGTTCCCGTCCGGGGCGGAAGCGGGAACCGTAAAAAATACGATAAACCTCTTTCTGAATAACGGGGTGATGACCGTTGGCGCAGACATCGCGCAGGAGGACATTACGGATTTCTATTTCACCTATGATTCTTCTACCAACCCTCCGTTTTTCCAGAGGTACCGTTTTTATGAAGATAACGGAGCCCACTGGTTCTATCATGAAAAAAGAGAAGGGCGGCACTGGCCCCTGAGGGAAAAGGATATTACGGTATCCGGTTCGGTGAAGCTGACAGACGAACAGTGGGCGGCGTTTTTTGATCTGGTAAAAGGCGGCAAGGTGGAAAAACGAAAAGAACACACGGAAAGCGGCGGACGGGGTCCCTGGCTGTTCCTGTACTGGAAGGGGGACCGGGGCAAATATCAGGAGTTCGCCTTTTCGTCCTGGGGAGCCCAGAAAGCCTTTGAAGAGTATTGCATAAAGCTGAAGGACGCCCAGTAAAGAACCGGGCAGTCAAACCGGAAAGCACAGGATTGATCGCTGCCGTCATCAGAAAAGGGCAGGAGAAATCCAGTGCCTCCATCTGCATTTTTGATTAAGGCTTTCCATTTGCAGTATACTGTGGTATACTGCATACAATTAGTAAACTATACTTCCCAAGGTTTCAAAAACCGTAATCAGTATGTATTTTGAAATCCGGGTTTTTGGAGGTTTGTGACGATGCGCTGTAACAGAATACTGCGGTTTGTCCTGTGCGTGCTGCTCGCGGTCAGTATCATAGTACCCTTATCGGTCTATGCGTATTCAACCCAGCGGAAGGTGGTGCGCGTCGGCTGGTTTGAATCCACATTCTGCTTCCGGGACCGGTACGGACGACGTTGCGGTATCGACTACGAATACCAGAATAAGATTTCCGCGCATACGGGCTGGACCTACGAATATGTGGAGGACAGCTGGCCAAACCTGCTGCAGAAGCTGAAGGCTGGCGAAATCGATCTGCTGAGCGACGTTTCCTATACAAAAGAACGCACGGAGTCCATGCTCTTCCCAGATCTGCCTATGGGCGCGGAATCATACTATGTGTATATTAACGCGGATAACAAGGCGATCAATCCGGAAGACCTGAAAACGTTCAATGGAAAACGGATCGGAGTCAACAAGGGAAGCGTACAGGAAGGGTATCTGAGAGACTGGGCGCAGAAGAATAAACTCACACTGGAAGTCGTTCCGCTGACAGTGGAAGAAGCCGAATCCATGGACATGCTGTCCCAGGGCAAGATTGACGGTTACACTTCGACCAACACCTTTGGCGCGAAAGAGAAAGTGGTTCCTGTATGCAAGGTGGGTTCCTCGGATTTTTTCTATGCCGTCAATAAGAACCGGCCGGACCTGCTGGATGATTTGAACAGGGCGCTGTCCGGCATTCAGGACGAAGACCCGTTCTTCAACCAGAAAATGTATGAAGAGCATCTTAACATTACACGGACCAACGCGTTTCTGACGCCGGCCCAGGAAAAATGGCTGGCGGGACACGGAACGATCCGGGTGGGGTACAGGGATAATTATCTCCCGTTCTGCGCGAAAGACGAAAAGAAAGGGGAACTGACCGGCGCGCTGAAGGACTACCTGGCCCATGCCGTAAACAGTCTGAAGAATTCCAATATCCACTTTGAGACGGCGCCTTATCCTTCGACGGAAGCGGCTCTGGTAGCCATGAAAACCGGAAAGGTGGATTGCGTTTTCCCGGTCAACCTCAGCGTCCATGACGCCGTTGTGGCCGATGCGCGGCTGACCAATCCGGTAATGAAAACTGAGATGCAGGCGGTTATGCGTACCTCGGATACCCGGGGCATTAACCGGAACAGCAAGCTCACCATCGCGGTAAACAGCGGTAATTCAAATGTGGAAACCTTCGTCAAGGATAACTATCCGGAATGTAATCTGGCGTATTTTCCCAGTATTGATAAGTGCTTTGAAGCGGTCTCTTCCGGCAAGGCGGATGTGGCGCTGGTCAGCAACTACCGCGTCAGCAACATGGAACCGATGTTTGAGAAGTTAGGTCTTTTCTTCGTGCCTACCGGCGAGTCCATGCCGCTGTCCTTTGCGGTAAACCGGGAGGCCCGGGACCTGTATTTCATCCTGAACAAGACGGTCGTCCTGACCAAACGGGGAGACATGGATTCCTCCCTTTCTTCCTATGCCCAGGCGAACCAGAAGATTTCGTTTTCACAGTTCCTGAAGAATCACTGGCTGGCCGTCGTTGCTGTACTCACAGCGGTATTTTTCATCATCAATTTCCTTTTGTTGGTTCCTTTTGTTCCAAAAACTGAAAGCAGAGCGGAAGGTAATTGAACAGCAGCGGCAGATGGAAGAATCGCTGCGGCGGGAGCTGCGCCAGCAGGAACAGCTGCAGTCAGCTATGAAAAAGGTCAACACCGATCCTCTCACCGGCGTAAAGAGTAAACACGCGTATCTTGAAGCGGAGGAACGTATGGACGAGCGTATTGCCAACGGGGCGGTTTCCGAATTTGGCGTGGTGGTGTGCGACTTGAACGGCCTGAAGGAGATCAACGACAGCCAGGGGCACGACGCCGGGGATAAGGCAATCCGGGAGACCTGCCGGTTTATCTGTACGCGCTTTAAGCACAGCCCGGTGTACCGTGTCGGCGGCGATGAGTTTGCCGTGATCCTGGAAGGGGAGGATTACGCCAACCGGGACGAGCTGCTGGACGGATTTGAACAGCAGATGACGGAAAACGTGCAAAAGGGTGAAACCGCTGTGGCTTTCGGCTGCTCGATTTTCAACCCGGTGCAGGATAAAAACCTGCGCATGGTGTTTGAGCGGGCCGATTACATCATGTACCACAGAAAGACCATGATGAAAACAATATAAGGGAAGATGAAATCTGAAATTGCAATTCCAGTTTTCTTCAACAGCCGTGGAACTTTCACGGCTGTTTTGCGTATATGTTTGGAGGTGCAATCATGCCGGAACTGCCGGAAGTGGAGCAGGCGAGACTGTCCCTGCTTCCTCATATAAAAGGTAAAACCGTTGTCAAAGCGGAAATCCGCTTGCCCCGTATGATACGTCATCCTGGGGTGCCGGAGTTTATTGCGGGAGTAGAAGGAAGGACGATTGTGGATGTGCAGCGTAAGGGGAAATATCTGACGCTGTTGCTGGATGACGGGCGTTTTATCCTGGCACATCTGCGGATGACCGGGGCGTTGCTGGTCACACCTTGTAAAGCTAAAGAACCGCCCTTTGCCAAAATACGATTTTTCCTGAGTGACGGGACGGATCTGTGGTTTACCGACATCCGTACCTTTGGGACCTTATGTCTGTGCGGCGGCAGCGACCCCTGGCAGGATAAAGGGTATGCGGGCCTGGGGCCGGAGCCTCTGTCCCCGGAATTTACAGAAGCGTATCTGAAAGCAAAATTGAAAAAGAGCAACCAGATGGTGAAGTACTTCCTTCTGGACCAGCATATAATCGCAGGCATGGGTAACATTTATGCGGACGAAGCGCTGGCGGTAGCCGGGATCCGGCCCACCCGTTACACGGATAAACTGACAGCGAAGCAGATCCATGCGCTTTACGGGGCAGTCAATCAGGTGATTGCCCAGGGGTTGCGTAACCGCGGAACCACTTTCCGTAATTATCAGGACGCGAACGGGCAGATGGGAAATAATAGAGATTTCCTGCTGGTGTACGGCAGAAAAGGCCTTCCCTGCAAAAAGTGCGGCACAATATTGAAACAAATCAAGGTCGGTGGGCGCGGCAGCGTGTATTGCCCGCATTGCCAGAAATAGACGGGGAATCCTTGTCAGTCACAAAAAGCCCTCGGCCAACGCACAAGCTCATTTAATCAGTGTATCTTTAGCTGTTAAATTCAAATGACTGAGCTTATTCTTCC
>CAJODT010000061.1 GCA_905233365.1 uncultured Succiniclasticum sp.
AGCGTCATGCAGCGCACGCCCAGCTCATAATACACTCGCAGCACTTCGATGCTGCCGTCCAGGGCGCCGCCTTCTTCAATAGCAAGCAGCGTATTGAACTGCCCGTTTGGTAATTGCGCCAGGTCATCCTTTGATAAAATCCGGTGTGCCTGTACGCCTTTTTCTTCCAGTTCCTTCAGGCCGCGCAGGTACGTGTCGATCAGCTTCAGAGTATAAGTTGCTCCCGCCCCTGCCCGGAACACCTCCGTGGGGATGAACATGGCCATAAACTGCAGCCCGCCGCCATTCTGCAGAATGCGCTCCGCATCCAGCATCAGGTCGTTGGCATACAAGCTCTTATTCTGTTTGTACAGCTCGCTCAGTGTGTCGCAATGACAGTCTACAAGAAACATATTCTCAGGACTCCTTTTGATTTAATCTGAAATGTGAAAGAGCCGCTGCGCGGATGCGCAGCGGACCGGTTTATTTCTTAGTAATTTTCCGTGTGGATTTCAAAGTACGCCTGGGGATGGGCGCAAACCGGGCAGATTTCCGGCGCGTTCTCGCCTACCACAATGTGCCCGCAGTTACGGCATTCCCAAACCTTCACAGAGCTCTTCTTAAATACCTCCTGGGTCTCCACGTTTTTCAGCAGGGCGCGATAGCGTTCCTCGTGATGTTTTTCGATGGCGGCAACCATACGGAACTTGGCCGCCAGTTCCTTAAAGCCTTCCGCTTCCGCCGTTTTGGCGAAGCCTTCATACATATCGGTCCATTCGTAATTCTCACCGGCTGCCGCAGCCGCCAGGTTTTCCGCTGTCGTACCGATACCTTCCAGTTCCTTGAACCACATCTTGGCGTGTTCCTTTTCATTATCCGCCGTCTTCAGGAACAGCGCGGAAATCTGCTCAAAGCCTTCCTTCTTTGCCTTGGAAGCAAAATATGTGTACTTGTTCCGCGCCTGTGATTCGCCCGCAAACGCCGCTTCCAGATTCTTCTCGGTCTGTGTGCCCGCATACTTGTTAGCCATGGTGATTCCTCCCATCTCGTTGTAATGAATTAGATTTATATGATGGTTTTTACTGCAACACGCTTACTGTTGCCGGATTTGTAAATAGTATACCACAAAAGTCGCATCCATTTTGTAAAGGATTGATGAACAATGTTAAAGAAGCGGTGTTAAATTCATCTGCACTTTCATTTGCCTGCCCCGGTCGGACGAGGATTAATAGCGACATAACCCCAAACAGAAAAGTGCAGCAGACTCTTCATCCGCTGCACTTTGGGTATTAACTTCATTTCATTTCTTTCAGCAATACGATCTAATAACCTGAAGCTGTATACAATGTACTGTATCTCTTTCTAGCTTCTTACAGGTTGTTCTCTTTCTTAAACTGTGCCAGCAGCTCCAGCACTTTGGTCTTCATGTTGCCACCTTCGGCGAAGCGGGCCGCATTGCCGTTCACGCCATCGATCATGCACTGGGCGCGGTCTTCCTGCATCTGCATGATGCTGGCTACCGGTTTCAGCAGGTCTTTATATTTGCCATTTAGGTCGCCGTTGGCTTTTTTGATTTCCGCCAGGGCGTTTTTGCCCAGATCCAGCAGCGCCGCTTTGTTAATGGTACCGGAATTGATGGAGTCCGCTAATTTCTTCAGGGTTGCTTCGTTCTTATCCGCAAAAACTACAAAATCTTTTGCCATAGCAGCTTTGTCACCGGCTTTGGCTGCGTCGCCCGCAACGGCTCCCGCTACGGCGCCGGCCAGTTTCTTCATATCCCAGCCCTGAGGTTTAATTTTTTCAAAGATCGCGTTCAGGTCCAGACCGCTCAGGCCCGTCACGCCATCGCCCCAAACCAGTTCTTTAATCGCTGCTTTTGCTGCCGCAAAGCTGAACACGCCGTCCTTGTTTTCGAGAACTGCTTCCTTGTTCAGGGCAACCTTGCCAGCCGCATAGTCAAAGGCTACGTTGCAGAAATCCAGCGCCTTGCCGTCTTCGCTAACCTTCAGGATCCAGGCGTAGGCTTTTTTGCCTAAATCGTCAGTTACAACGTCTTTCGGGTCATAGTACCCGGTGATTTTGCCGGCTGCGTCTTTGATTGCTACCCAGCCGTTCTTTTCCAGATCTTCAATCTTAAAGGTCTTGGGATCGATGTTCAGGCTGCCAGCAGCTATACCGCGGCTGATCTTTTCGGATAACCCGGTCGCTTTGCCCATCAGGTCGGCCACTTCTTTTTCCGCCGCCGCATTGCCTTTGGCCGCTTCTTTCAGTTTGGCAATCTTGTCCATCAGGCCTTTAAAACCTTCGGTAGCTTTCTTGGCGGCATCGCCCTTCAGCTCATCGGCAGCCAGCTTATCCACATTGCCCAGCAGGGTGCCGATTTCCGTTTTGAGCCCTTTGATCAGCTCCGCTTTTTTGTCTCCGCCTCCGCAGCCGGCGACCATAGACAGGGACAGCAGCATCGCCATCACAACCATCATCAACTTCTTCACAATATTTCCCCCTTTACGAATATTTGGAAACACTGCGCAGCATCGGTTACGCTGCTGCGGCAGAATTGCGGCAACAGCACAGACAAATGGCACAGCATTCCCTGACAGGAACCGACGTACTTGTTTCTGTATTATTATTTTATCACGTCTATAAAAAAAGGAAAACCTTTCTGAACGTATTTCGGCAAAATTTTTCTCGCTTCTGCAACGCTGCCGGCAGCTTGCCAGACAATCACGGCACTCGTTTACAGACAACGTTCGCAACGTACCGCAAGCTCCCTCTACTCTTTTCCCTTTGCCGCCCCTGCAACATAAAACGCTCCGAATGCCAGCATGTCCGTGATGACCACCGTTGCGCCCGTGGGCGTGCCTGCCAGAATAGAAAACACGATGCCGCCAAAGGCGCATACCACGGAAAACACAGCCGAGCAAAGTATGACAGACCGGAAGCTGCGGAACACCCGCATCGCGGACAGGGCCGGAAAGATGACCAGTGCGGAAATCAAAAGGGAACCCACCAAGTTCATAGCCAGTACGATAATCACCGCAATGAGAACCGCCAGCAGCAGGTTGTACGCATCCACCGGCGTACCCGTCGCCCTGGCGAATGCTTCGTCAAAGGTCACCGCAAAAATCTTATGGTAGAATAAAACAAAAACGCCGATCACCACGGCCGAAAGCACGCCGCACATCTCCACCTGCATCTTTGTCAGCGTCAGAATGGAAGTGGAACCGAACAGCGTAGTGCACACATCCCCCGACACATTGGCCGACGGGGAAAACACGTTCATCAGAAGGTAACCCACCGCCATGGCTCCCACTGAAAGCATGGCAATGGCCGCGTCCCCTTTGATTTTCGCGCTCTGCCCGGTACGCAGCAGCAAAATGGCAACGATTGTCGTCACCAGCAAAATGAAAGGCATGTCCTCGGTAAAACCCGCCGCCGCTGCCACCGCCATTGCGCCAAAGGCAACGTGGGAAAGACCGTCCCCGATAAAAGAATAGCGTTTCAGCACCAGCGTCACCCCCAGCATGGAGGAACACAGGGCAATCAATACGCCTACGATCAGGGCGTTGATCACAAAGGGATATTGAAAAAACAATAACAGTTTATCTAACATGATACTCACTCGTTTTTCTTAAAAATACAGCTTTATTTGACAACCACCCGGTTTGCCTTAACTATATTCCGACCAGACGATTGTTAATTTAAAATTCAGGCAAACGATTCATGTCCCGGCCAGAAACGCTTTCCTGAAATCCGACTGCCGGTACGCCTCCGCCGTGCCAAAGAAGTATTCTTTGTCCATGTGCAGAATGTGCGTGGCATAGGGAATCGCCTCCCGCACATCATGAGAGATCATGATAACGGTCATTCCCCTCTCTTTGTTGATGCGCTCCACCAGATGATACATCACTTCCGCAATTTTCGGATCCAGCCCCGAGACCGGTTCGTCCAGCACCAGCATCTTGTCGGAAGCGCACAGGGCCCGCGCCAGCAATACCCGTTGCTGCTGTCCGCCGGAAAGATCCCGGTAGCAGGTCCGGGCCAACGGCGTAATCTCCAGCTGTTCCATCGCGCGTTCCGCAATCCGCTTTTCTTCCCGGTTGTAAAACGGGCGCAGGCCGCAACGACCCTGGCAGCCGGACAGGACCACTTCCCAGACAGAAGCGGGAAAATCACGCTGTACAAAAGTCTGCTGGGGCAGATAACCGATCTCATTGTGTTTCAGCCCTCCGCCAAAGGTAATCGTCCCGGCCAGGGGCTTCTGCAGTCCCAACAGTGTGCGCAGCAGCGTGCTCTTACCCGCACCGTTCTCCCCCACGATGCACAGGTAGTTTCCCCTGGCAACGGTAAAAGACATTCCCTCTACCAGAACGCCGGCGCCATATCCCAATTTTAAATTCTCACAGGTGATTTGAATTTCCATAACAAATTCCCTTATTCATTGCAGCGCTTCCCGCAAAACCTTCAGGTTATCTTCCATCACAGAAAGATACGTGGTTCCCTTTTTGATTTCAGCTTCCGGCACAGCCTGCATGGAGTTCAGTGTCAGCACCTTCTGGTTTTTTGCTTTCGTGTTTTCCACTATCGTCTGCGCCAGCTTATGCTGCCTGCCTTCAATGGTCAGCACCGCCGGCAAGTGAAGCTCGTCCATCTTCCCCGCAAGGAAGGCAACGGTTTGGAAGCTGGCTTCTGTTTCCGCCGAGCAGCCGTTGAACGCCGCGTAGTATTTCAGGCCGTAATCGTCGGCCAGATAGCGGAACGGGAAGCGGTCGCCGAACAGTACCACCTTGACGGTTGCCTTGTCCACAATCTCTTTGTATTTTTCGTCCAATGCCGCCAGCTTTTTGCTGTAAACTTCATAATTGGCACGATAGGCATCTGCGTTCTTCGAATCCAGTGCTGTCAGATTTTCCGCAATGGCTTTGCAAGCAATATCCGCATTTTTCAACGACAGCCATACGTGTTCGTCGTATTCCGCTTCGTTGTGGTGATGCTCGTCTTTATCGTGTTCGTGCTTGTCTTTGTCATAATTATCTGTATCATGACGTTCGTGGTGGTCATGTTTCTCCATGACTTCCACGGACTCTTCCGCTTTGGCCCGGTCACCCAGCAGCTTCATCAGATTAACGACTTTCCGTTTCGGGTTGCCGCCTTCCTTTAACGCCTTGTCTACCCACTTGTCCGACTCGCCGCCCACATAAATGAACAAATCGCAGCCGGCAATTCGCAGGATATCCTCCGCACTGGGCTGGTAGCTGTGCATGTCCGTGCCCTTTTTGGTAAGTAGCACAAGCTCCACGTTCTTCTCGTTACTTCCCAATATTTCCTTTGTCCAGCTGTATTCCGGGAAAATGGTGGTCACTATTTTCAATTTTGGCACGCCCGTCCCCGGCGCATCCGCTTTTTTCACGGCGCCTTTTTCGGCCCCGCCGCAGCCGGAAACACAGACAACAAACAAAATTAACAACAGAGAAATTATAAAAATTCGTTTCATCGTTTCACCCAAGCTTTAAACCAAGAATAAGCAATGCCACCGTAAAACAGCTTTGCCTCTCTGCAACGCCAACAGCACGCCTGCACTCTGTAACCAAAAACCAACAATACTTGAATATATCGTCAAACAAAAAAGTGTGCATAAAAACAGAAGAAACCGCCGAATTGCTTCGACGGTTTTTCCACATTATCATTATAACACTCTTGTCAATACCCCAAAATTGGAACCGGATGATGCAATATCCGTCAACCGCTCCCTATTCCACTGCAACGTCCCAGAATTCGCAGTTGCCCTTTTCGTCTTCCGCTACAACCAGCGTATTGCCGGTGGAAACAGGTTTTATCTTTCCTTCTTCCGCTTTCACAACTTTCTTATTCTGGCTTTTCCACACAACCTTCCCCTGCAATGCAGTGTGTAAAGCGATATGCGGAGCATCTGCTTTCATCTTTATACTGTCAAAATGTATGGTTCTGTCAAAGCCGGCTCCGTAACAGAATACATTTACGACACTTTTTTTCAGGTCTATGGCGATTACGCTGAAAGAAGTCGACTTTGCGGTATCCTCCGTTTTATTGTATGTATTGCTCTTCCCATTGCGAAGCGGACAGGCGTTGGGAATACCGATGGTAATCTTATCATTCCGGACAACGCCTTTGGATTCATTGCTTACATTCATGCTTTTTACCGGGAACGCATGGTTGTGCCCGTGGATATACGGTAATACCCGCGCCGGCGTTATCCCTGAATAGTCATACGGTAATTTGCTGCCTTTAACGATAAAAGTTCCCTTATGCTTTTGAACATATTCGGACAGGAGGAACGCTGCATTTGCTTCCGTATTTCTCCATAATCCGCCCTTCGTCTGGGACAGGACTATATGGGACACCGGCAGAATATTCCATGCTTCCGGGTCTTTGATCCCCTTTAATTTTAATGTTTCAATGAACCACTCCACTTGCCGTTTACTTATACCATGCGTTGTTGTCGTGTTTTTATTATTGTCCTTTTGATCCGGTATTACAGTCGGCTTCCCCTCATCCGTAAAGTCTGACGTATTCAGGCAAATGATCCTGATTTTCTTTTCCGGAATATCGATATAGCCATAGTTCCCTTCCGGGTTCAGGCTGTCTGTAATCATGTTCCCACTGTGTTTTCCAAGATACTGGTACAAGTCATGCATGGTGAAAAACTGTTTCAGTTCACCCCTGTCAAGTTCCATCGCGTTGGCATCATGGTTTCCGGTTAGACGGACCTGATTTCCGCTTTGTCCGAAAGCTGTATTCAATATATCATTTGCGGCTTGCATTTCCTCCACGCCGTCCTGGTATTTCTCATAGCCTTTACCGCGATAAATGTAATCCCCAAAAGCGATTTTATAATCCACGGGTACCTGTGATAAAACCTCTTTTATCCCGAGCGCCATCTCGTTCAGAGCCTTGCCAACCTTTGCATCGCCTTTCAGATAATGAAGGTCGCTGACGGCAACAATCGTAAATGTATGCGGATTTTGTACAGCACGGACTAAATCGGAAACCCGTTTCGCTTCCGCCTGTACATAAGCAGGAACAGTTCCGGCAGAAGCTGCTGCCGGTTTCGGATCAGGTTTGCTCTGGGTTGTATTGACACCGCAGCCAAACAGACCAACTAATAGTAACGCAAGACAAAAATAAACAATTTTTCTCATTTTCTAAGTCCACGCCTCCTATATTTCTTTCACCCGGAACGCGTTGTCCCCTAACAGTTCCTTCAGTTCATCCTGCAACGTCATATCCTGCCCGTTTACGTAGTATTTCGGATCCAGACGGATGCGCCTCCGGGAACCCATCAGTTTCAAAAACACCATGGTACTGCCGTGATGCTTCTGCAAAATCGCAATCAGCGCTTTGGTCACAATTTCCGATTCCAGTTCCGGTGAAATGATCAGTTCGATGACAGCGCTGACAGGAACTCTGATGTGACCCTGTTCACCATGCAAATCCGATACGCCTGCATTCGTCACAGAAGGTGTTTTGTCAGAAGCAGTTGCAACGTTTTTGCTTTCAAAATGTGACTGGCGGCCTCGTGTTTCTGTTTCACTTTGATTGCGCAGTTCATTATCAATCTGCTGCAGCGATGCTTCATATGCGTCCGGATTTTCATTTACAAATCCGGATACGTTTGTCTCTTCACTGTCAATGTAGTTTTCATTTGCGTAATACTCGCCGTTTGCGCCATTATATCCGTTTCCATTAAAACTTCCGTTATTAAATCCGCCGCCGTTTACGTTGCCATTTTCATAATCATCTTCCCATCCGGCCACGTATCCTTTCCTTCGCCTTCTATTCCGCTCCTGTCCGGACAGCACCGGCGGTTTTCCTTCCTCCAGCAGCGCCATGCGGGCCGCAATGATCTTGCTGCCCCGCTCGTCCACGTTGAAGCGGCCTTCCACTTCCACCACAACATCCTCGCGCAGCAGGTCATGGTATTCATTGTAGGCCTGGGGGAATACTACCACTTCGATGCGGGAACCGAAATCTTCCAGAGCCAGCACTGCCATGGAATCGCCCTTTTTCGTCACCTTGATATCGGTGCCGCTGATGATGCCGCCTACGTTGACAAATTGTCCGTCACGCACTGCAGGGGTATCGTCGGTCAGGGTGTACAGAGGCGTCAGTTTGTCCAGCGCCTCACGGTATCCGTCCAGAGGATGGCCCGTCACGTAAAAGCCGATGAGTTCCTTTTCATTTTTCAGCCGTACCGAACGGCTCATCTCGTCCATCTTGGGCAGCGGCACGGAGTTCACTTCCGCAAAGTCGTCGTCACCGAACAGGCCCAGCTGGCCGCTGTTATAATCCCGCTGCTGCTGGATGCCCAGATCCAGCGTTTTTTCATACACCGCCAGCAGCTGGGACCGGTAAGCCCCCAGGGAATCCATGGCGCCGCACTTGATCAGGTTTTCCAATAATCTGCGGTTCAGGGTCCGGTAATTTACCCGCTTGCAGAAATCCAGAATATCCCGGAAGGGACCACCTTCCTGCCGGGCCCGCACGATTTCCCGCACTGCGCCCTCGCCCACGCTTTTGATACCCACCAGTCCGAAACGGATGGCGCCCTTTTCCACAGAGAAACCTTCCTGGCTGGCGTTCACGTCCGGAGGCAGCATGGGGATGCCCCGATCCTTACAGACGGTGATGTACCAGCTCACTTTATCAGTGTCGCCCATGATGCTGGTAAGCAGGGCCGCAAAATATTCCGCAGGCCAGTGAGCTTTCAGGTACGCCGTCTGGTAAGCCACCATGCCGTAAGCCACTGAATGGGATTTATTAAAACCGTAACCGGCAAATTTCAGCAGTAAATCAAAAATCTCTTTGCTTTTTTCCGGCGGAATGTTGTGTTTCTTTTGCGCCCCTTCCACAAAACGGCTCTCCATGGCGATCAGGTCTTTCGCCTTTTTTTTGCCCATGGCCCGGCGCATAATATCCGCTTCACCCAGAGTAAAATCTGCCAGGATGCGTGCGGTGTTCATGACCTGCTCCTGATACAGCACCACCCCGTAGGTATCGGCCAGGATTCCGTCCAGCAGCGGATGAATGCTTTCCACCGCGTGATGACGCTTCCTCCCTTCGATAAACTTGTCCGCCATGCCCGCGTCCAATGGGCCCGGACGGTACAACGCCACCAGCGGTACCAGGTCACGCATGGACTTGGGCGCCAGCCGTTCCACCAGTCTTGTCATGCCCGCGCTTTCGAGCTGGAACACGCCCTGGGTATCCCCTGCGCAGAGCATCCGGCTGACCGCTTCATCTTCCAGAGGGATGTTGTCCAGGTCAACGACCTCTCCCGTACTTTCTTTAATAAAACGCAGGGCGTCGTCCATCACCGTCAGGGTGCGCAGCCCCAGAAAGTCCATCTTCAGGAGGCCCAGCTCCTCCACCTGGTTCTTGTCAAACTGGGTGGTGATCATGCGCTCCTGACTGATGCCCGCTTCAATGTCCGCGGCTTCGTCCAGCTGCAGAGGTACCAGTTCGATCAGGGGCTTCGGCGCAATCACTACACCCGCCGCATGGGTGCCGCTGTTCCGGGGCAGTCCCTCCACACTTTTGGCAATATCGATAATGCGCTTCACCTCCGGGTCGCTGTCGTACATGGCCCGCAAGTCTTTAGACTGCAGAGCCCGGTCCAGAGTAATCCCCAGTTCCCGTGGTACCGCCTTGGCCACCCTGTCCGTCTTCGGCAGACT
>CAJODT010000062.1:0-828 GCA_905233365.1 uncultured Succiniclasticum sp.
CCTCATATTGTTCCTGCTTTCCGGAACGGCTGCTATGGCGAAAGAAAGAGCGGCGCTTCTGTTTATCCCCCTGGATAACCGTCCGGTCTGCTTTTCCTACCCGGTAAAGGTGATGGAAGCGGCGGGCTATAAAGTCTATACGCCGCCGGATAACCTTCTGGCCACCCGTACGACCCCCGCAGACACGGAGAAGCTCTGGAAGTGGCTGGAAAGCAGGGCGGAAAAGGTAGACGCCGCCGTGGTTTCCACAGACGCCCTGATTTACGGCGGACTGGTGGCTTCCCGGACCCATTCGCTCTCTATGGCAGAGCTGGAAGCCAAGGTTAAACGGCTGCAGAACCTGCGCGTGGATAAGGATACCCGTTTCTACGGTTTCAGCACCCTGATGCGGACGCCCCGGGAAAGCTACGGCAATGTGGAGCCGGCTTACTATACCAATGTGGGTCCTGCCATTTACCGGTATTCCCAGCTCTCCGACAAATCGGACCTGCATGCGGAAACGCTGCTGGAGGATTTTGAGGTGGGAGCCTTTGAGAGAAATCTGGCGAAAGCCCATCTGAAAGACTGGCTGGACCGCCGCAACAAAAATATGGAGATCAATCATCAGCTGGCCATGCTGACCCGTGTGGGGCGGTTTGATTATTTTGCTATCGGCAAAGATGACAACGCACCGTTATCCCATACCCACATGGAAGCACGCAAGATTTCCCTGAATAATGCCTACCTTTCCGATGATTCCTTCCAGATCCTTCCCGGTGTAGACCAGCTGGGTCTGCTGCTGCTGACGCGGGCGGCCAATGCCCTGTCCGGCCGGTCGCCTAAGGTTTA
>CAJODT010000062.1:836-10445 GCA_905233365.1 uncultured Succiniclasticum sp.
CTATTCCGCAGTATTCGGATCCGCCTCTGGGGAAATCTGTGCCGGAACAGGTCATTGCAGCCGGCGGAAAGATCGTGTACAGCCCTGACGCAGCGGATGTGGTGCTGGCCATCAATACGCCGGCAGACGGAACCATGTACGATTCCACCAATCTGTCCAACCAGTATTATGCTTCGCCGGCAAACAAACGCTACATTGTGAACCTGGGCAAGATGCTGGAACGGGGCGTAAATATTTCCCTGGCTGACGTGGCCTTTTCCAACGGCGGCGATAACGGCTTCATGAATGAGATGTCGCTGCGTGGCTTTACGGATCAATTATCTGCTTACAACGGCTGGAACACGGCGGACAATACCGTTGGCTTTGCCATAGCCCAGGGTATGCTGGCACCGCAGATTGATAAGGATAACCAGCTGATGCTGATGCGGGAGCGCATTCTGGATGACTGGTACTACCAGTCCAATGCCAGACGGCTCATCACGGATGAACTGGAGAAGAATAAAAAGGCGTCGTACAAATATACGTTAAACGAAATGGCGCCTAAAATCAAAAAGCAGGCGCTGGACATCATCAGCAGGCTGGCTGTGAATTACGATATTACGGCAGGGACGAAATTTGATGTGGTATTCCCCTGGAACCGTCTGTTTGAGGTGGATATCGTAAAACTGCAGCAGGATAAGAGCAAGCTGCGTTTCCGCAGCCGTTCCGCCAAAGGAATGCTGCCGGACGTGCCGGTGTATTCCAAATAGTTGAAGGAGAAAGGGCGTATGTTAGATTCGATTTTTGAACCGGGCGTGACCGGCGTCAGTCCCTTTGCCATCATAATATCCCTGTACCTGGCCTACTATGTACATAACGACGCGCGTAACCACAATAACCCGCGCGCGCTGCTGTGGGCTTTTGGCACCTTTATGGCGTGGATCATCTTCTTTCCCCTGTACTGGTTCAAGAATATGCGGGGGCGGAATTAAGGAAACACTGATTAATTCGTCCGCACGCTGGCCGGCGCACAAACTCATTTAATCAGCGTCTCCTTAATAAAAATAGCTGCATGCCTGAATCGGTGTGCGGTCTTTTTATCTGGACAGGGATGAAAGCTGTCAGTATGTAACTTTTGGGAGGATTTATGAACGAGAGCAAACCGGCTGCAGTTGAGCAGGAAAAAGCCGCATTCAAAGAGCCGTTCAGTTACCGCAAATTATTCATTTCCACTTTTCTTATCAGCGCTTTCACGGTAGGCGGGGGCTTTGTGCTCATCCCGCTGATGAAAGCGAAGTTTGTGGATGAGTACGGCTGGCTGGAGGAAAAGGAAGCCCTGGACCTGGTTTCCATTGCCCAAAGTGCGCCGGGTGTTATGGCGGCGAACTCATCCATTATCATGGGCTACCGTATGGGCGGTTTCCTGGGCAGCGTTACCGCCTTGCTGGCCACGATCCTGCCCCCGCTGATCACCCTTACCGTTATTTCGTTCTTTTATGACGCCGTTGCTTCCAACCCGTATGTGCGTATGTTTTTAAAGGGGATGCAGTGCGGTGTGACGGCGATCCTGATAAAGGTAGTAGTGGATCTGGTGGTAAAGCAGGTGAAGAAAAAGCTGGTATTACCTCTCATTATAATGGCGGGTTCCTTCATTGCTGCCGCTGTTTTTAAAATCAACATTATGCAGATTATTGCCGTGGACGCCATCATCGGGCTGTTTTTGATGCGCGACCCGCAGTATGATTAAGGAGGCAGAGCAATGGGTATTTTATTACAGTTGTTTCTCAGCTTTGCCGCGGTAGGCCTCGTCTGTGTGGGCGGAGGCTATGCGTCCATGCCGCTGATCCAGGCAGAGGTTATTGACCAGCATGGCTGGCTGACCATGAATGAATTTGTGGATATCTTCACTCTTTCCCAGATGACGCCCGGACCCATCGGCATCAACGCCGCAACCTTTGTGGGCAGCAAAGTGGCCGGTATTCCCGGTTCTATCGCGGCCACAGTGGGCTTTGTCTTCCCCTCCGTTTTTATCGTGCTGTTTTTGGGTTACCTGTATTATAAATACGGAAATGTAGCAGCTATCCGCGGCATTTTGAACGGGCTCCGGCCGGCCGTGGTGGCGCTGATCGGCAGCGCCGGCGTCAATTTTATCCTGCTGGCATTTTGGAACAGGGAAAAGCTGCCGGTAGATCTGGCAAAGACAGACCCAGTTGCAGTTGTAATTTTCGTTCTCGCCTGGCTTGCCCAGAAGAGAAAGACCGGGACCATCACGCTGCTGTTTTCTTCCGGCGTGGCAGGGCTGGTGTTCTATCTGGCCACCGGGCTGCATCCCTGATGAAGATTACCCTCGCACAGATTTTGGTAATTGCCCTCTTCATAATGTAATATTTTCATTTTTCTCTTGACATTGCACAGGCTCTGTGCTATTATATGCCAGTAACAAAGAAGAAGCCATCCGCTTCTCACCTTGCGGCCACGCTCGACAGGGTTGAATACAGCGATTTGCGCGGGTGGATTTTGTTCCGCCCGCGTTTTCATTTTTTGTTACGGTGAAGGGCTGAAAGGCTCTTAAATTGAAGCAGGCGCAAGGTTCCGCGCCAGGCTTACATTATTTTTGGAGGTGAACCGCTATTAGCAAGGCAGACTTACGCATTAACGATGATATCCGCGCGCGCGAGGTACGAGTGATCGACGAGAACGGACAGCAGCTGGGCATCATGTCCGGCCGGGAGGCAAATGCCATTGCCCAGGAACGTCATCTTGACCTGGTGGAGATTTCGCCCCAGGCCCGCCCGCCCGTATGCAAGATATTGGATTATGGCAAATATCGTTATGAGCAGCAGAAACGGGAAAAAGAAGCCCGCAAAAAGCAAAAAGTCTTTGAAGTCAAAGAAGTAAAGCTGCGCCCCGGTATTGAAGACCATGACTTTGGCGTTAAGTTTAAGAATGCGGCGCGTTTTCTGGAGGACGGCAACAAGGTCAAGGTCACGATTATGTTCCGCGGCCGTGAGATGAGCCATCCGGAGCTGGGCGAGGCGCTGCTGGTCAGAATGGCTGAGGAATTAGGTAACGCAGCCATCGTAGAAAAGAAACCGAAATTGGAAGGCCGCAACATGGTCATGATTGTTGCGCCTAAAAGTAAATGAAGGAGGATTTTTAATTATGCCTAAGATGAAAACCCGCAGAAGCGCGGCCAAACGCTTCAAAGTAACCGGTACCGGTGAGTTCAAACGCGGTAAAGCATTCCGCAGCCATATTCTGGAACATAAATCTCCTGCCCGCAAGAGAAATCTGCGCAAAGCAGGTCTCGTTCACAAGACCGATCATGAACGCGTAGCCAAGATGCTGCCGTACGCATAAGAGTTTGAGGATACAGGAGGAGAAAGATCATGGCAAGAATTAAAACCGGCGTAACTGCCCATCGTCGTCATAAACACATTCTGAAACTGGCAAAAGGTTATCGCGGAGCAAAGCATCTGTTATTCAGAAAAGCGAATGAAACTGTAATGAAAGCGCTGATGTACGCACGCCGCGACCGTCGCGCCAAAAAACGTGAGTTCCGCCGTCTGTGGATCGCTCGTATCAATGCTGCTACCCGCGCTAACGGCCTGTCCTACAGCCGTTTCATCTGCGGCCTGACCAAAGCCGGTATCGCGCTGGACCGCAAGGTGCTGGCCGATATGGCGATCAACGATGCTGCTGCATTCGCAAAGCTGGTTGAAACCGCAAAGGGCGCGCTGTAATTTGATAATTGATTTGCAAAGCCTGGCTAATTCCATAATTGCAAATATAAAGAACCTGGGCAAGTTTGTTCAGGTTCTTTTTTTATGGAAACAGCGTTGTTGTGGTATAATGTAAGTAATCAGATTACAGGAGACAAAGTTATGGAACTTATTACCAGTGTAAATAACGCCCGTGTGAAAGATGTTGCCAATTTAAAGCAGAAAAAGTACCGCACAGAAAGCGGCGCGTTTTTTGCGGAAGGGTTGCGCGCGGTAAAAGAAGCAGCGCAATTTGCAGATATGACGGATCTGTTTTTTACCAAAACGGAAGAAGAGAAACTGCGTGACATTGTAAAACTCGCAGAAGCCAAAGGCACCCGCCTGTATTGCGTGGATGAAAAGGTGATGGCAAAGCTCAGCGATACCAAAACGCCGCAGGGCGTACTGGCTGTCATAAAAATGCCGGAGAACGATTTGCGGCAGCTGCGTCCGGGAGCGTTTTCGAAAGAAAGAACTGATACGTTTGAACTTGACAATAACGCGCCGGTTCTTATTCTGGACCGTGTACAGGATCCCGGAAACCTGGGGACCATTATCCGCACAGCGGATGCAGTAGGTGCGCTGGGCATCATCTTGCTGGAAGGCTGCGTGGACGCGTTCAGCCCCAAAGTGGTGCGGGCTTCCATGGGTTCCCTGTTCCATCTGCCGGTGGTGCAGGACGTGACGGCGGAGGAAGCGCTGACCTGGTGTTACCGCAACGGCTACGAACCGGCAGCCACCGCCCTGAACAATGCGCAAAATCTGTACAAGGCAGACGTCAGCAAAAAAATGGCGTTCATTTTCGGCAACGAAGCGAACGGTGTGGCGGAAGAATTGCAGGCGGCGGCGGAAACCCGTCTCTTTATTCCCATGGCAGGGATGGCAGAATCCATGAACGTAGCTATGGCGGCAGGAATCATTTTGTTTGAAGGCCTGCGGCAACGGAAATTCATCAGATAAGTTCGCCTTGCACTTTGATTTAAAATTTGAATTATAGTCAACATAAAAATTGCCGACGGTACACATGTACCATCGGCAGCATTTTAGGGTTCGTTTTTATAATTCTGTTTTACTTCAGGTCATTGACGAAGTCGGCGCAGATACGGTTCAGCATACCGTCGTAACCGGCATCCTGCCGGGACCGGGTATCGATGCAGTTATAGACGGTTTTTCCGGTACTGCGGTCTTTCAACGTAAACTCAACTTCTACGTAAGCATCGGTAATCCACTGGCCGGGATGGTGGATGATTCTTTTAACAGGGATGGTGATGGTCCGTTCCCTGCCGTCTTTACCTCTTTCCACAATTTTTTTGTTTTCATACGTCTCTTCATCCCAGGGCTCTTTCCAATAGGTGTAAGTGGCGAGGGTATGAATGACGAGGTGCAGGTCGACTCTTGCCCGGGTCGGTTCATCCGGGGGTATGATCAGATTCTTGTTCTTTTTGGCGATAGCAGTCCGCAGTGAATTCAGGGCGCGGCCCGTGGGGTTGCTGTCTTCCTGCAAATCATGCGGATGGTTGGTCTTTGGTGTGTAAACGCATTCTGCCAGATATATATTCATGATGTTTCTAAAATCGTAGCCGGGATCTTTGAATTTGCTTTTGGAAGCAGATGCGGTCCCCATGAGGGTCATCATCAGTATGAGTACAAGAATGAATAGCTTTTTCATGAACGGTTCCTCCTCTTCTTTTTGCTTTTCTATAATCATTATAACAAGAGTTTTGCAATTTGAAAATTGAAATCTTTTTTTGTTTTTTATATAATCAAAAAAAACGGGACGTGATAACAGATGGAAAACAAAAATAATCTGCAGCCCGACTATGATTTGCTGGTGCAGCAGGTAAAGGCGCTGGGCGAAGAAGAGAACTACTGGCTGCCGGTGCTGGCGAACACGTCGGCGCTGCTGATGAACGCGCTGCCGGATTTGAACTGGGCGGGATTTTATTTAATGAACCGCGACTCCCTGGTGCTGGGACCGTTTCAGGGCAATCCGGCCTGTATCCGTATCCCGTTATGCGCGGGAGTGTGCGGCGCGGCGGCGTTGCAGAACAAAGTGCAGCGGGTGGACGATGTGCACCAGTTCCCCGGACACATCGCCTGTGACAGCGCCAGCAATGCGGAGATCGTCATTCCCATTCACAAAAGCGGAAAGCTGGTAGGCGTGCTGGACCTGGACAGCCCGTTAAAGAACCGCTTTACGGAAGCAGACGAGATCGGTTTGAAGAGAATCGTTGCCGCGCTGGAAGAGATTGCGGAATTTACGGATTAAAAGGTTACTATTGAGGTTGGATGAGTAAAACAAGAAATTCTGTAAACATTGCCAGCCAAAATTAAACAGTCTTAGCATCCATGACGGTGTTAAGACTATTTTTTTATTGAAGCGATTACATTTTTATTTCTGGCTGAACTGCATCAACTTCGTGCTGACAGAGCTGCACATGGCTGAATCTTTGTTATTTTTCGCGGTTCAGGGGATTGTCATGCTTACCACCGTTCCGCCTCCGGCCCGGGGGCGTATCGTCATTTTTCCGCCGCACATCATTTCCAGCCGCTGCCGTATGTTCGCCAGGGCGATATGCGGTTCGTTGTCATCGGTGACGGCGAGGTCAAAGCCGGGGCCGTTGTCCTCCACGATGAGCTCGTTGCCGGAATCCGTCTTCCGGGTGAGGATGGAAATATGCAATGGACCGGCTTCCGGATCCATGCCATGCTTTATCGCATTTTCCACAATGGGCTGCAAGGTCAGCGGCGGCAGGCGGAATTGGGTATGCGGTGTGTCGTAGTCGACGCAGAGGCTGTCCCCGAACTGAACCTGCTCTATGGTAAGGTAGGCGCGGGCGTGTTCCAGTTCATCGGTAAAAGGTATAGTATCTTCGTTGGCAATGGCGGTGAAGTTCTTGCGAAGGTACGTGGTGAAATCCAGCGTGACCTGCTGGGCCTTTTGGGAATCCTGCGCGCAAAGGTAATAGATGCTCATCATGGCGTTATAGATAAAGTGAGGCCGCATCTGCAGCACCATGATGCTGGCGCGCTGATGGGCAATTTCCCGCTGCTGGCGCATATACCGGTCAATCTGGTCGTACAGGATGATGCCGAACATGGCAAGCGTGGAGAGAACGATGCCGATAAAGAGTATAAATTCGAGAGAGACGGAAAAAGAGAAAATGTTATAGGTGAACAAGGTAACCGTCAGCGGAACCAAATGGGTGAGAAAGGCTGCATAGTATTTGGGAGGCAATTTCCCGCGCCGACTTATTACGCCGTTCAGATTGAGAAGCATGATCAGGATCATGGGCGCCATCAGCAGGGAATGCCAGGGACCGCGGCCAAATTGGTTATCGGGCGTAACGTAGTACAGGAAGGTGGTGCATTGAGCGATTCCCAGCAGGATAAAGAATATACCCCACAGAATGATGGCGGCACGGAAAAGCCTGCTCTCCTGCCATCTTTCCCCGCAAGTGTGCAGCAGGTAAGCCGTAAACATGGGCATCGGCAGTGAGAGGAAGAGATATTCAAAATAGATAGCGATTTTTTCTGCCGTTGCCATGCCTGGATTATCCCATACCAGGCAATCAGTGAGAAGAGCTACCATGAACAGCATGACCGTCGCGAAAAGGCACATGAAGAAGCGCCGGTTCCACCGGTCCGTGCCGGGCATGATGGCGGCAATTCCCAGTCCCAGCGTGGTCAAAGCTAGCATTGCGCCGATCAGGCTGAAAGCGAGCAGAGTAAACCAGTCCATCATTTCTCGTCTTCACCTCCCGACGGCCAGGGATGTCCTGGTGCGGATGCAGGCGCCGGCTGCGCTGCTTTTGCGCCCGACGACGAAAACGGATACCGGAGATGTTTCAGCTGCGCCCGGACGGACTCGATTGTAATCGGTTTGAGCAAAAAGCCGCTGGCCCCGGTGCTCCACGCGTCAAAGGAATACTCGATGTACGCGGTCAGAAACACTACATTGGTGCGGGGGTTGAGCGTAAGCAGCGTGCGGCAGAGGTCAAGCCCGTTTGTTGTTCCTATCTCGATATCCAGAAAAGCCAGCGCAACCCGGTTTGCCTTCGCGAATTCGATTGCCTCCGATGGCCGGGTAAAGCCCGTGATGACGGCGCCCGGCATCACCTCTTCCAAAATGGGCAGGGCTCCCGAGAGGAATATTTTTCTGTCATCCACCATGATGACATTCGGGGCGTCGTCGCTTGCCGCTGCTGCCGAAAGCAGTGTGCTGACATCTGTGCCGAGGCATTGGGAGAGCCGGGCGATCATCATGGTGTCCGGCAGACGGCTGCCGTTTTCCCAGCGGGCGACCGTGGAGCGGTCCACGTACATCCGGTCGGCCAGTTCCCGTTGCGAAAGCCCTTTTGCCGTTCTCAGTTTTTTCAGCGTTTCTGCAAAAAGCATACTCATTTGACAGAACTCCGTTCTTATCTGCGGACGATGCTTCCCAAACAGTGGCAATATCTTCCGCAAATATAAATCTTGTTTTCAGTTTAACTATACACAGCGAAAAAAGCAAGGAAAAATGAAAAATAATGTGACATTCTGGAACTCCTATTTATTATATAGGCAGATAGTGCGATAATATAAATAATAATGCCATAGTGGATAAGTATGTCTAATTACAACCCAACGATATTGCAATAGATGGGAGAAACGAAGATGAAAATGAGCAGGTCTTTATATTTGGCCCTTATCATAGGGATGCTGGCGGGAAGTCAGGGGACGGTTGTCGCAGCGCCGCCGGCGCCGCCTGTTACGCCTGCCGGCGCTGCCGACGTGCAGAGGAGCGATGCCGGCGCCCAAATGGAGCGTGACCGCAGGGCGATAGAACGTGAACGGGTCATGGAACATATTGCGGAGGATGAGGCCGCAAAAAAGAACAAGGTGGAGCAGGGGGAGGCGCCTGCTGCAGAGGAAGCTGGAACGGAGATCAGTTTTGGATTGCAGCAGGTGATCTGGAATCCCTCGGAGATTCTGACCAGGGAGCAGATCCAGGCTGTTACTGAATCCTATGTTGGACAGCAAGTCACCCTGAAGGACTTGCGTGAAATGGCAGAGAAGATTACGAACCTCTACCGGGATAAGGGCTTCATGACCTGCGGAGCGGTGCTGCCGCCGCAGCGGATTCATGAAGGGGTGGTGGAAGTCCGGCTTATCGAGGGTAAGACAGACAAGGTCAACCTTACGGGGAACCGCTTTACAAAATCCGAATATATCCTGAACCGTATTGGCCTGAAGCCGGGAGAAGTTGCCAATACGGAGAAGCTGAACCGGGACCTGCGCTGGTTTCAGGGAACGAATGATATCCAGCTCCGGGTGGTGATGAAGCCCGGCGCTGAAGAAGGAACAACAGACTACGACATCATGGTCTTTGAACCAAAGAACCAGTCCGTGACCCTCTATATGGACAATGACGGCTACGAAACCAGCGGTCGCTGGCGGGCCGGTATTTTCTACAATATGAAGAGCGTGACAGGACACCGGGATTCTCTTCGGGCACATTTTCTCGGGAGCCAGGGCACCAAGGCCTGGGCATTGGGCTACAGCGTACCCATTTCCCGCAAAGGGATGCGGCTGGAACTGGACTATTCGGGCAACAAGACGAAAGTGGTGAAAGGGGAACTGGAACCTCTGGGCGTGGAAGGCAAGTCAAACTCGTTTTCCGTGACATGGCGTGCGCCCTTCCATGTGACGGAGAAATCCCGGCATGAAGCGGGTCTCCAGTACGTCCATCAGAAGTCAGAAACGGATCTGGGCCATGGACAAGTCCAATGGGTAGATGACAGGATCCAGCGGGTGATACCGTATGTTTCCTTCACCCATTACGGGAAAGACAGCGTGCTCTATCACAAACACTCCTTTGTCTGGGCAC
>CAJODT010000063.1 GCA_905233365.1 uncultured Succiniclasticum sp.
CGCTTCATTATGAAAAGAGTACGGTGAAAGGTTATACCTCGGTATGCGTTGATCCCCTGCAAGACATTGCCGTGAACAACTATGAAGAAACCTTGCAGAAAGCCAGAGCCTATCGGGAATCACTCCGTGAAAAATATAACGGATATAACGCAGTGTACGTGGTAGACAGCGTGGAAATCGAACAGGGCAGCGGCGCGTTCGCGTCTCCCGTCGTGAACATATATGGACACGTCTTGTACGGTACCTTTTTCATGGATGATGATGCATTGCTCCTGCATGGGGATACTGCAACAAAAATCCAGCTGAAGTATGGAAAGTTAATCGACCGTTTTTCACCTCTTCCCATCTCGTACGAAGATATAAAAAGCATAGGACGGAAAGAAAACGATCGCGGTTATATCTTTGTTTGGCAGTATGACGGCACGGCGCAGGAGGGGTATCCATTCCAGTTTGCGTTCACCAATAATAATCTGCCTGTAGAGGCCGGGGATTTAATTGTGAAATAAGGTTTATATGAATTCCGGACAGTGCAGGCTGTCCGGTTTTTATTTTTCCAAAAGTTATGCTATAATCAAACATATCAATAGCGAAACAGATGAGGGCGAGCTCATGTACCCGCGTGTAGAATGTAACAGAAAAAAATTATTGCAGAATATTGAAATCGTGGCACGGATGATGCACGCAGATCATAAAATCATGTGCGCAGTAGTGAAAGGGTTTTGCGCGGACGACGGCCTCATGAAGATTTTGGAGGAAAGCGAATGCGACTGGCTGGCAAGTTCCCGCATTGAAGACCTTGCCAAACTACAGACACATAAAACGCGATTCCTAATCCGTCTGTCGCAGCCTTGCGAAATTCAGGACGTGATTGCAGGTTCTGAGGTCAGCTTTGAATCGGAATGTAAAACGATTTTGCTTTTGCAGGAAGAAGCAAAGAAACAGAATAAGACCCACGGCGTTATGCTTGCCATTGACATGGGAGACTTACGGGAAGGAATCTTTTATAAAAATCTTGCGGAGATTGATGAAACTGCAGCAATGGTTTTGCGGTCGCCAAACCTGAAGTTGCTGGGCGTGGGCACCAACCTTGGCTGCTTCGGCGGCGTGATAACGGATCAGGACAACATGCAGGGACTGATTGATGTCGCTGCCCATATTGAGAAAAAATTTTCAGTGAAGCTGCCGTACATTTCCGGCATGAGCACAGCCGCCATGGAGATGATTGAAAACAAAACCATGCCGCTACAGGTGAATCACGGACGCTTCGGCGAAGCCTGGCTGTTAGGCTTTGACTCGGTAGACAACCGAAGGCTGACCTATCTGCATGACGATGCGTTTTTGTTTAAAGCGCAGATCATTGAAATAAAAGACAAGCCCTCACAACCCATCGGCACCATTGGCGGCAACGCCTTCGGCCAACATGTGGAATTCAAAGACCATGGAATAATGAAGCGGGCCC
This sequence comes from uncultured Succiniclasticum sp., assembly GCA_905233365.1. Lineage (GTDB taxonomy): Bacteria > Bacillota > Negativicutes > Acidaminococcales > Acidaminococcaceae > Succiniclasticum. The sequence goes on from CAJODT010000063.1 coordinate 1,460, forward strand.
TGCTTGCCTTCGGTACCCAGGACGTGGAGTATGAATATCTGATTCCGTCAGATGATAACATTGAGTTCATCGGCGCCAGCAGCGATCATACCATCATCAACCTGCACGGTTCGGATAACTATGAAGTTGGGGATGTGCTGACATTTAAACTGAAGTACCACGCCTTACTGCATTTATACACCAGCAAATACGTGAAGAAGTCTATTGTGTAAAACAAAAAGCGCGGTATGATAGAAATGAATACTGTGATATAGCATAGTATAAATAGTTAAGAAACCGTTCAGATAAACGGAATGAATACATATGATCAAAGGAATTATTTTTGATTTTGACGGTACGCTGGCCAACACGCTGCCTGTGATTTTTGCCTGCTACGATTACAGCACGGAAAAAATTCTGGGAAAGAAAGCAGACCGGGCTCCGTTCATTGAAACCTTCGGGCGGCCGTTACTTGTTTGTCTCACCAGCGTCTTTGGCGAAGAAAAGGGACGTTTAATCTGCGATGAATATCGTGCCTATCAGGAGATTCATCATGATGAACTGATCCGGCCATTTCCAAACGTCAAAAAAGTGCTGGAACAATTACAGCAGATGAACATACCCATGGCAGTTGTGACAAGCAAAAGCACGGCCACCTGTCTGCGCGGCGCAAAATGTTTGGGCATTGATAACTATTTTGTTACAGTAATCGGAGCAGACGCGGTCACGCATTCCAAGCCGGATCCTGAGCCCACCTGTATCGCCCTGGAAAAACTTGGAACACTGCCGGAGGAAACCCTTTGCATCGGCGACGCGCCCTTCGATATTATGAGCGGGCGCGCGGCAGGGTGTAAAACAGCGGCAGTGGAATACACACAGGTTGCCAGGGAAAGATTTACCGGTAATGCCGCACCGGATTACTGGCTGAAGGACCTGACTGCGCTTACGCCGTTGCTTGAACAGATAACAGGTTAGCTGCAAGTATTTGCTGAAATCAAAAAATCAATAAACAGTAAAGCCGTGGATTTTTCTACGGCTTTCTTTATTTTATGATATAATTATAAAAATGAGATTTGTGCTAAATTTATTTTTCAGAAAGAGGTGGTAATCCATGCGTAAAATTGCAATTGTGGGCGGAACCGGTATCGAAAATCCCGATACTCTGAAGGGCTTTGAAACAAAAATCATTGAAACGCCCTACGGCAAAGCGTTGTGCAACATCGGCGAGATGAACGGCAACATGGTGGCGTTCCTGTCACGGCACGGAGTAGACCATTCTGTTGCGCCTCACATGATCAACTACCGGGCCAACATCTGGGCGCTGAAAAGCCTGGGCGTCACGGAAGTTTTCGCCACATCCGCTACCGGCTCCCTGAATCCCAAGATGACTGCAGGACACTTTGTGGTCTGCGACCAGCTGATGGACTTCACCAAAGCGCGTATCAGCACTTTTTACGATAACCCCATCCGTGGCGTGGCCCATGCGGATTTCACCAATCCTTACTGTGAAACGCTGCGGCAGAAAGTGATTGCCATTCTGAAAAAGACAGACATCACATTCCACGAAAAAGGCTGCTACGTCTGCACCGACGGCCCCCGCTTTGAAACTGCTGCCGAAGTCCGCGCTTACGCCATGCTGGGCGGTGATGTGATTGGAATGACCAACGCCCAGGAAGCAGCGCTGGCCCGTGAAGCGGAGCTTTGCTACACCAACGTGGCCATCGTCACCAACATGGGCGCCGGCATTTCGCCCACGCCGCTGTCCCATAAAGAAGTGGTGGAAGCCATGAATCAGAGCATCAAGAACATGGGAAAACTTATTTTAGGCTTCATCGGCTACAACAAAAGAGTAAAAGACATCTGCGGTTGCAAGCACACTATGAAAGATTTTGGCGGGTTCCAGCTGTATCCGGAGAAGAAATAACAGTAAAGTTGTTACAAAATAATTTGTAAAAAATTTTTGCAGGTCCAGCAAATTTTTTACATTGGCTGTGGTTCAAAACGAAGGATGGGAATTACTATGGTTGAAACAATGAAGTGGGAAGACGGGAAGCTGGTGCTGCTTGATCAGACGAAGCTTCCCGTAAGTGTGGAATGGATTTCCTGCGACACGTACCAGCGCGTGGGAAAAGCCATTCAAAAATTAGAAGTGCGTGGCGCGCCGGCCATCGGTGCGGCGGCAGCTTTCGCCATGGTACTGGCCTGGCGGCAAATCACAGAAGAATGCAAAGCAAAAATAAATGCTGTGCCTTGTGCAGAGAATTTTGCTGAAGCAAACACAAATGAAAACTCCGCAACTGTTTCAGCAAATAGTAGTGAAACAGAAAACAAAAATGGGAACAGCGCATCGGTTTCAACGACGCAGCTGCAAACCTACGCCGCCATGCTGTACGGCAACCATGAGCACGCCGCCAAAGAAGCGCAAAAACGTTTGCTGCAAAAGTTTAACGAAGCCCGCAACGAATTGGACGCATCCCGTCCCACTGCTGTCAATTTATCCTGGGCGACGAAGCTGATGTTTGACGCTGCCTGCAAAATGGCAGAAGCGGGTTTGGATTTGCAGCAGACAGATGCAGAGCTGGAAAAGTTAGCCATAAAAATTTACGAGCAGGACATTGCCAAAAATAAAATGATGGGTGAGTACGGAGCGGAAGTGGTGCCGCAAGACGCCATCATCTTAACCCACTGCAACGCGGGCGCGTTAGCTACTTGTGGTTGGGGGACAGCCTTGGGCGTGATCCGTTCTGCCCATGCGCAGGGCAAAGTTAAAATGGTGTATTCCGATGAAACACGGCCCTTATTGCAGGGCTCCCGTCTCACAGCGTGGGAGCTGATGGAAGACAACATTCCCGTCACCACCATCACAGACAACATGGCGGCCTGGTCCATGAAGACCAAAGGCATCAACCTCGTCATCACCGGGGCGGACCGTATCGCCGCCAACGGGGACAGCGCCAACAAAATCGGCACATACGGCGTAGCACTTGCAGCCAAAGCCCACGGCATTCCATTTTACATTGCGGCGCCTGCCAGTACCTTTGACTTTTCATTGAAGAGCGGTACACAGATTCCCATCGAAGAACGCAACGCAAAAGAAGTGAGAAGATTTCAGGGCAAGGCCTCTGCGCCTAAAAATGTCTACGTGTTCAACCCGGCCTTCGATGTAACGCCGGCCAAACTCATAGCGGGCATCATCACCGAATACGGAGTGCTGCGCCCACCCTTTAAAAAATCCATTGCAGAATTAAAAGCGAAAGTACACAAGGAGGAACTCTTTACATGGAAAGCATGATCCGTGACGCGGCCAGAGAAAAATTGACTGGGTGAAAGGCCACATGCCTTTGCTGAATTATTTTAACGAAAAATACGCGCCCACCCAGTTGTTCAAGGGAATCAACATGGTGGTGACCATCCATCTGGAAGCCAAGACCGCCTACCTGGCGCTGACGCTGAAAAACTGCGGCGCCAACGTGACAGTGACCGGCAGCAATCCGCTTTCCACTCAGGACGATGTGGCGGCCGCACTGGTAGCAAACGGTGTCACCGTGTTTGCTACCCACGGGTGCACCAACGAAGAATACGACATGTACCTGGATAAAGCGCTGGACACCCATCCGCAACTGATTGTGGACGACGGCGGCGACTTGGTGAACAAGCTGCACACCACCCGCAAGGAACTGATACCGGAGTTGTGGGGCGGCAGCGAAGAAACCACCACCGGCGTCATCCGTCTGCGTGCGCTGGCGGAAGCGGGCAGGCTTGCGTTCCCCATGATCGCGGTGAACGACAGCAACTGCAAATATTTATTTGACAACCGCTACGGTACCGGCCAGAGTGTGTGGGACGGTATCATGCGGACCAGCAACCTGATTGTGGCAGGGAAGACTGTGGTGGTTGCCGGTTACGGCTGGTGCGGCAAAGGCGTGGCTATGCGGGCCAAAGGCATGGGCGCCCGGGTCATTGTTACGGAAGTGGATCCCATCAAAGGCATTGAAGCCGTGTTTGACGGATTTGAAACCCTGCCCATGTTGGAAGCTGCAAAGAAGGGTGATGTTTTTGTGACCGTAACGGGCTGCAAAGATGTGATCCGCAAAGAGCACATGGAAGTGATGAAGGACGGCGTGCTGCTGGCTAACGCAGGACATTTTGATGTGGAGATCAACAAACCGGATCTGGAAGCGCTGACAGTAAAGGCTCCCTTTGAAGCGCGGCAGAACATCACAGCATACACATTGGCAAACGGTCATCAGCTGAACCTGTTAGGCGAGGGCCGCCTGGTGAACCTGGCCTGTGGCGACGGACATCCTGCAGAAGTCATGGACCTGAGCTTCGCCATGCAGTTCCTTGCCATGCGCCACGTGTTGCAGAACAAAGGCAAATTGGAAAACAAGCTGTACCTGCTGCCGAAAGAACTGGACGACGAAGTGGCAACGATTAAACTACGGGCCATGGGCTTTGATATTGACACACTGAGCGAAGAGCAGTGGAAGTATCTTCACGAGGCATGAGAGGGAAGCTGTTGCGCACGGAAGAACTGCGTGAACAATCAAACTAATGAAATAGCTGAAACACTGCGCACCGGTACGGGCTTATCCTGTGCCGGTTGCATTTACTATTGCAATGAGATTTGCTACAAGTTACCCGGAAAGAATAGGGGCAATTCTGGCTAATAAAAAGGGGAAATGAACATTGACCGGAGTATCGCATAGCATCGTCACATTCGCTACGTTGTTTGTGACAACACATAACGTATTCATCGCCGGCAGCGCAACGCTCGGCAGCCTGTTCCCGGACAAGTCGGAAGGATTATTCTGGCAGTCATCCCATCGATCCTATTCGCACTGGTTTGTGTTGTATGTGGCTGCACTGGCGTTTTTATGGAATCCTAACGTGCTTTCAGTAACGGGGATCCAGATGTGGCAGACGGGAATCGTGCAGATGATGCGGGCATTCTTTTTCTGGTTCTTTGCCGGGGCGTTGCTTCATATTCTGGAAGACGCAATTTGCGGGCCCATACCATTTCTGTATCCGACAAAACGAACAACAGTGCTGCCACGTCTGTTCAAAGTAGGATCGCTTGGGGAATGCCTCTTTGTTATAGCGTATTGTGCGATAATGTATTTGATTGCGGTTAGGTTCTGAACACTGGGAACCTCCTCATTTTTCACGCTCGGCGCAGTGGCAGCTTTCTCAAACAAGGCAATAAAATAAACGAAAGAAGTACCATATGGAGACAGACATACAGACTGTCTATCATTATTAACAGAAAGCAGGCTGGAAAACCGCGCCACGACTTGATTTGCGAAAAATTTTTGGTCATTGGAGTGACCAAAACGGGTAGTTCGAATCAAATGCAGGAAGGCTAACTTGGAAAGCTCTTGTAACTTTCTTGTATAAAACTTGGTACCAACTTGTAACAAACTTGGATAATACTCGAGGTGAACAAAAATGGCAGAAGTAAAAAAGCAACGGCTTAAACTGTTATATCTTATGAAAATATTATCTGCGGAAACGGACGACGAACACATGCTGACGCTGGCCCAGATTATAGAAAAGCTGAGTGCCTATGGTGTGAATGTGGAGCGGAAAACGCTGTACCAGGACTTTGATATATTACGTGAGTATGGTTTTGATATTGTCAGCGTGAAGACCCAGCGGAATTTTTATTACCATATCGGCAACCGCGAATTCGAGCTGCCGGAACTGAAACTGCTGGTGGATTCCGTGCAGGCCGCAAAGTTTATCACACAGAAAAAATCCAACGCGCTGATCCGGAAGCTGGAAAGCATGGTCAGCAAATACGAAGCGCAGCAGCTGCAGCGGCAGGTCATCATCTCCGGCCGCGTGAAAGCCATGAACGAATACATCTATTTTAACGTGGACAAGCTGCACGAAGCCATCGGCAAGAGCCGCCAGATTACATTTCAGTATTATCGCTGGAACATCAAAAAGGAAATGGAACTGCGTAATGAGGGCAAGTGGTACAGGGTGAGTCCCTGGAGCCTGATGTGGGACGACGAGAATTACTATCTGGTAGGCTTTGATGCGGAAGAGAAGAAGATCAAACATTACCGGGTGGACAAGATGATGCAGATTGAACTGGTGGATAAACGGCGTGAAGGGAGAGAGCAGTTCAAGGCTTTCAACATGCCCCGATACACCAAGAGCCTGTTCGGCATGTTCGGCGGGGAAGAGATGCAGGTGACGCTGGAAGCGGAAAACGAAATGGTGGGCATCCTGATAGACCGCTTCGGCCAGGATATTCCCATAAACCCTGTGGATGAAAACCATTTCCGCACTATCGTGAATGTAGCAGTCAGCGATCAATTCCTGGGCTGGATCATGGCACTGAACGAAGGAGTGAAAATCGTTGCGCCGGAAAAAGTGCTGGAATGCATGAAACAGAAAATAAAGTTATTGAATAAGGTGTATGAAGGATGAAGAGCAAAAATATAAAGAAAAACGTAGATAACAGGGAACTCAGTTTTGTTATAGACGATAGTGCATATAAAGATTGGAAACCGGGCGAGATTCCTGCTATAACACCTGAAATGGAGAGAAGAAAAGAACTCCTTTTTAAAGAGTTAGACAAAAAGTATTTGCATAAACCTTTAGAAAACACAGATGAATGATGGCTTTATAGGGGATGTGTTCTATGATAACAGCAAATGAAATAATATAGAAATACTACCGTGGATGAAACGATAGAGTCGGAGGACACTATGGGTGTAAATTTTATTACTGGTGATATAACAAAGCTGAAGGTAGATGCTATTGTTAATGTAATTAATAACGAGGCAGAAGATGGCGGCAACCTGAACCATGCAATCCATAAAGCAGCAGGCCCCGAATTAATGGAGTACTACAGAAAGACAGGGCGCTGCCCCACAGGAGCAGCAAAGCTAACGCCCGGGTTCAAATTGCCCGCCAGATATATAATCCATACAGTGGCCCCGGTGTGGTGCTACGGTACAGAACATGAAGATAAATGGATGGCTTCCTGCTATCAGCACTCTCTTGGACTGGCTGTGGAGAATCAGTGCAGAACGGTTGCTGTTCCTGTATTTTCTTTCCATTATACCGACTTTCCCTATAAGACAGTACTTCAAATTGCCTATGATACCTGCCGGTATTATTTGGCCGACAAGAATGTTGCGCTGGATATTTATTTGGTGCTATATCCGGGTGTGGAAAATAATAATACAGGTGCCAGGGTAGTTGCATCGTTCAAGGCCGCGGCAGAATATGTAAAAACGCAGTATCATATAAAAATAGGTGGTAAGTCAACTGCATCGTTCAACACCGTGGCAGAGTATGTAAAAGCACAGTATCAACTGGACGAGAAAACAAAAGAGAACTTACAGATTGCGCAAACGGTGAAACCTTACTTTGCGGAACAATTGCAGGTTCGGGAAATTACAATGCCCGATGGAAGTACGGTGACAATTGATCCGGGCGCTCCCAAGAGACATTATTCCATCAGTTCTGTACCAAAGAGCCAAAAGAACATACCGGACAAGGAAGAGTTTATTCCCGAAGACCCCTTCACAAAGAAACTGCTGCATTACATGGATGAAAAAAAGATGACAGCCCCGGCGGTTTACAGCAATGCAGGTTATGACCGGAAATTTTTTTCCAAAATTCAGAGCGATGTGAACTATCATCCCAGAAAATATACGATTGTACGATTTGCCCTTGCACTTCAACTGAACCTGCAGGAAACAAATGATCTGTTGAACGCCGCGGGTTTTGCATTGTCACGCAGCCTGATTGTCGATCTTGTAATTTCATATTGCATTGAGCACAATATGCGTTCAGTGTGGGAAGTAAATAATCTTTTAGAAAGCTATGGGTTAGAAATCATTTAAGAAATGTCGCCATGATGGCGACCACGACCATTAATAAAAGTGTTATAGTACAATTGTAAGAAGGAGGGTGCCCATGAATTCCAAAGTTGACATGCACATGCATACCGTGGTTTCAGACGGAACGGACACGATACCGGAATTGCTGGAAAAAATTCAAACGCTCGGCATAACCACATTTGCGATAACCGATCACGATGCCATTGACGGCGCGTTGGAAATGGAACGCATTGTGCCTGCCGGAATAAATTTCATAAAAGGCGTGGAGCTTTCGTGTAAAACGGAAGTTGCCAAGTGCCACATTCTTGGTTATAACTATGATCCCAACCATGCAGCATTCCGGAATTTTGTGGAAGAAGCGAACGATGTACGGATGAACAAAACGGAACGACGCTGGAAATATTTGACAGAAGAGTTAGGCTTTGACTTCAGCGAAGAGGAAAAAGCAGCGTTGTTTAAAATTAAAAGCCCCGCCAAGCCGGCCTTTGCCGACCTTATACAAAAACACTTACCGCCAGTGCAGCCGGGCGAAGAGCCCATTGATATTTACAAAACATACTTTGAGAATTTCCCCGGAGGCAGGGTGGATGCCATCGGCGCCATTAAAGCCGTAAAAGCAGCCGGAGGTATTGTGGTGTGGGCGCATCCCTTTGGGGGAACCCGGGAGAAGCGTTTAACAGAAAAACAATTCCGCGACCAGTTGGAGTTGTTAAGCAATGCAGGCATTGATGGATTGGAATGTTATTATTCCGAATACACCATGGAAGAAGTGGAAACGCTGCGCCGCGCTGCCGTTGAAAAAGGACTGCTGATTAGCGGCGGCAGCGATTACCACGGCACAGGAAAACCGCATTTGCATCTGGGAATGCTGAATAAGGAAGATGAAGTGATTGCGGAAGAAAAACTGACAGTGTTGACTGTTGTTTAGTTAGCGGAAATAATTCCATTGTCAGTAACGGTATATGCCCGGCCAGCTTGCATTCGGTAACGCCCCCGGTTTCCTTTGCTGACAACACCGTGTGGCTGTTTATACAGCAGCGGTCTGACAAAAACCCTTTACACCAATACCGGGTTTGGATCCCGGCCCTTGCTCTGTAAAGGGCTTTTTGTTTTTTTGGAACTTGGAACAAACTTGGAGCGCACTTGGAACAAACTTAGAACCAACTTCATAAATTCTTCATGGAAAACAGTTGTGGAATGTGCTACAATAATAAGGCACAGAGTTTTTCTCTGCGTTGTGTGCAGACAGGGAAGAAAAAAGCTTTGTGCCGAAGGCAATCGTTCTTTCGTTTTTCCGTAGATGAAAAGGAGGACGGATTGCATGGCAGAAAAGGATATTTCAGAAAAAATACTGGAAGATCATGCAGATGTATTTGCGGATATTGTTAACGGGTTTTGTTTCCAAGGCAGGGAAGTGGTGAAACCGGATGAGTTGGAACCGATGAACCTTCGTTCCGCTTACCGGGCCGAGGCAGAGCTTCACGACGTGGAACGAGACGTGGCCAAGCGTTGGAAAAAGAATGGCATCCGCATCGCCTGTGTGGGATTTGAGAATCAGACAACGGCAGACCCTGATATGGTGTTGCGAGTCTACGGGTATGACGGGGCGGAGTACCGCGCCCAATGCTTAAAAGAAAATGAAGCCAAACCCCGTTACCCTGTTGTGACTCTTGTGCTTTACTTTGGGTACAAACAGCGTTGGACAGAGGCAAAGTCTTTGTATGAAGCGGTAGACGTGCCAGATGTATTCAAACCGTTTGTGTCTGATGTCAAGCTCAACGTTTTTGAAGTTGCCTGGCTTTCTGATGAGCAGGTGAAACGGTTTAAAAGTGATTTCCGGATTGTGGCGGACTATTTTGTGCAGAAGCGTAAGACTGGCGCATACGAAGGAAGCTTGGACGAGATTCACCATTTCTACGAAGTGCTTCAGCTGCTGAAAGTGATGGAACATGACGACCGTTATGAAAAGGTGTATTACGATTTGACTGCGAAGGGAGGCAGACGAAATATGTGCGACGTGATTGACAGATACATTAATATGGGCGAGGAAAAAGGAAAAGCTCTCGGCAGACAGGAAACTTTGAAAGAAGTTATTAACAATCTTCGTGCCTATGGTAACACAGATGAGAAAATTGCTGATATGTTGAAGCTGAGTTTTTCACAGGTTCAGCAGATTCCGCGTACATGATGCGCTGGAGAGGTGATTGTTATTGTTAAAATAACGTTTAACGCAGGACGTTTGTCTTCGTAATATTCATGCACACAGTTGCAGCTTGTCTGACAATCAGGCAGGCTGCATTTTTATTTCTGTTTGGAACATACTTGGATAAAACTTGGAAAGCTACGGGTTAGGAACCATTTAAGAAAATGTCGCCATGATGGCGACCACGACCATAAATAAATGTGCTATATTGTTTATAGCAGAGTCGTTTCGGACGTTGCGCCGGCGGGGTACATTGTGCATCGTGGCATCTGCTAAATAGCACCCTTGTTTTGCGGTCGACGGCCAAGTCGGGCTCAGTGCCAGCAAAACAAGCGGTGTTTTAATCCGGCGTACTTGCTCGATAAACGAGCTGCGCCGGATTTAAATTCAGCGCGTTTATCTAATACCTTAAAAAATTTCGGGGAGGGATTACAATGAAGAAATTGTTTATGGCCGTGGTTACCATGATTCTGGTATCTGTTTCTGCAGTTGGGCTTGCAGCAAAATTTGACACCTGCGCGTTGCTGATCGCAGATGCGGATATGAAGACAGAAGATTATATGAATAAGGTCAGTGACTGTTTAAAAGAAAATCCGAATGTTGTATTCGGAACAAAAATTCAAACCAAGTATCAGGAGTACTGGTTTGAAAAGGGTGAGCTGGAGGAAGGCAAGATCACGCCGCAGGTGCTGTTTGAGTTCAGAAAGTACAGTGGATATGACAAATGCCTGTATCTTATAACGGAAAAGACCATAGAAAAAACGAAACAGCCGAAGTTGTTCGGTTCTTACGAAAAAACCAGGGCTTCCGTTAATATCAAAGGGTTTTTGGTCGGACAGGACGCCACCGGCGCAGATAAGATTTTAAAGATGATCAATGTGACTCAACAAGCAGATTCAGATACCAGTGACCTGCGTGCCAAACGAGGCGCATTTGAAAAAGCGATGAAAGAATTGGCCAAACAGTTCAACGTGTACCTGAAGAGTGGAAAACGAATAGAGATTTAGTTGAATTTTTTATAGACCGCAAAATCACTAAACCCAAACACAAGCCGAAGCATAAACATTAAAACGAATAAAATATATAAATTATAAAATAAATACTTGACAAAACAAAAAAGCAAATGTTATAATCGCTACAGTGAAATTCAAAAAAGGCGCGAACAGCAATCAAACCAATTATTTTCGAAAAAGGATTTCTGAACGATCTTCGGAACGTTTGGTCTTGGATGCGCCTTGTAAATAAGATTTCACAGTATTCGTAAAGGCGCTAACAGCAAATAATTGCCTTGCTGGCCCAATTTGTTTTTTATGGAACAGACCGACGTGTCTTCGGACCGTCTCGCAAATGTGCGCCTTGTAGGATAAGTGCGGGCGAGTTCTCTCCCGCACTTTCCTGTCTCTAGAGTTAATTAGGAGGAAATCATGAGCTTGTTAAATGCAATCGAAAACGCTGCAAATAAAACTTACACTGAAAACGGAGCGGTGACCCTGGAAACGACCGGTGACTGCTGCCTTGACTTGTTCGCCACAGTTGGCGCGCTGCGCCATGTGTCCGAGGAAGAAATCTGCCTGCGGTTCCAGCGTGCTTACGCGGAAGACAGGGACCTGGCAATGAAGATTCTGTTCTTTGCCCGTGACGTGCGTGGCGGACTGGGAGAACGCCGGGCGTTCCGTGTCATTACCCGCTGGCTGGCAGACTATGCCAAAAATTCCGTTGCTAAAAACATCTTAAATATCCCTGAATACGGCCGTTACGACGACCTGCTGAATCTTTTCGGTACTTCCTGTGAAACGGAGGCACTGCGGTTCATCGCGGTTCAGTGGAAGAAAGACATGAAAGCGCTGCAGGCAGGGGGAACTGTTTCCCTTCTGGGGAAATGGCTGCCTTCTGTAAACGCCACCAGTGCGGATACCATTGCAAAGGCAAAAAAGGTTGCGAAATACCTGAAGCTGCGGCCTGTGGAATACCGTAAAGCCGTAACGGCTCTGCGTAAGCGCATCCACATTCTGGAAAACAATCTGCGTGTCAAGGATTATACCTTCGACTATGCAAAAGTACCGTCCAAGGCCATGTACAAGTACCGTGCGGCTTTCATGCGGAACGATGACGCGCGGTATCAGGACTTCCAGAAGCGGGTGGAAAAGGGTGATGCGAAAATGCATACAGGCACGCTGACTCCGTATGACATCGTTACGCCGATTCTGGACAACGGTTTGTGCTACAAACCGAACTTTAAAGCGATGACGGAAAACAGCCGTGCCGCATTGAACGTGACCTGGAATGCTCTGCCGGACTACACCTGCGGGGAAAACGCACTGGTAGTAGTGGACGGTTCCGGCTCCATGTACAGCTACAGCAACCCCATGCCGGCAGCAGTGGCGCTGTCCCTGGGCATTTACTTTGCGGAACGCAACCAGGGACAGTTCAAAGATTGCTTCATCACCTTCTCTGAGCGTCCAAAATTGGTGCGGATCAAAGGTGATGACATCGTGGATAAGGTTACATACTGCGAAAGCTACGATGAATGCGCCAACACAGACATCCAGGCGGTCTTCCGCCTGATTCTGAACGCAGCGAAAGAACATCAGGTACCGCAGACGGAGATGCCGTCCCGTATCTACATCATCTCTGATATGGAGTTTGATCAGTGCGCAGAAAATGCGGAACTGACTAACTTCCAGAACATGGAACGACTGTACAAGCTGGCCGGATACGTTGACAGCCGGAACCGACAGCAGCCGGTGAAGAAGAACCAGCAGGGTGTAGCCCTGGTCAGCGGCTGTACGCCGCGCCTGTTCGAGATGCTGGCGAGCGGCAATCTGTCCCCGTACGCCTGCATGATGGACATCCTGAGCCGGGAGCGGTACAAGGACATTGTGGCATAAAGAAGAAAGCGACAGGTCGGATTCTTTAAGACATCCGGCCATCGCTTCCTGAATAAAAAAATCCATTTGTCGCTTCAAAAGCGACCACAAACCCTGCAGTTTATGATATAATATAAACAAAATAAGGAGTGAGTAAAATTCCTTCATAACGTTTCCAGAAATGGAACCCCAATTGACCATAAAGAGTGCGCGAGAGACAAGCTCCGTGACCGCACAGCAACCTGCCGGAAAGGTAAGGTGCTAAAGCTTGTATGATGGGATGTTGAGAATTCAGCCCATCATGACGATGGGCTTTTATTTTTACACAAAGCCCGTCAATGTGATGGGCTTTTTCTTTAGCCCCTGCGAACAGGGAAAGGAGTGGGAACTTTGTAATAAAATAACTGAAAGCAAAAAACAAAGATTGAACAATTTGCAGGAGGAAAAAATAATGGATGAAAACTGCAATTATTTGAGGTCATGGATTTTTAATATGGAGACTCTTTTCCATAGACATAACCGCTATATAAAGATGAACAAAGTGATTGCCAAAGTAACCGATCCGGAATTAAAAAGCAATCTTATCAAAACACGGGAGAAGTATTGGGACAGGATACAGCAACTGAACAAACCGAATTTTACGGATGAAGATTACTACCAGATAAAGCTGGAACATGAGCGCATCGACGAACTGCTGCGTAAATGGGAAAAATACCTTGAGTGATACAGTTGACCGCATAACAAAAAAACAGGATTAAAAAATATAAGGAGGCAATTAAAAATGACAAAGAAAAAAACGGATGAACAGGCATCTCTGAACAATGAAAAAGAGTTTTCCCTGGATGAGTACCGTAGGTCCATGCCGTATTGGAAAAGAGTCAGCTATTCCTGCAACTCATTGAGATGGATCGTTATGCAGCAGAAGAAGGACTGTATATATACCAGGATGACAGAAGAGTATTATAAAGAAACGGATCCTGAAGAGAAAAAGCGCATTGGCATGGCGAGGGAAGAATACTGGCAGAATAAGACGGATCTGGAATATGAGTTACGTGATTATGAAAAAGAAAAAACAAGTATCCAGGGCAAAATCGACCGTGTAAAACACCAGCTGTGGATCAATCAGCAACTCACAAAGGGAATCCCGGCAAAACATATCTTGCGCTGCGAGTACCCGGGGCTGGAATTCAGGGAAGAAATCGATGCCTCGGAGATCGACTATTCCTATAAAGATGACTATGACTTCTATCAAGACGCGTTATCCGATTATGTTTCAGACTACATACCTAACTGGATGTCCGATCATCGTATTGGTTTTGAAAAGCTTTTAGACATGGACGGTTATTTCAAAAAAGATAAAGTACCTTCAAGCGGGCACTTCTGGTACGGCGAGATCCGTACGGAGGTCTTTGGAAACGGCGGCTTTCCCATTAACGAAAATATTGAAATTTATCTGGACAACGTCAGGAAAGACGGAAGTGTTATCGAGACGAAAATAATAGCAATTGAGGACTGCTTTAATCTGGAAAGTCAAAAAGAAATGTTAATGGAATGCGGTTTCTTTGAAGCAACGGATGAATATATTTCCGCTTCGCTGGAACGGTTTATTAAAGAAAGCACCTGGAATGTCGCGCTGCGAAAAGGGGATTATTTTATTCTTGATGTTAAGAAATGGCCCGCGCCCGGAGAAGACGGTTCGTGGATCGATAAGGACGGTACAGAGCTGGAACCATTTATCTGGTTTGGCGACGCCGGTCCGGATACCTACAACGCGCTGTGGAACATTCACCCTGAAATGGCGGAATATTATCTGGGGTTCTGGTTTTCCGAAGACCCGTTGCGCTACATTGTTGAATATGATTACAGCGGTCACGCCTGCTGTTACGGCGGACTTGATCCCGACATAACGCCCATACGGGAAAGCTGTCCCATTTTGCTGGAAAAAGGCGACACGATTGACACGATTAAGGAAAAAATCCAGGCCCTTTTTGTAGAGCAATATAAGAAAGCGCACGCTAAAAAGAAAGGGAAAAAGGAGAACAGTAATGCGTAAATATTTTACATCTGAATCCGTTACGGAAGGCCATCCGGATAAAATTGCTGACCAGATTTCCGATGCAATCCTGGATGCGATTTTAGAAAAAGATCCCAACGGCAGGGTGGCCTGTGAGACCGTGGTGACCACGGGACTGATCCATATCGTGGGCGAGATTTCTACGAATTGTAGTGTTGATATTCCCAAAATTGCAAGAGAAACCGTTTTGGGAATCGGTTACGACCGGGCAGACTACGGATTCGACGGATCCGCCTGCGGAGTACTGTTCACCGTTGACGAACAGTCGGCCGATATCGCCCAGGGCATAAACCATCCGTGGCAATGATAGTGAAACCTTTTTATAAATAACGCCGCTTAAGTAAAATACAGAATTAAAACTTGCCAGGGATAAGAACTATCATGTTGGTCTATACAAACGGCGGCTTTTGCAAGCTGCCGTTTAATTGCTTTTCCTGAATACAGACACGGCGCGGGACGTAAAAAAGAAATGCCTGAAAAAGCAGACGCCGTGCGTAGTTTGGCAGTATACCGTTTTGGACGCGTAACATGATTTAATCGTGATATTGATATTATAATAAAGATGATGCTTCAGCTGAAACACAACGCACTTGGATAAAACTTGGAACCAATTTGGAACAAACTAGGAAAGAACTTGTAACCAACTTGGAAAACACTTGGAGAAAACAATCGCTATGGCAATCTCCGTGCAAATCTGCTATAATATATCTGCCGAAAGGTTATTAATTAAATAAGGGAGTGGTTATTATTCGTAGTCAAAAAGTGAATAAGAAAGCGTTGCAGAAAAACGTGTTGTCGGAGGCAGCAGCACAACAGCAAAAGCTGCAGGAGCAACAGGATCTTCAGGACAAGCTGCAACGAATCGCAAAGATGCGCATGTTTGACGACACGCTGATGAATGCGGTGTTCGACAGCCGAATTGCGGAAACAGAGGTCTTGATTCAAATAATTTTGGGCAGAACAGGAAGAGTTCATCAATGTATACGGCCGGATGGTCACGCTGGACATCATCGCCCGGGATGCTGACAACAAGCTGTACAATATTGAGGTGCAACGCGACAAGTACAAGGCGCCGCCGCAGCGTGCCCGTTTCCATGCTGCAGTGACGGACATTACGTTATTGAAGGACAGGCAGCCGTTCAAAGAGATGCCGGAGCGGTACACGATTTTTATCACTGAGGAAGATAAATTTGGCAGTGGTTTCCCCATGTACCATGTTGAAAACAAGATTGCGGAGTTAGGTGATGCGCCTTTTCGCGATGGCGGGCATATCATTTATGTGAACGGTGAATACCGTGACCTTGCCACGCCGATTGGGCAGCTGATGCATGACTTTGCCTGCACACAGGCCAGCGATATTTTGAATCCTGTGTTGCGTGAACGGGTGCGGTATTTGAAGGAGAGCGAAGGAGGGACGATAGAGATGTGTGAATTAGTAGAAGAATACGCAGAGAAAAAAGCAATGCGCAAACAATTGGAAATTGCGAAGGAATTGATTGAAACTACTGATCTTTCCTTAGAACATATCGCGCGAGTTGTGAAACTTCCGCTCGCTACAGTGAAAGAACTTGCACGCGGAAGAACTGCGTGAACAAAAATCAAGATTAATGGTTTCCCATGACCTGGTGCGCTTAAAAAACGCATCAGGTTTTTTGTTTTTTCTGAAGCAAGACAGAGCGAGGGGCAAAACAACAAAATAATTGAAAACACAGTCGCCATGCATGGTTTGGTAGCGCATCATTTTGGACGCTTAACATGATATAATATATGTAGTGGCGGGTGGCGGCGGATACGTGGACGTAAAAGCAGAAACTTGTAACAAACTTGTAACAAACTTGAAAAACTTGGAAATGTCGCCTGCCATGCGACCAAGATAAAATCCATAAATAATATAATAATAATAGATCAGGAAAAGACAGAAAGGTGTAACTATAATGCAAAAACACAAATTAAAAGATTTACGTATACTTCGCGAGTTTGCCTGGTTTTGGATGAACATGTATAAACACCATAATGCAATTCGTTTTTATAATTTTAAAGACGGGGCATATTTGGGCACATTGCTGCAGGACATGGGATTCGAAATGGATGGCGGTGAATCCTATCGAAAAAAGTTTGGTGTAGAGAAGCTTCCTGATTTAAATACGTTGAAACGCCAGCTGCCGGATATGGACATACAGCTTTTGGGCAACCTGATATTTTCACAATGGCGGTATTGGAACCACTGGAGCGATTATGAAGTAATGGAAGAAAAAGACTATGACTGGTTTGTGGTGGCGTTTGAAAGGCTTCTAGAGCTTTCAGACCATTGAAGGAGGGGGATAAGCGATGGCTATGGAGTACCGTTGGGACGGTAGAGATGGAGAACTGATTCGTTTTGACCGTAAAAGAGATATCCACGAGGGGTATAACTGGAAACAGCATAAATGGGAAGAGTGTCCTGAAGCTTTTGATGCCTCAGTTGGAATTTATGACGGTTTTCTACGCAAGATCACAGAGCAAGAAGCCGAAGAAATAATCAAAAATAAGTGATGCTGGATTTGAATAACCGTGAGTATAACAGGAGGCAGCATATGATTTACACAGACAAAACCAAAAAAGCTATGAAACTCTGTTTTGATGCGCACAAAAACCAGGTAGACAAAAGTGGGATGCCTTATGTGTTCCATCCCTTTCATGTGGCGGAGCAGATGAAAGACGAACCAACAACGATTGTAGCATTGCTGCACGATGTGGTGGAAGATACGGATTACACATTGGAAAAGATTGCTGCCGAAGGTTTTGGGCAGGAGATTGTGGAAGCATTGGCACTAATGACCCATGACAAAAATGTAGATTACCTGGACTACGTGGCAAAAATCAAAGACAACCCCATTGCAAAAGCTGTGAAGCTGGCAGATTTGGCACACAACTCTGATCCGACGCGGTTGGATGTGATTGATGAAGAAACACAACAAAGGCTGGAAAAATACAAAAAGGCGATAGCTCTTCTGGAATCGAATAATAAGCAGGGGGAAACTATATGTTAGGCGCAATTATCGGTGATATTGCAGGTTCTCGGTTTGAATGGACCAATATAAAATCAAAACAATTTGAACTCTTCCACGAATTGTGTTTTCCTACAGACGACAGCATCATGACGCTGGCAGTGGCCAAAGCAATTCTTGAAAGCAAAGGTGATCTGGCGAAACTGGAACAGGAAGCCGTTAAATATATGCAGATGCTTGGCCGGCGCTATCCGGACGCAGGGTATGGTGGAAGGTTTTACGAGTGGCTTTTTCTAAAGGAACCAAAACCGTATCACAGTTTAGGCAATGGTGCGGCTATGCGCGTCAGCCCCTGCGGGTTTGCAGCCAAAACGATGGAGGATGCAATAGCCTTAGCCAAAGCAGTTACGAAAGTCACTCACAACCACAGGGAAGGAATGAAAGCTGCCGAAGCCGTGACAGTTGCCATATTTATGGCAAGAAGCGGCAAGAGGCTGGCTGAGATCAGAGAGCACATCGAAAACAAATATTACAGAATCAACTTTACATTAGACCAGATCCGTCCGACCTACGAGTTTGACGTAACGTGCCAGGGCAGTGTGCCCCAGGCCTTTGAAGCATTTTTTGAATCAACGGGTTTTGAAGACGCCATCCGCAACGCCATTTCCATCGGCGGAGACAGCGATACCATCGCAGCTATTGCCGGCGGGATGGCCGAAGCGTATTACGGCATTCCGCCTACTATTAAAGAAAAAGTGTTAGCGTTTTTGGATGATGACCTGGTAAAAATTGTGCAGGAATTTGAAAGGAATTATGAATTGGCTGCAGAAAAGAAATAACGGAAGAAGAACGCATGGATCCGAAAAAGCTGAATGAGACCCGTTTACGGAATCTGTGTAAAAAGATTACGGAGCTTCCTGTGGCAGTATGATGAATATAGTGATTGCGGAAGAAAAACTGTCAGTATTAACTGTTGTATAGTTTAGTTAGCGCTTTTTATAGTTCTGTGTTGACGATGATACACTGCATGATATATACTATTTGTAAAGTAGTATGTTGGAGGTGTTTACGATGGAAACTGCAAGAGTGTTTGTAAATGGTCGAAGCCAGGCTGTCCGTATTCCAAAAGAATACCGCTTTGAGACAGATGAGGTTTTCATTAATAAAATTGGAAATGTAGTGATTCTTGTTCCCAAAGAAGACCTCGCTGCTGAGTTTGAAAAAGGTGCAGCCATGCTCACGGAAGATTTTCTGGCTGCGGGTCTGCCAGAAACGGCTCCTTCCTACAGGGAGGATCTGTGATGTATATACTGGATACGAATGCCATAATCATGGCTGTGCGACATCCGGATTGGCCGATATGTGACAGAATAAAAGAGCATCTGGGCGAAGATTTATGTATTTCTTCCATTACGTACGGGGAACTGGTTTACGGGATTCATAAGAGTGCTGCTCCTGAAAAGAACCGTGTTGCAATTACCCGGATTCTTCTTGGCATAAAGGTTTTGGATTTTGATCAGAAAGCTGCGGAACATTTTGGTGATATCTTTGCGGATTTGGAAAAGAAGCATCTGCGTATCGGGGATCGCGATATGTTGATTGCCGGTCACGCCCGCTCGCTTGGGTACACATTGGTTACGAACAATGTTCGTGAATTTGGGCGTGTGGAAGGCTTACTTGTTGCAGACTGGAAAGGCAGTTGCGGATAAGTTTCCCATGACCTGGTGCGCTTAAAAAACGCATCAGGTTTTTTGTTTTTCTGAAGCAAGACAGGGCGCGGGGCAAAACAACAAAATGATTGAAAACGCAGTCGTCATGCATGGTTTGGCAGTGCACCATTTTGGACGCATAACATGATATAATATATGTAGTGGCGGGTGGCGGCGGATTCGTGGACGTAAAAGATAAGAATGCTGCATTGCAGATTCTTGTTTATGAAGGCAGTTCTGCGACATTTAAGGGGTCCGATTATGATTGTGCGGCTATCCATAAAGATATCAAGATCAATGAAACACATCCCAAGATCAATCTTAATATGAGGATGGCGTACCAGAACATATACAACAACT
Organism: uncultured Succiniclasticum sp.; assembly: GCA_905233365.1. Lineage (GTDB taxonomy): Bacteria > Bacillota > Negativicutes > Acidaminococcales > Acidaminococcaceae > Succiniclasticum. Next base: position 21,504 of record CAJODT010000063.1, read on the forward strand.
ATAAAATTAACATCCGT
>CAJODT010000064.1 GCA_905233365.1 uncultured Succiniclasticum sp.
GTCACCTGCCTCTATAATTATCCTTACATCATGTTATGCGTCCAAAACGATACACTACCAAACCACACATGGCGACGGCGTTTTTAAACATTTCGTTTTTTACGTTCCGCTCCATGTCTGGCTTCAAGAAAAAACAAAAAAACGGCAGCTTGCAAAAGCCGCCGTTTGTATAAACCAACATGATAGTTCTTATCCCTGGTAAATTTTAATTCTGTATTTTACTTGCTGAGGAAGGCCCTGACCTTTTCACGGAATCTTCTGTAATAAGGTCGCTCAATAAGCATTGCATGACCCGCTCCCTCTATGATCTCCAGGCAGGAATCCCTGTTTGGCAACGTTTTATATGCCTCTTCGCACAACGCCGGGGATACATAGGGATCTTTGGAACCGGCTATAATGAGCGTCGGAACCTTGATGTCCGCCGTAGGAATCAATCTTGTATCCGGGCTTACCAGTAAATCTCTCCGGCCGCCGTTGGGGCTGGAAGTTTTGTCATTGCGCCAGGCATTAGAAAGATAGGTGTCTGCCACGGGCTTTTCCACAATGCGGAAATCAATTCCGCCGTCCGGAGCGGTTTGGAAATCCTCCACCGCATGTATCCATGTATTTGTATGGAAAGGTTCAGTCCCCTGCTGTTCCCCAAGCCCTGCCACAATAGGAGCGTAGAGAACAAGCCTGCGCACCATCCCGGGATTACGCGCCGCAAAACGCCCGCTGGTCACGGTTCCCCAGCTCCACCCCAGTACATCCATGGCAGAAACCCGATTGCGTTGCAATATGTACTGCACAGCCGATGCAATGTCTTCCGCCGCGTAATCGGAATCCGGCAGGAAACCGTCCCCGACACTGCCGGAATTGCCAAACCCTGCTATATCCAGCAGCCAGACTTCAAACCCGTGCCTGGCAAAATAGCGCGCCAGGCTGTAATCTTTATAATCCACATCGAACTCATGGGATGAATAGGTTACCCCATGCACGAACAGGAGGGGCTGCTTCCTCTGACCGTCCTTCTCTATGTACCGTTCCAAATGCAAAGGCACATGGTTCCGCTCCAGGGGAACGACCTCCCTGAGAATTTCCCCTGCCAGTGCAGATGATAAACACAAAAGATGCAACAGCAAACAAACGAAAAAGCTGAACAAGGCCTTTCTGATAAGTTCCATCGTCAGTTCTGCTTTTTTAATTGCCATAATAAACCTTCTTTAAAAGTATATAAAAAGTGAAGCTGCATCACGTCATCCTTCACCATCAATGCTTTGATGATATTGTCCGGTAAAAACAAAAAATCATTTCATAATAAATGGTAACTGGCCGTTCCCGCTGTAATACTGCGGAAGCTTTCCATCCCATTTGTCGATTGCCTTTTCCTGTATTACCAGTTCGTTCAGGCTCTTTTGTTTCAGTGTCTGCGCCTCCGCGTCGAGACGGGTTTTTTCCAGATCGTACTTGGCTTTCAGCGCACCCTGTTCCGCCACCTTCTTCGCCTCGATAGCCTTGTTATATTCGTCGCTGAAATCATGGTTTGTGATAAGGAAAGACTTTACTACGATGCCGGTATCCTGCGTCTTTTGAATAAAGGCATCGGAAATCTTCTGGCTTATTTCTGCTCTTTTTTCTACGAAAATTTCAATAGGATAACCGGCAATCACGGAATTTACCACTTCCGCCAATGTCGGTTTGATAACAACCTGTTCATACCTGGTCCCGTATGTCTTATAAATACTCCCCAGCTTTTCCGGGTCCAAAGCATAAATAAGGGAGCTGTCTATCTGGATCGTCTGCATATCCTTGCTGGACACTTCCAATTTGGAATTGAATGTTGTATCCCTGACGCTCATACGGATAACACGGTCCAGCATCGGAAGCTTGAAATTGATGCCTTCCCCCATCACATATTTATACTCGCCCAAGCGCAGGACAACGCCCCGTTCACCAGTTTCTATGATGGAAAAACAGTTCATTAAGACAAGTGCAAGAACGATGATAAACGAAATTGGCCCGCCTAATGACGGCAACTTTTTCTTTTGTTTCATCTCAAAAATTTCGTCCTCATCTTCAACCTTTTTATTAAATAATTTCTCGAATAACATAACGGTTCACTCCTTTTTCTTTGCAATATACATATGCTCACCGGTTATTTCTGCCCCGCAAGCTGCCGTATAAATTCAAGACTTTTTATCGGCTGTTCCGTCTGATACACCAGATACCGGTGCAGGATTTGTTCCAGTTCCATCAGCGCCCCGCCTTTTACCGAAAAATGTTCCGGCTCTGCAAGATCCAGCATCCGCAGCTGCTGCCAAAGCATGCGCGTCTCTTCACGAAACGGATGCAGGCTTTCCGTTTTCCCCTGCCCCGAATGACATTCCGTACAGATGAATCCGCCCTGCATCTCGCTGAATTGGCCGTCCCCCTCAGCCGGACGGCTGCAGTTGACACACACTTCGTACACGGGACCGATGCCGCAATGATCAAGAAGCTGGATCAGGTAAGCAAGCGCCGCCAGACGCGGATTCCGTTTTACCAGCAGCTGAAGCGCCTTCTGCAGCAGCACATAAATTTCTTCGGAAGGCTCGCCCTGCTCCGTCAGCCGTTCCGTCATCTCGGCCATGAGGAAACCGTAAGCCATCTGTTCCAGCCCCAGTTGCGGCATTGGCGCAGCCAGCTGGCAGCTTTTGAGTTTATCCACGCGGCTGCCCGGATAAAATTCCGCTTCCAGACAGGCAAAAGGCTGAATCAGACGCCCCGACAAACTTTTCGGATACCGGGCGCCGTAAGCTATAAAAACAATCTTCCCATGGGTCCGGGAATAACAGACCGCCCTCTTGTCCGCCGTCTGCCAGTTATTTACTTGTAAAATCAAAACCTCATCCTGATAACTTTCCATAACATCTGACGGGCAGCATTCTATTCCGTTTCTGTTTTTTCCGCCTTTACCCGCTCAATACGGAACTGATCCATTTTTAAAACCGTAAATTTCCAGTTTTCTCTGATGACCTCGTCGCCCTCTTCCGGCTTTCGCCCCAGCCGGCTGAAGATATAACCGCCCAACGTATCGTCTTCATCTTCTTCATCAAAAGACAGGTGCAGCAAATCGCCCACATCATCCAGAGGCATTTCGCCGTCAATATCATAACTCCCGTTGGCCAGCGGCAGGATTTCAGGAAGCTCAATCGGCTCATACTCATCCCCCATGTCGCCCACGATTTCTTCCAGCAAATCTTCCAGCGTCACCAGCCCTACAGTGCCGCCATAGTCATCCACAACCACCGCCAGATGGACCCGCTGTTTCTGCATGGTCTGCAATACCCGCAACGCGTTCATCCCCTCCGGCAACATGATGGTTTTCCGCAACAGGGAACGGATGTCAAAACCTTTGGAGTAATCCCCGTTCAGGAAATCCCGTACATGGAAAATGCCCAGTATATGATCCTTATCCTCTTCACAGACAGGAAAACGGGTATGGTGGCTGGAACGGATCACATCACGGATTTCCTCCGGGCTGTCGTCAACATACACGCAGACCATATCCTGGCGGGGAACCATCACTTCCCGCGCCACAGTGTCGTTAAACTCAAACACATTGTCAATCAGGATGCGCTCCGCACTGTCCAGCTCCCCTTCCTTTTCACTGGCGCTGACAATCTGGCGCAATTCTTCTTCGCTGCGGGATATGTCTTCTTCCTGGGTATATTTCACTCCAAAAAGGCGGGCTATTCCCTTTGCAATCCAAAATGCGATGCCTACCAGAGGATACGTAATAAAATAAATAATGCGCAACGGAGTTACCAGATGCACAATCACTTCTTCCTCTTTATCCCAGACAATGATGCGGGGCACCAGTTCCCCGATTACAACATGCAATAAAAGCAAAATCAAAAATGCGCAAAGCAAGCTGAGGGACGATGCTGTATCAGGCAGCCACGCAAACACCTGATACTGTTGAATCGTATCTGTCATCCATTGCTGTACTCCGGGCAGCCGCAGCAACCGTTCCGCAAGAAAAGCTCCCCCGTACCAGCCCAGCAACAGGGAAATTGCAGTGATGCCTATCTGCAGGGCACTGAAATATTTAACTCTCCGGTCAAAGATATGCAACAAAGTTTCCGCGCCGGAAACGCCCTGCTCCTGCATTTCCTCCAGCTGGGCGCGGCGGATCCGCGCCAGTGAATATTCTGCCGCCACAAACAGAGCGTTTAATATAATCAGAAACAGGATAAACATTCTATACTTCCTTATATCCGAATTCCTTCAGCATTTTGGACTTGTTGCGCCAGTCGGCCTGCACCTTTACCCAAAGATCCAGGAATACGCCGCAGCCGGTAAGGTTCTCAATATCCTGCCGGGCTTCCTGCCCGATCTTTTTCAAAAGGCTTCCTTTGGCCCCGATCACGATGCCTTTCTGGGATTCCCGCTCCACAAAAATCGTCGCCCGGATAAAAATATTGCCGTTAGACCGTTCTTTGAATTCGTTGATTTCCACAGCAATGGCGTGGGGCACTTCATCGCGTGTGTTCCGCAGCACTTTTTCCCGGATCATTTCCGCCGCGATAACCCGCATGGGCTGATCGGTCAGTTCGTCTTCCGGGAACAGGCTGGGGCCTTCCGGCAGATAACGGACGATCTCTTCCTGCAATTCCGCAAAGCCGTCCTCTTTCAGCGCGCTGACGGGAATCACCGCGGCGAAATCCAGATCGTCCTTGTAACTGTTCATAATGCCCAACAGTTTGCTCTTATCTTCCAGCTTGTCAATTTTATTGATTACCAGCAAGACAGGGGTCTTGACTTTTTTCAGATGCTCAATGATAAACTTTTCGCCTGCCCCTTTTTTCTCGCAGGCATCCACCACGAACAATATTACATCGACCTGGTTCAACGCGCCGATGGCTGCCTGGTTCATATACTCTCCCAGTTTATGCAGCGGCTTGTGGATGCCGGGCGTATCCAGAAACATAATCTGGGCCTGGTCGGCAGAAAAGATTCCCATAATTTTATTACGCGTCGTCTGGGGACGATCGCTCATGATGGATATTTTTTCCCCTATCATCCCGTTCATCAAAGTTGATTTGCCGACGTTAGGACGCCCTACCAGCGCCGCAAAGCCTGTATGATGTTTGTTCTCTGTCATACGTTCTCCTCTCATGCAAAGTCCGCAGCCTTAAAACTGAAGGGCAGCAGTTCTTCCAAACTTACTTTCCGCATATCGCCGCGCACATTAGCCATTACAATCACCGGAATTTCAAATTCAGCCATCACCTGACGGCAGGCGCCGCAGGGCGAAGTCACGTCTTCTGTATCCGCCGCTACCAGCAGCATGGTGATTTCCCCAGGACGGACTCCGGCCGCCGCCGCATTAAACATGGCCACCCGCTCCGCGCACACCGTCAGTCCAAACGAAGAATTTTCCACGTTGCAGCCAGTATAAATATCTCCCGACTTCGTCAATACGGCGGCGCCCACTTTAAACTTTGAGAACGGAACGTAAGCGTTTTCCCGGGTCTTTAATGCATTCTTAAATAATTTTTTAATGGTTTTGTCTGCCTTTTTATCGTTTTGGCTCATCGTTCCCGCTCCCTTCTTTGGTTCTTTCCTTTTATCCGTTTTATCCTGCTTTGGCTTTATTGATTTTTTAATTTCAGCAGAATTCTCTTTTTGCTTTTTACTTTTTGCAGTCTTTGCTGTTTGCTTGCCTGACGCAGAATCTACCACAGTTGCTGCAAAATGTTCCGGATCTGTTTTACCCGCGGCTTTATCCAAATCTGCCTGGCTGAGATGAAGCATCTGCAGGGCCTTTTCTTCCTCTTCCCGCATCACTGCTTTATCGTTTTGATTCATGTGGTCATAGCCTAAGAGATGCAGCAGGCTGTGCACGCCCAGATACACCAGTTCCCGGTTCAGGCCGTGACCGTACTCCTTCCCCTGCCGCACGGCCGTCTCCGCCGATATGATGATATCCCCCAGCAGATGTGTTTCCGGCCCACCGATTTCAACCGGTTCTTCCGCTTCGTCCAGCGCAAAGGATAATACATCTGTCGGTCTGTCGATGCCCCGGTAATCCTTGTTCAATACATGGATCACTTCATCATTCACCAGCGACACGCTGACTTCCGTTTTTGCAGACAGCTTATGCAATTTTGCCACTGCCTGCAAGCCCTGTTTCAGCAGTTTTATCGCTTCTTCCGGCACCCTGACTTCATCCTGGTCGTCACTGAAATTAATCCTCATGCTGCTGCCCCGTTTCTTCAGTCGTCTTTTCTTCTGGTTTCTGTTCAAACTGTTCGTAGGCTTTGATGATGGCACCTACGATTTCGTGGCGGACCACATCTTTTTCATCAAAATAATTAATACTGATGCCGGGGACTTCCCGCAATACTTTAGCCGCATGGATCAGCCCGCTTTTCCTTCCGGCGGGAAGATCGATCTGTGTAACGTCCCCGGTTACCACCATGTGAGAACCAAAGCCGAAGCGGGTCAGGATCATTTTCATCTGCTCCGGCGTAGTATTCTGCGCCTCATCCAGAATGATAAAGGAACCGTTCAGGGTACGTCCCCGCATATAAGCCAGCGGCGCCACTTCAATCGTGCCCCGCTCCAGATATTTCTGCGCCGTATCGCTGCCCAGCATATCAAACAACGCATCATATAAGGGACGCAGGTACGGATCCACCTTTTCCTGCAAGTCCCCTGGCAGGAAACCTAACTTTTCCCCGGCTTCCACTGCCGGACGGGTCAGTATGATCCGCTCCACTTCCCGTTTTTTCAGCGCCGTAACCGCCATGGCTACGGCAAGATAGGTCTTGCCTGTACCGGCCGGGCCGATGCCGAAAGTTATAAAATTATTTTTAATAGCCCGTACATAATTCCACTGTCCCAGCGTTTTTGCCTTGATCTGGTGACCCCGCCAGGTAACGATCAGCGTTTCCGCATACATGTTGTGTAGCTTGGCCACCGCGCCGCCCTGCACCATGTAAATACTGTAGCGCACGTCATGGCTGGTAACCGGCAGCCCCTGCCGGTACAGGAACAGCAGTTCCTTAAAAAGCTGCTCCAGCTTCTGGTTTTCTTCTTCACTGCCGCTGAAGATGATCTTGTTGCCCCGGGCCATAACCGTTGCGTCAAAGCTGGCGTCGATCAGGCGCAGGAACTCATCATTCCTTCCCAGGATGCCTACCATCTCCTGCTGGTCGTTGATTTCAATTACATGTTCGTCTGACAAAAAAGACAATATTGCTTAACCCCTTTCACTGCTTTACTTTACGTATCTTCTTCCCCTTTAAAACTTAGGAAACACTGTTGCATTCATCTGCTCGCCTGCCGGCTATTATTGGGACCGGCGGCAGCATTTTTTTACTTCGCCGCGTCCCCTTCCAGAATGGTTACCTTGCGTATCACCACCGGCACAACCGGCTTATCGTTGGCATCCGTTTTGGTATGGCCAATTTTCTGCACCACATCCATGCCTTCGCTGACGCGTCCGAAAACAGAATGGTGATTATCCAGCCAGGGCGTCGCTTTCAGAGTAATAAAAAACTGACTGCCGCCCGTATTGGGTCCCGCATTGGCCATGGACAGGATGCCCGGCCCGTTGTGGCGCAGTTCCGAAGTAAATTCATCTTTAATTGTGTAGCCGGGCCCGCCAGACCCGGTCCCGTTGGGGCAGCCGCCCTGAATCATAAAACCGTCGATCACACGGTGAAAGATTAGCCCATTATAAAATCCTTTATTTACCAGTTTAATAAAATTCTCTGTCGTAACAGGTGCCAGTTTTGTTTCCAGACGGCAGGTAAACGTACCCATGCTGGTCTCAAACACAGCCTTTGCAGGTTTTGGCTGCGGTTTTTGTTCCGCTTCTTTCCCGCAGGCGCTGAAAGAAAAACACACCACCAGGCAAAGGCATAACAGTATAATTTTACGCAATGCAAACACGCTCCTTTATTTTCTTATATTATATAACAAAAAAGGCAGGCGTGAAAAGTGCCTGCCTTTTTTTAATTTACTGCTTATTCTCCCGCTCTTTTATGCTGCAGGAACAGCCAGATGGTACCCGCCAGCAGGATGGAAGTATACGCGCCGCTGCAGCAGCCTACTAACATCGCAAAGGAGAAATTGTGGATCGTTTCGCCGCCGAACAGGAAAATCGCCACGATGGCAAACAATGTGGTTATCGTCGTGTAGATGGTTCGGGTCAGCGTGGACTTGATGCTGTTGTCGATCATATCCGTAACAGTTTCAGTGCGGCGGTGTACCTTCAGGTTCTCGCGGATACGGTCAAAAATTACAATGGTACCGTTGACCGAATAACCTACAACCGTCAGCAACGCCGCTACAAAAGTGGAATCGATTTCCAGATGCAGCAGGGAGAACCAGCTTAAGGTAACGGATACGTCAATGATCAGGGCAATGATGGCTGCCAATGCGAAATTCAGCTGGAAACGGATGGTAATGTACAATACCATCAGCACCCAGGACAGGAAAATGGCGATGGCAGCCTGCTGAATCAGCTCGCCGCCAATCGTGGCGCCTACATTTTCCACACGCCGGATCTCAAACTTGCCCAGGGATTTTTCCATATCCTGCATAATGGCCGTACGGTCATTGTCCGCAATCACCGGGGTACGGATCAGCACGCCCTGGGCTTCCGTCGCCGCGGAGTCATTGCTCTCCAGCTGGATGATGGCGCCGCCCATATCATGCTTGCTCAGCACTTCACGAACCTGGGCCACCTGCACAGGCTGTTCAAACTTCAGGTCCATGATGCTGCCGCCGGTAAAATCAATACCCAGATTGAAACCGCGGAAAATCATGGAACCGTAACCGATCAAAAGGAAAATAATGGAGATCGCAAAGAAAATCTTCCAGTTCCTTACAATAGAAAATTTTTTCATTTTACCACCTCCCCTGTTTTCGGAGCGGAGATGCCAAATGCCGTAGGACTCTTGGTGAAGTTGGCGTCAATGAGGAACTTCAGCAGGAACTTGGTAACCGTAACTGCAGAGAACATACTTAACACAACACCGATGGACAGCGTAACCGCAAAGCCTTTGATGGGACCAGTGCCCAGATAAAACAGAACAGCGCAGGCCATCAGGGTGGTAATGTTAGAGTCAAGAATTGTCACCAGCGCACGGCCAAAACCGTTGTCCATCGCCTTGCGCAGGGTTTTACCGGCACGGATTTCTTCCTTGAACC
>CAJODT010000065.1:0-5942 GCA_905233365.1 uncultured Succiniclasticum sp.
CGGATGCAGCCATTAAGGGCAAGGTCGATCCGCTTCTGGGACTGAAAGAAAACGTAATCATCGGCAAGCTGATCCCTGCAGGTACCGGTATGAGCCGTTACCGTGACATTAAGGTAAAATACCTGGCCGATGTCAGTGCGGATGAAGTTCCGGTGGATGTTGACCACAAGTATAAATGAAGCAAAAGCGGATGAGGTAAAAACAGAATAACTATTAAATAACCATGACGTGTTAAGCGCCATGGTTATTTTTATTAGCCTGCAGTTTGAAACATCATGTATGGGTAAATTGGAAGGCCTTTTTCTTTAAAGACCTTGAGAAAGATATAATTTAGTGGTAAAATTAAACAATAAGTTGGCATTTTTTGAAACCATCATTTTCTTATTTAAGATAGAATTGAGATATAATCATCCGCAAGCCTCACCATTGCGGATATTTTGGTTTGCTACTTGAATTAAAACAGAGGTTATACCAGTATGAACAAGAAAGCTGTTGTTCCGTTTATATTCCTTGCGCTGCTTTGCAGTGCAAACCTGCGTTCTTTTGCGGCGGTAAAGCCAAATCGTCAGGACGCTAATATACAGAGGATGCCGTCAGAAACATATACGGCGATGCAAAGGCTTGTGAACCAGGGGATTGTTAAGTTGCCAGCCGGATGCCGCAATGTGCGAGATGCCAACTTTGACCGGCAGGAAATGGCAATCCTGACTTTACAGGCTATGAAACGGATTGGGATGGATGAAAAGGGACTGGTAAGCGGAAACCGGGATTATCGTCTGACCGGATACAGGGAAACGCTGGTGCTGAAGGAAACGCTGAACCAGGAACTAAAAGATATGGGAATGGCGCAGGAACATTTACTGGATGACATTTCTGCTTCTTCAGAAGCCAGCGAACAGAAACGTAACGAGAACAGAAAATATAAAGTCAGCGCGGAACTTCGTTACAATTATGTTAAGAACAGTGGACACAGAAGATGGGATTGGAACGACAGCCGCTTGCGGGCCCGCGTCTTTTTGGAAGCCCGCCTCAATGATGATTGGCACGCCTTTGGCATGCTGGAGGCCAACAAGCATTTCCTTAGCCAGCATGGAAAAGACAGCTGGCTGGAGGATAAACGCATCTATGTCCGCGGCATGACCGGAGATACGAATGTAACGGCAGGTTGGTACGGTTATATGATTGGCGAGGGGAATATATTTGACTCTTCCATCGGTGGTGCTACGGCCAATTTCGGAAGTCCTGTCAATTTTGAGCTTACAGCCGCAAGAACAAAATCACATGGCAACATGGTAAGCGCCAATGCCACGATGACTGACAGGGCTGCTACGTATGGCGGCGGTCTGCATCATTTCAGCAAAGACAACTGGGGAAATGAAAGGCGGACGATCTGGCATGCGTTCTATAATTACCGTGTTGCTAAGGATCTGGGGCTGGGCGCTATGTACATCGGTTCCGATTTGGGCGACCGGGATGGGAGAAAACATGGTTTTGTAGGCACAGTTTCTGTAGGAAAAGTTGAATCATGGAAACCTGGAACCGACCAGTTGGACTTCAAATATTACTATCAGCCTAAAGGAACGTATATTGCTCACACTATGTCCGGTCTTGCTGATTATATGGAAGGATTCAGCGGCCCGGCAGTGATGTACCGCCGCACTTTATTCCCTAATGTGGTGCTGAATCTGGAATACTATTGGCTGCAGGAGCTGACGACCCGTAATAAAGGACGTACCTGGTGGACAGATGTAACCTGTTACTTCTGATGAACCGGATGATCTGGCAGTAGCAAATGGTCATGAGGCATTTTCAAACTAAGACTGGCCTGCCACATGCCTGATATTATTAATGAAAAGAGTGAAACCTATGAGAACACTGGATGCAATTAAGAATAATAACAAAAAAATCGCTGTCGTGGGACTGGGTTATGTGGGGCTGCCGCTTGCGCTGGAATTTGCCAAGCAGGTCCCAACCATTGGGTTTGATATCAATAAAGAAAAGCTTGATTTATACCGGCGTGGCATCGATCCGACTAAAGAGGCCGGAGATGAAGCAGTCAAAAACACAACACTGCAGTTTACGGATGACGCCGGAAGGTTAAAAGACGCTGCTATTATTATTGTGGCAGTGCCGACACCCGTTACCGAAGATAACATGCCGGACCTGAGCCCGGTGACAGGTGCCAGTGAAATTGTGGGGCAACATATCAGCAAAGATACAATTGTGTGTTACGAGTCAACTGTCTATCCCGGTGTGACAGAGAATATTTGTGCCCCGATTATTGAAAGAAAATCGGGAATGAAATGCGGTCCGGATTTTAAGATTGCCTATTCGCCGGAACGCATTAATCCCGGAGATAAAGAACACAGGGTCTTTAATATCTGCAAAATCGTGTCGGGCATGGATGAAGAAACGCTGGAAAATGTAGCGGAAGTATACAGCCTGATTATTAAGGCCGGGGTGTACAAGGCGGAATCCATTAAGGTAGCGGAAGCCGCCAAGCTGGTGGAAAATGCCCAGCGGGACATCAATATTGCTTTTATGAATGAATTGGCTCTTGCATTCAACCAGATGGGTATTGATACCAACCAGGTCATTAACGCCATGAATACAAAATGGAATGCATTAGGGTTCCGCCCGGGTCTGGTGGGCGGCCATTGCATCGGTGTGGATCCTTATTACTTTTTATATGAAGCGCAGCGGGCCGGCTACACTTCGGAAATTATCCGGGCCGGGCGCCGTATCAACAACGTGATGGCCCGGTATGTGGCGCGGTCAGTGGTGCGTAACATGATTCAGGCAGATCTTAAAGTTAAGAATGCCTGCGTGTATCTGTACGGTATTACCTTTAAGGAAAACTGTCCCGACGTACGCAATTCCAAAGCGCTGGATGTGTGCAAGAATCTGCTGGGCTATGGCATTGATGTAAAACTGGTAGATCCTTGTGCCGATTTGACAGGTCTGCCGGAACAGTATAAAAAGCTTGTGGTTGGTATGGATGAGGTAAAAGATGCAGACGCGCTGGTCTTTGTGGTTGCCCATGATGAGTTTAAACAACTTGACGCAACAATGCTTGCTTCCAAATATAAAAAGGGAGTGGATGTTAAAGTGCTGGCAGATGTGAAATGTATTTTTGATAAGAAAGCGTTGCAAAAAGCCGGATTCTTATACTGGAGCTTATAACCATGCATCTGAAAAAGCATCTGATATTTATTTTTGCAATAGTATGCGTCCTTGGCGCGATTTACTTTTATGCTCTTTCTGATATGTTTCATCCCAAGCAGATCGCCAGTTATGAAAACTTTACGGAAATGAGCGAGGAGTTTGATGCGACTCAGGAGATTGCGGCAGCGGAGAAAAAATACCAGTCTCAATTGAAACCGGCAGGCGTTATAAAAGGAAGCGGAAAGGTTGCAATTAATGTAATTGCTCTCACCTTTGACGGGATGGACAGCCGTGGTAACATGGACGCCGTTTTGAAGATTATTACTGATCACAAATGGCATGCCACATTCTTTGTGGAAGGGGTAAACGCGGCCCGGAACGCTACGGTCATCAAGAACCTGCAGGAAGAAGAGCAGTTGATTGGCAATTACAGCTTTGTAGGCATCAGCAAGGCGGAACGGATGGAACCGGAAGCTTTGCTTGAGCAGTTTTGCCGGACCCAGAAGATTTTAAAAATTCTTACCGGCAGCGAACCGAAGCTGTTCAGACTCCACGACACGAGATATCTGGATCACCTGTTGCGTTCTGCCAGAGCTTGCGGACTGGAAAACGCAGTAGAAAGCGACACCTCGGTTTATGTGCGTCGGCTGGCTGATGCGGAAGTAATGGAAAAATTCATATCAGGCATCAAACCGGGAATGATCGTGTCGATACAGATGAGTCGTCCTGTACTTATCAAATTTTCTCCTAAAAAGGGGCCGGACAAGCCGGCAATAGACAAAAAACCTACCATTCAGGATAAGAATACAGTCCAGGTCAAAGAAGTACCCACGGTGGAAATTGTGAAGACTCTTTGTGAGAAGATAAAAGCCAGAGGGTTTACGGTGGTTACAGTGAATATGCTGGCAAAACTGGCTGCCGACCCGGAAACGGTGAACAAAAATGGTGATGTTGTTACTTCTGGCAAGAAAGAAAACAATAATTAAATCTTGGATTTTTCGTCGTAAATATATATAGGCCAGAACTGAATAGTTAGGTTGCCAGTAAAATAACGACAGGAATTACACGTAGTAGTTTAATAGATAATAAGACGGTGGAATAGCTGATGAAAAGAGATTTGATAAAACGCGTTGCGCTTCTGACAGCGATATGGACGGCAGGTAATGCTGCAGGCATTACTGATTATAACCGGTTTCTCCCTGTTATGCCTGCAGCACGGTTAGTCTATGCTGCTTCTATGTCAGAAGAAGAACGGGCTTTACAGCGTGCTGAACAGGAACTGATAGAAGCCCAGCACAAGGTGATAGAAGCGCAACGGGCTTTGCTGGAAAAGCAGAGAAGACAGCTTGAAAACCGAAGAGAGGAAAGCGACGCTGCTTCAGAAAGGCCACGGCGCGAAACAGCCAAGGTGAAGCAGCATAAGGAAAGCTATGAAACGCAACGTAGTGAAAGTCCTGCGGTGCAATATAAGGAACCGCCAGTGGCAAATCGTAATGAATGGCCGGCGGAATTTCCTGTGCAAAACCAACAGGAGACACAGGTCGCTGAACCGGATGTACAATGGCTGCCGGAGACAGAAATCCGGAAACCTGTTGCGCCTGACATGTCAGGAGCGCCCAAATCACCGGCAGCTCCAAAACGTACTGTTGTCCCGCAAGTGCAAACCGTTCCTGAACCTCCTGTTGCCCCGCAAGTGCAAACCGCTCCTAAAACTCCTACCGCCCCGCAAGTGCAAACCATTCCTAAATCGCCGGCCGGCAGCAGTACACCTTCTGCTGTTGACGGACATAAGACAAATATAAATCAGGGCGCTTTGAATGACGACACTTTTACCAACGCTGTATGGACAGAAAACAACGGCGGTGTTGTGGCGAATGCGCCAGTAAAAGAAGAGACTAAAGAGAATACAAAGGTTGCGTCACTCTTGAGCGGCTGGACTGCAGAAGATATTGATACATTACGCAAACAGAATAACGGCGTACTGGCAACGGAAGAAAAGATGATTTACACTACGGATCCGTCTATCATGTTTACCTTTACAGGCATGGGGCGCAAGAGATCTGTAGACTCCGTTCTGAATGCATTGAAACAAGTGAATGGGAGAGGTACCTTTTTTGTTACAGAACGGGAGCTGAAACGAAACCCAGATGTGATTCGGGGAATTGTGAATCACGGTCAGGAGCTTGGCATTTGCATCTATCCAAAACCGGAAGAAAGCTTCGGAGATATTTGTGCTGACATTTTACGGGTCAAACAGATTCTGAAAAAACAATACGGCAAAGACAGTAATCTGGTGAAACAGTTCTCCGGTGCTGTCAGTGATGTGACAAAAGAAGCAGTTTCCGCTCTTGGCTGCCGGCTGATTGGCGCTAACATGAATGCTGTGCAGAGCCGTCATAAAGAATACCAGACTGCGGAACAGATTTTGCCCGAAATCGTGGGGAAGGCTGTATTCTCATTGGGGCGTGGCTGGATCGTAAATGTCCGTATGGATTTTTATAAAAAGCCTGACCTTGCTGCGGAGCTGCTATTGTATCTGAAACGCAAGAAAATTGATAACATTGCCTATAACGCCTTTGACGATGTGGCAGGCATCAATCCGGAAAACGATTCTGCATACCAATTGAAATCAATTGGCGAAGTGCTTGCTGAAAAAGGTAAACTATGGACCTGCCCGGTACCGGAAAAAGATTATGTAAAGGGAATTGAGCGTTATCCGCTTTTGCCTCATGACGCAACACATGAACAGCTGGTAGAGGAATTGGGTAAGCGTTACT
>CAJODT010000065.1:5965-11447 GCA_905233365.1 uncultured Succiniclasticum sp.
GAGGAAGATTTTGCCAAATTTGATATGACCGGTACCGTAAAGACAGATGATAATGTCATCTTCCTGACTTTTGACGACTGGGGACACGATTCCGCTATCAACCCGTTGTTGTATGTGCTGCGTAAGCACGGGGTACCTGCAACATTCTTTATTATAACGCACAACGTTATGAACAGTCCTAACCTGCTGCGCGCCATAGCGGAAGAAGGTCACGATATTGCCAGCCACACCAATTCCCACAAGGCCATGGTCGTAGAAGATGAACATGGGAAGTCCCGGTCGACCATGGGTTATGAAGAGTACTACAATGACATGAATACATCCTATAACAGACTGGCGAGCATAGTGGGCGATTTGCAGTGGCCTGACGGCAGGCCTGTACTGACAAAATTCATGCGTCCGCCTACCCTGGCTATCAGCGCTATGGGAACCCGCGCCATCCTGGAAAACGGTTTTGAGTATATTATCAATGGCAGTACAAGTACCGCAGATTACGGAGCACCTACTCTGGAATCGGAGATTAAGGTCATCCGGGATGGGTTGTATTATCGCGACAAGTTGCGGAAGGGTGCAATCTTTGTCATGCATATGACATCTGCTGCGAAATTTACAGCGACAGCACTGGATGTTATCCTGACTGCCAACGAAAAGAAGGCTGACGGTGATCCGACCAAGTTCAAGGTAGGTTTGTTATCCGATTACCTGAATTACGGTTATTCCCAGGGCAAGACGAAGAAACAGCTGAATCAGGAAAAACGAAGAATTAAGTGGTGGTAAATTAATGTTTGATTTTTTGTTTGGTAATAAAACAAAAAAAGAACATACAAAAGAAGAACCTGTACATGATATCCTGATGCACCAGTCACCGGACCGACGCCTGTTGCCTCATATGCCGGGCAAGCATCGGAGCGGCCACAGCCGTCGGGCTATCAGCGATGAAGAGGTTAAAAAGTATCCTTACCTGAAGTTCTTTAATGGGGAAGACGCGAACGTCCGTTATGACGTTCGCTATCCTGTTACTATTTCTGCAGGTAACAGTGCGGTAACCTATTCCGGATATGCATCGGATATTTCCATTACCGGTATGAAGCTGCACGCGTCTTTGGACGCGGCAGAAAAGATTGCGCAGAACAAGGCAGTCAGTTTATCATTCCGAATCGAACCCGGTACCGTGCCGGAAGGTCTGGAGATGAAAGTGAAAACAGCGGCCCATGCTGCGTGGCCTAACAAGGAAGTTGTGCAGCAAAAGCTGGCCGATGTTCGATCCGGCAAACTTCCACCGGACACGGAGTTTATCTTTGGCATGCAGTTTGAGCATAACCTGCTGGAATATTCCAACCGTCACCATGCCCGGTCCGAACTGATGATGGCCTGTCTTTTGCTGTTTGCCATCTGTCTGGGCGTGATACTGATGCGCACCGAAAGTGTTATCTATTTTAAATTCAACAAGTACCTGTACCTGTACAGTATTATCGCCAGCACCTTTTTGCTAACGAAGTATGCCTTTGGTTTTTTCTACAAACCTGTGCCTGCTGATGAGCATTATACCCCGGGCGTCACTATCATTGTGCCTTGTTTTAATGAAGAAACGTGGATACGGCAGACGATCCTGAACGCCATGGATCAGTATTACCCCCAGGACAAGCTGGAGGTTATCGTGGTGGATGACTGTTCCACTGATAATTCGGCTAAAGTAATAAAAGAAACTATTCAGGATATCATTCATCAGGAAGGCACGGAGGTAGCAGCGCGTATCAGCTACATCCTGCAGCCGGTGAACAAGGGCAAGCGAGAAGCACTGGCTTTGGGCGCGCATTATGCCCAGCACGAACTACTGGTCTTTGTTGATTCGGACAGTTTTCTGAATCCATATGCCATTATCAATCTGGTGCAGCCTTTTAAGGACGAACAGGTGGGGGGCGTGTCTGGACGTACTGATGTAGCCAATACCTATACTAATTCCCTCACTAAGATGCAGTCTGTCCGTTACTATATTGCTTTCCGGGTAATGAAAGCGGCAGAAGGTCTGTTTGATGCGGTAAGCTGTCTGTCCGGTCCTTTGTCCTGTTATCGTAAGGATCTGGTTCTTAAATATTCGGACGCATGGCTGAACCAGAAGTTTTTAGGTCAGCGGGCCACCTTTGGGGATGACCGGTCTATGACTAATTTCATTTTACGCCATAACCGCACGGATTATCAGGATACGGCAATCTGTTACACCATTGTGCCCAACGATTACGATGTGTTCCTGAAGCAGCAGATGCGCTGGAAGCGGAGCTGGTTGCGGGAGTCATTGATTGCGGGCAGCTTTATGTGGAAAAAGGAACCCTTTGCGGCAATAAGCTTCTATATGGGATTGCTTGTTCCTATCGTCGCTCCTTTTATTGTCTGTTATAACCTGCTTTATATTCCTATCACTCATCGTGTATTCCCAACCGCATTTATTATTGGCATGATCCTTATGGCCATGCTGATGAGTGCCTGTCAGTCTTTATTGCGGCGCAGTACTACATGGCTCTATGGTATCTGGTTCTGTATTTACTACGAATTGGTTCTGTTGTGGCAGATGCCCATTGCCTGGTTTACCTTCTGGAAATCGACCTGGGGTACCCGCATGACCCCGGCAGACATGGCGGAACAAGCCCGAAAGCTGAAGGACAAACTTGCAGAAAAACCAAAGGTAGCAGGCCCGGCAGAGCAGGTGGCATTGGAAGAAGCAACACAAGATCAAACTGCGTCGGTTATTCAGAAAGCGGTTGAAGAAACTGTTATTGCTGCCAAACCGGAAGTAGCGATGGCGGAAGCAGTTAAGCCAGAAACGATTGCAGCAAAAGCAGAAGAAGCAACGATTGGCGAAACTGCAAAAGCAGAACCTGAAACTGTTGTTGAAGTTAAGCTGGTCCGTTTTGCAGAAGAGAAAATAGAAGTACCTGCTGCACAGTTGACAACAGCAACCCAGGTTGCCGAAGTGAAACCGGCAGCGGACGACACTGTTGCACAAACAACAGCGGTGCAAGTATCCAAAGAAAAAGTTGTTGCGGATAAAACTGCGGAACAAACCACAACAGCATATAAAGTTGATGTAGAGAAATCTGCTGCAAGGATAGCTGCTGAACAACCATCAGTTACAACAAAACATACCAGAGAAGTCTTTAACCCGGATGCTGTTCCTTACATTGATACCCAACGCATTGCACAGACATTAGACAAAGTACAGCACACGCCTCTCACTGAAGAACTCAGGCACGAGCAGGATGCGCTGATTGAACTGATCCGCGAGAACCAAAGACAGGTAGCTGAACTGCACAGACTGATGGAGCGGCGCATTGAACTGGAAAAGATGCGAATCTCGGCTTATGAGAATACGCTGGCGGCAGAACGGGAAAACGCAGTGTATACGCGTAGAGAAAACGCTGCTCGGAACGACGCCCGTAAACAGGAGGTGGATGAGCCATGACATTGGCAGATAAAGAATTCACTTCCAAGCGAAACCGGGTGAAACGGACCCGTACCGTCTTTGAAATCATCGTCATCGTTGTTTTGCTGTATGTCATCATCAATGCCCTGTTCGTGTTTGCCAAATATAAACCGTTCACGCTGAATAATACGGAATTCGGGACGGATGAAGGTTTTGTGGCAATTTCCTATTTTGGTGTGGACCGGACCGGCACCAGCACCCTGATTGGCAAGGAGCAGCTGCAGCACCATCTGGAAGTCCTGAAGAAAAACGGCTTCGTCACCATTACCGGCAAAGATGTGCAGGATTATTACACTAAAGGCAAAGCGCTGCCCAAACATTCATTATATCTCAACTTTGAGGACGGGCGCAGGGACACGGCGGTATTTGCGGAAAAAATCCTGGAAAAATACAATTTCCATGCCACGATTTCCACGTATGCGGAAAACCTGCACAACAATGATACCAAGTTTTTGAAATCCCGGGAACTGAAAGCGTTTCTGGAGAACGGATTCTGGGAGATGGGAACCAACGGTTACCGTCTGTACTACATCAACGTCTTTGACAGATGGAATAACTATCTGGGCAATATGAACCCATTGGTGTATTCCCACCTGACGGGGGTGATAGGGCGTAATTACAATCACTATCTGATGGATTACATCCGTGACGATAAAGACTTCCCGGTAGAAAGCTATCAGGCTATGAAAGATCGTATTACTGATGACTATACCATGCTGCGGGATATTTACACGGAAGATCTGGGCTTTGTGCCGGAAGCCTATACCCTTATGCACGCCAACACAAACCATTACGGCAACAATGAAGACGTGAGCGGGGTCAACGGGCAGTGGCTCCGTCGCTTATTCAAGTTTACCTTCAACCGGGAGGGGTACTGCCATAATTTCCGTAATAGCAGCATCCATGACCTGACCCGTATGGAGCCGCGTTCCTACTGGCCGGCCAACCATCTGCTGATGCGCATTAAATATGATGAAGTGCCTGATATCAAATTTGAGCCGGGCGATGAGAACCAGTATAAGGACTGGAATATTATAAAAGGCGCTGCAGAGTTCCGGGATGAAAACATCATTCTGACTACCATGCCCAAAGAATATGGGCTGATGCGATTAAAAAACAGTTCCGGTTTTTATAATGTGCGGCTGACCTGTGATGTAAAAGGCAACCAGTATGGGACGCAGCAGATTTATCTGCGCTCGGATGAGAACCTTGCTAGTTACATTGCTATTGCGTTTAAGAACAACCACTTAATAATAGAAGAAAAAGCAGGAGGTTCCCCAAAGAAGCTCAAGGATATTGACCTGTTTGAATTCGATGGAGGCAAATACCTTTCGGTAGACGAAGACAAAAAAGAAGTAGCAATTAAAGAACGCGAGATTTTTGGACGTTATGCTTCCAATACGGTTATTGCCAGAAAGCAGTTAAAAAAACTGGAAGCCGAACGGGAACGCAAGGTGTTTTCTGTAGAAGAAGGCGGCGCGGCTTATATTCCTACCATGAGTTATCATGCCAGAATGAATCGTAAACTGGAAATTCGTCTGAAAGACGACTTGTTGACAGTGTTGCTGGATGGCAAAGCTGCGGTAGAGAATTTGAAGATTGGCCGTACCCAGGCAGGCTTCCTGAGTTTGCGGGCCGTCTGGCCGGATTATGGTTACAGCCAGACCAACCTGGCGGACGATGTGTATGACGGCGTGTTTACGGGACTGAAAGTGGAAGAACTGACTGCAGATAACAAAAACCTGCCTGTTTTGTATGATGTACATTATTCAGGTCTTGAGGGCTTTAAACGGACAGTGAAACATAAATGGGAAGCCGTTTTGGACTGGGTGCTGGCAACGTTCTGACGGGATATAGGAAACATGCTCCCAACTAACAGATTCGTACGACGGGACGGCGTTTTTGAATTATCTTCCTATTAAATTATGTAAGTGAAAGAGGTATCCGTATGCGTTACTATGCAAAGGCAGGTCTTTGTACGGCGCTGTGCATTCTGATGTTAGT
>CAJODT010000065.1:11470-31877 GCA_905233365.1 uncultured Succiniclasticum sp.
CCGTCCCCAGTCAACCTTTGATGGCAATGCCTGGGTAACGTATTGGGACTTTGACCGCGGGCTGAAAGAAGCAGTGAAGATTCAGACCCAGTTAAATTCGGTCAGTTACTTCGCAGCAGCCTTTGATAAAAACAACAAAATAATACTGATGGGACCGGCGCAAAAATTCACGGCACAAAAGTTTACCCGCTACAAGGCAGAAATCAGAAAATATCTGACTGTCGTGAATGACGTCTACAAAGATGTGAACAATCCGTTGGGTGAAAGCATTGAAAAAGATACGGAGGTTTTGTTCAGCCTGTTCGAGACAGACGACACCATGCGGAACCATGTGCATGATCTTTTGGCAGGGACAAAGAAGCATCGTTTTGACGGGTTGGAAATTGATTATGAAAATATCTGGAAGAACCCGCAACTGGCGAAAAAGTTTGTGCGTTTTTTGGAAGTATTGATACCGGCGGCAGATGAAGCCATGATTCCATTGCGCGTTATTCTGGAACCTGGCATTCCCGTTACGGAATATAAGCTACCGGAAGGGCCGGAATATGTGATTATGTGCTACAATCTGTTTGGCACTCACAGTACCAGTGGCGGCGCCAAGGCGGACATAGATTTTCTGGAAAAAATGCTGAAAAAAGTGAGCCGGCTGCCGAGGCCCCGTTCCGTAGCGCTGGCTACCGGTGGCTGTGTCTGGCAGGAAGGGAGAAAACCGTATTTTGTAACAGAGCTGGAAGCACGGGACCTGCAGCAGCAATTACAAGCGGCGGCGCATCGTGATCCGTTCAGCGAGGCGATGACTTTTTCCGGTAAAGATGCCGGAGGCAAATCTGTAGAGTGTTGGTTCGCGGACGCCAAAACGATCATAGCGTGGAAGCGCCAGGCTTTAGATTACGGAGTGGATGGAATATCACTCTGGCGATTGGGTGGTAATCATAAGATTCAAGAATACTATCCGGGCATAATGGAAAAAAAATGAAATAATAAAACAGCTTACCCCGGTGCGGATTCCGTACCGGGGTTTTCCACGCGAAATTTTATGACCCTTATCAATCATATAGTAATAAGCGCGTAGGGCATAAAGACAGTAACCATAAAGGTTGGCACAAAAAAACCGGGCGTTTTTACAACCGGAAGCTGTGCAGCATGGGCTTAGATCAAAAAATAGAGATTTTACAGATTGGAAAAATGATTATATTTGAAACACCCGGAAGCGTGTCAAAAAGAATGCGCATAAAAACAATGCTTAGCGTAATAAAAAATATAAAAAAAGTGTTGACACGTTTTGTAAAAGATGTTACAATACACAAGTCTCACGGGATAAGTGCGCTCATTTTGAAGGAGTAAATGCAATGAGTCTGGACGAAACGGCCGGGGCCAAGGTTGTAGGGGTTAAGCAGACTGCGAAAGCCCTTCAGAAAAAGACGGCTTCGGGCGTTTATATCGCGGCAGATGCGGAGGAACGCATTACGGCTCCCATCAAGGCGGAATGCGAAAAACAGAACGTGGCCTGCCTTGTTGTGGAAAGCATGCAGACGTTAGGCAAAGCCTGTGGCATCCATGCGGGCGCTTCCGCGGCAGCGATACTGAAACAATGATAGGGATTCCGGCAACGGAATTTTTATAAATACTAAATCTAATTGACAGAAAGGAGGTGCCGATATGCCAACAATCAATCAGCTGATCCGTAAAGGCAGAGAGGTGCTGAGAACCAAATCCACTGCTCCGGCATTAAAAGAATGCCCGCAGAAACGTGGTGTGTGCACCCGTGTATACACCACTACCCCGAAGAAACCTAACTCTGCGTTGGTAAAGTTGCTCGTGTACGTTTAACCAACGGCATCGAAGTAACAGCTTATATTCCGGGTATCGGTCACAATCTGCAGGAACATTCCGTTGTTCTGATCAGGGGCGGCCGTGTAAAGGACCTGCCTGGCGTGCGTTACCATATCATTCGTGGTTCTCTGGATACTGCCGGCGTTGCCAACCGCAATCAGGGCCGTTCCAAGTACGGTGCAAAACGCGCTAAAAAGAAATAATCCGTGCGCAAACCAAAACTTATGAGAAATTACGAATTGATAAAAAGGAGTGAAAAGCATGCCGAGAAAAGGCTCAGTTCCAAAAAGAGACGTACTGCCGGATCCGGTGTACGGTTCTAAATTATTAACAAGATTTATTAACAAAGTAATGCTGGACGGTAAGAAAGGCGTTGCTGAACGCATCGTATATGACGCGTTTGATGTGATCCGTTCCAAGACCGGAAAGGATCCGCTGGAAGTGTTTGATACCGCTATGAAGAACGTGATGCCCCTGCTGGAAGTACGGGCACGTCGTGTAGGTGGCGCAAACTATCAGGTTCCTGTTGAAGTTCGTGCAGACCGCAAGACCACACTGGGTATCCGCTGGCTGGTAAATTATGCCCGTCTTCGTGGTGAAAGAACCATGTGCGAACGGGTTGCCGGCGAAATCATGGATGCCGCCAATGGTACCGGCGCTGCTGTGAAAAAGCGTGAAGATACCCACAAGATGGCCGAAGCAAACAAGGCGTTTGCCCATTACCGCTGGTAACGGCCTGTCCTGTTGAACGCTTGAGGAGGATAAAAGAGTGGGCAGACTAATTCCGCTTGAAAGAACGAGAAATATCGGCATCATGGCTCACATTGATGCCGGTAAGACGACTACCACGGAACGCATCCTGTTCTACACCGGTAAGACCCATAAGATCGGTGAGGTTCATGACGGCGCAGCTACCATGGACTGGATGGTGCAGGAGCAGGAACGTGGTATCACGATTACTTCCGCTGCAACTACCTGCATGTGGGAGGGTTCCGAAAAGCAGTACGATACGCACCGTATTAACATCATTGATACGCCGGGCCACGTTGACTTCACGGTTGAGGTAGAACGTTCCCTGCGAGTACTGGACGGAACGATTGCAGTATTTTCTGCCAAAGGCGGCGTAGAACCCCAGTCTGAAACCGTATGGCGCCAGGCTGACGAGTACAAGGTGCCGCGTATGGCATATGTCAATAAGATGGACATCGTCGGCGCCGACTTCTTCCACGTAATGGATATGATGCGCGACCGGCTGAATGCAAACCCGGTTGCCCTTCAGGTTCCTATCGGAGTGGAAGACGACTTCCGTGGCATGGTCGACCTGATCCGCATGAAAGCGATCATTTACGGCGACGAGATGGGAAAAGACGAGCGCTTCGAAGAGATTCCCGAAGAAGTGAGGGAACAGGCTGAAGAGTATCGCGGCATCCTGGTGGAAACCGTTGCCGAAGGCGATGACGACCTGATGATGAAATATCTGGAAGGCGAAGAGATCACCAACGAAGAGCTGAAGGCAGCGATCCGCAAAGAAACCATCAACTGCAAACTGAATCCTGTGTTCTGTGGTTCTTCCTATAAGAATAAAGGCATTCAGCCCCTGCTGGACGCGGTTGTGGATTATATGCCGGCTCCCACGGATATCGAGAGCATCAAGGGGATTAATCCGGAAATCGGCGAGGAAGACTCCCGGCCGACTTCTGATAAGGAACCCTTCTCCGCGCTGGCTTTTAAAATCGCTACTGACCCCTTCGTAGGCAAGCTGGGCTTCTTCCGGGTATATTCCGGTATGATTACCGCAGGCTCCTACGTTTACAACTCTTCCAAAGAGAAGCGGGAACGCATGGGCCGTATCCTGTTGATGCATGCCAATCACCGTGAAGAAATTCCAGAAGCCTATTCCGGGGATATTGCGGCGGCGGTAGGCCTGAAGTTTACAACAACAGGCTCCGATCATTTTGGAATCCATGGTGTTCCCGGAACCGGTTATCTCCGTTGCGGTAGAACCCAAGACGAAGGCTGACCAGGAAAAGATGGGAATCGCTCTCCAAAAACTGGCGGAAGAGGATCCTACCTTTAAGGTGCATACAGATCCGGAAACCGCACAGACCATCATCTCCGGTATGGGCGAGCTGCATCTGGATATCATCGTTGACCGCCTGCTGCGTGAATTCAGAGTAGGTTGTAACGTAGGCAATCCGCAGGTTGCGTATCGTGAAACGATCCGCAAGACTGTTAAAGCAGAAGGTAAGTTCATCCGTCAGTCCGGCGGCAAGGGCCAGTACGGACATTGCTGGCTGGAGATCAAACCGTTGGAGGTGGGCGCGGGTTTCACCTTTGACAATAAGGTCGTGGGCGGTGCCATTCCGAAAGAATACATCGCTCCCATTGAAGCGGGTGTCAAGGAAGCAATGGAGAACGGCGTGGTAGCAGGATACCCGATGGTAGACATCGGCGTTACCGTATACGACGGTTCTTTCCATGAAGTGGACTCTTCGGAAATGGCATTCAAGATTGCCGGTTCCATGGGCTTTAAGGCCGGTGCTGAAAAAGCTTCCCCGGTTCTGCTGGAGCCTTATATGAAGGTCGACATCACCGTACCGGAAGAATACATGGGCGATGTTATCGGCGACGTTAACTCCCGCCGCGGACGTATCGAAGGTATGGAAGCGCGTAATGGCGCACAGGTAATTCATTCCTTCGTACCGCTGGCCTCCATGTTCGGTTACGCGACGGACCTGCGCAGCAAGACCCAGGGCCGCGGCACCTATACCATGCAGGTCGACCACTACGAAGAAGTTCCCAAGAACATCTCGGATGAGATTGTGGCCAAAAACAAAGGCACAAAAGTTGACTAATCAGTTACGCTGATCCTAATAAATTTTAAATATATTTTACTTCTAAGGAGGAAGGAAAAAATGGCAAAGGCAAAGTTTGAAAGAACAAAACCGCATGTTAACATCGGCACCATCGGTCACGTAGACCATGGTAAAACCACTCTGACCGCTGCTATCACCAAAGTGCTGGCAGAAAAGGGCCAGGCTCAGTTCATGGATTACAGCATGATCGATAAGGCTCCGGAAGAAAGAGAACGTGGTATCACCATCAACACCGCGCACGTTGAATATGAGACGGAAAACCGTCACTATGCGCACGTAGACTGCCCCGGCCATGCCGACTATGTAAAGAACATGATCACCGGCGCAGCCCAGATGGACGGCGCGATCCTGGTAGTAAGCGCAGCTGACGGCCCGATGCCCCAGACCCGCGAGCACATCCTGCTGTCCCGTCAGGTAGGTGTACCGGCTATGGTAGTATACCTGAACAAAGCAGACATGGTTGACGATCCGGAACTGATCGAGCTGGTAGAAATGGAAGTTCGTGACCTGCTGAGCAGCTACGAATTCCCCGGCGATGACATTCCCATCGTAGTAGGTTCCGCACTGAAAGCTCTGGAAGGCGACAAGGGCGAAATCGGCGAAGGCAGCATCTTTAAACTGATGGAAGAAGTAGACAACTACATTCCGACTCCGGAACGTCCCACTGACAAACCGTTCCTGATGCCTGTAGAAGACGTATTCACCATCACCGGTCGCGGCACCGTTGCTACTGGCCGTATCGAACGCGGTCAGGCTCATGTAGGCGACCCTGTAGAAATCGTCGGCATGAAAGACGAGAAGAAAGCCACCGTTATCACTGGTTTGGAAATGTTCCGCAAGACCCTGGACGTTGCGCTGGCTGGCGACAATGTAGGCGCACTGCTGCGTGGTGTTGACCGCAAGGAAATCGAACGCGGACAGGTTCTGGCGAAACCGGGCAGCGTACATCCGCACACCCACTTCACCGGTCAGGTATACGTACTGAAGAAAGAAGAAGGCGGCCGTCATACTCCGTTCTTTAACGGCTATCGTCCGCAGTTCTACTTCCGTACCACCGATGTTACCGGCTCCGTAAAACTGCCGGAAGGCACTGAAATGGTAATGCCTGGCGATAACGTTGATATGGAGATCACCCTGATCACCCCGATTGCTATGGAACAGGGCCTGCGTTTCGCTATCCGCGAAGGCGGCCACACCGTAGGCGCCGGCGTTGTAGGCGATATCATCGACTAAGTTTGAATTAAATTGATCTTAGATCCCGGTATGAGGGGCGTAAGACAGCCCCTCATATTCTTATGTTTATTGGTACCTGCGATGATGTGAAAGGTTGCTTGCCTGTCCTGCCTTGCAGACGGGGAGATTTTCACGGAGTATGTCCGTTCTTAGAAACTGGGCGATTGGAGGAAAAATTAATGGCTAAGACACAAAAAATCAGAATACGCCTGAAGGCGTATGACCACACCGCTCTGGACCAGAGCGCTGCAAAGATCGTTGAGACAGCGAAACGTACCGGCGCACAGGTATCCGGTCCGATTCCGCTGCCTACCGAAAAGAACATCTATACGATTCTGCGTTCCCCGCATGTCAACAAAGATTCCCGTGAGCAGTTCGAAATGCGCACTCACAAACGTCTGGTAGACATTCTGGAGCCGACTCCGAAAACGGTTGACGCGCTGATGCGTTTAGACCTGCCGGCCGGCGTAGACATCGAAATCAAACTGTGAGGAGGTGCTAACGATGGCTAAAGGGATTATTGGCAAAAAACTGGGAATGACCCAGATTTTCGAAGCTGATGGCAAGTTTATTCCTGTTACGGTTGTGTTAGCAGGACCTTGCACAGTAATTCAGAATAAAACTGTAGAAACCGACGGATACAATGCAATCCAGGTAGGTTTCGGCGAAGTAAGCGAGAAGAAAGTGACCAAACCGGAAAAGGGTCACTTTGAAAAAGCAGGTGTAGCTCCTGCTGAATTTGTTAAGGAATTACGTCTGGACTCTCCGTCCGACTTAAAACCGGGTGACGTAATCAAAGCCGACCTGTTCGCAGCCGGAGATCTGGTTGACGTAAGCGGCATCAGCCGCGGCAAAGGCTTTGCAGGCACAGTAAAGCGCCACAATTTCGGTCGCGGCCCAATGAAACACGGTTCCAAATCACATCGTGAACCTGGTTCTATGGGACCGATGCATTCCGGCCCCGGCGGCAGAGTAATCAAGGGCAAAAAACTGCCTGGCCGTATGGGTGGCAAGAATGCAACCGTTCAGTGTCTGACCATCGCTAAGGTTGACATTGAGCGCAATCTTATCCTTGTTCACGGTTCCATCCCGGGTACCAACGGTTCCTGCGTGGTAATTAAAGAAACCGTTAAGGGTAAGTAATTTAACCGACAGAAAGGAGGATGCTTCATATGCCGAAGTTATCTGTATATAACATGGCCGGCAAAACCACCGGCGAAGAAATCGAACTGAATGAAGAAGTATTTGGCGTTGAATTTAATGAACCTGTTGTCCATCAGGCTGTAGTACGGCAGCAGGCTAACGAACGCCTGGGCACATCCGCTACCAAGACCCGCGGAATGGTACGCGGCGGCGGTCGGAAACCCTGGAGACAGAAAGGAACCGGTCACGCCCGTGTTGGTTCCACCCGCTCTCCTCTGTGGGTAGGCGGCGGCGTAACCTTTGGCCCGCAGCCCCGCAGCTACAGAAAAGACATGACCCGTAAAGCGCGCCGTCTGGCGATACGCTGTGCATTATCCGCCAAGGTCGCGGAGGGTCAGCTGGTTATCATCGACAATATCGCGTTTGATGATTTCAAGACCAAACGCACTGTTGAAATGCTGAACGCTTTCGACGCTGCAGAGAACAAAACCCTGATCATCACCAACGGTGAAAATGAAAATGTAGAACTGTCCGCACGCAACCTGCGCAAAGTTACCGTTATCAACAATGGCGGCCTGAACTGCTTTGACCTGTTGCACAACAATAAGGTGTTCCTGGATAAGAATGCCGTAGAAAAGATTGAGGAGGTACTTGCATAATGGCTGCTAATCCTCGCGACGTATTGCTCCGCCCGCTCATTACGGAAAAGACTTCCTTAATGATGCAGGAAAATAAATATACATTTAAGGTTCCGGTAACCGCTAACAAGACTGAAATCCGCCAGGCGGTAGAGTCCATCTGGAAAGTTAAAGTTTTGTCCGTGACTACCATCCGTGTCAGAGGCAAAGTAAAACGGATGGGCAAAAACGTCGGCCGGACATCGGATTATAAAAAGGCAATCGTAAGACTGGCAGAAGGCCAGACGCTGCCGATATTTGAAGGAATGTAAGGAGGTAAGCTAAATGGCGATTAAAAGCTACAATCCGTATTCTCCTTCGAGACGTTTCATGACAACGTCTTCCTTCGAAGAGATTACAACGGATAAACCCCATCGTCCGCTTCTTGAGAAGCTGAACAAACATGCCGGCCGCAACAACACCGGTAAGATGACGGTACGTCATCAGGGCGGCGGCACGAAAAAAATGTACCGTATCATTGATTTCAAACGCAATAAAGACGGGATTCCTGCAAAAGTTGCAACTATTGAATATGATCCGAACCGTAATGCCCGCATCGCGCTGCTGCACTATGTAGACGGCGAAAAACGCTACATCCTGGCTCCCCTGGACCTGAAGGTTGGCGACAAAGTGGAAAGCGGTCCGAATGCCGATATCAAAATCGGTAACTGCCTGCCCTTGAAGAACATCCCGATCGGTACTCTGGTACACAACGTGGAAATGAAAATCGGAAAAGGCGGCCAGATGGCACGTTCTGCCGGCGCTGTTGTGCAGCTGATGGCAAAAGAAGGCGACTACGCATTGCTGCGCCTGCCTTCCGGCGAAGTCCGCAAAGTACATATCAACTGCCGCGCTACTGTCGGTCAG
This sequence comes from uncultured Succiniclasticum sp., assembly GCA_905233365.1. Taxonomy (GTDB): domain Bacteria; phylum Bacillota; class Negativicutes; order Acidaminococcales; family Acidaminococcaceae; genus Succiniclasticum. Next base: position 20,100 of record CAJODT010000065.1, read on the forward strand.
GTCGGTAATCTGGAATTTGAAAACCTGACCATCGGTAAAGCCGGACGCTCCCGCTGGCTGGGCATCCGTCCTGCCAACCGCGGCGTAGTTATGAACCCCAACGACCATCCGCATGGTGGCGGTGAAGGGCACAGCCCGGTTGGACGCAAGCGTCCTGTTACCCCTTGGGGCAAGGCTGCGTTTGGTGTTCGTACCCGCAGAAGCAAGAAATCTTCAACTAAGTTAATTTTAAGCCGTAGAACGAAATAATTGTTAAAAGAAAGGAGGCTTATCGGTGTCTAGATCAGTTAAAAAAGGACCATATGTGCATCCCAGCCTGTTGAAAAAAGTCGATGCACTGAATGCCGCGAATGATAAGAAGGTTGTAAAGACCTGGTCCCGCGCTTCTATGATTTTACCGACCTTTGTAGGACATACCATTGCGGTACATGACGGACGCAAGCATGTTCCGGTATTCATTACCGAGGATATGGTAGGCCATAAATTAGGAGAATTCGCTCCGACCCGTACTTTTAAGGGTCATCAGGATAAGAAAGCAGATACTACAGGAAAGTGAGGAATAAGTAATGGAAGTTAACGCTACTGCAAAATATATCCGCATTGCTCCTCGCAAACTGCGCATTGTTATGAACCTGATCCGCGGTAAAAAAGTGTCTGAAGCTTTCGCAATTTTGAAATTCACCCCGAAAGTCGGCTCTGAAGTTGTGGAAAAGGTGTTGCGCAGCGCGGTTGCCAATGCTGAACATAATAACGATATGAACGTAGATAACCTGTATGTGTCTACCTGCTATGTAGACCAGGGTCCTACGTTGAAACGTATCCATCCGCGTTCCCGTGGACAGGCCTTCAAGATTTTGAAGCATTCCAGCCACGTAACCGTATGCGTTTCTGAAAAATAATAATCCCGGATAAGGAGGGTAATGATAGTGGGTCAGAAAGTTAATCCGCATGGTCTGCGTGTTGGCGTGATCAAAGGTTGGGAATCCAACTGGTTCGCTGACAAAGACTATGAAAAATTCTTACTGGAAGATATTAAAATCCGTGAGTTCATTAAAGAAAAATTATTCCTGTCCGGAATTTCCAAGGTAGATATCGAGCGCGCCTCCAACAAGGCCCGTATTACGATCTTTACTGCAAAGCCGGGCATGGTTATCGGCCGTCAGGGCAGCAACATTGAAATGCTGAAAAAAGACCTGAAGAAGATGACTGATGCAAATGTTGACATCAATATCCAGGAGATCAAACAGCCGGATATGGATGCCACGCTGGTTGCTGAAAACATCGCCAGCCAGCTGGAACGCCGCATTGCGTTCCGCCGTGCTATGAAACAGTGCGTTGGCCGTACCATGCGTATGGGCGCCAAGGGCATTAAGGTGAAAGTTGGCGGTCGTCTGGGCGGTGCTGAAATTGCCCGCAGCGAAAGCTATCGCGAAGGCTCCATTCCGCTGCACACACTGCGTGCCGACATTGATTACGGCACTGCGGAAGCCCATACAACCTATGGCCGTATCGGCGTAAAGGTCTGGATTTACAAAGGCGAAGTCCTGCCGGAAACCAAAGCGGCAGCCAAGCCTGCATCCGCAAAGGAGGCAAAGTAAAATGCTATTACCGAACAGAGTTAAACATCGTAAACAGCACAGAGGCCGTATGAAAGGCCGCGCCTTGCGGGGCAATACCATCTGTCACGGCGATTTTGGCCTGGTTGCCCTGGAACCTGCCTGGATCACCAATCGTCAGATTGAAGCAGCCCGTATTGCCATGACCCGTTACATCAAACGTGGCGGTCAGGTATGGATTCAGATTTTCCCGGACAAACCCATCACTGCAAAACCGGCTGAAACCCGTATGGGTTCCGGTAAAGGTTCTCCGGAATATTGGGTAGCAGTAGTAAAACCCGGCCGTGTCCTGTTCGAAATGGGCGGCGTTGCGGAAGCAGATGCAAAAGAAGCTATGCGTCTGGCCGGTCATAAGCTCCCCATCAAGACGAAATTCATGACAAAGGCTCAGTTGGAAGCCGAAACTGCCGTAGCAGCAAAGGGTGGTGAAGCTGAATGAAAATCAATGAAATCAGAGAATTATCTGCTGAAGATTTAGACAAAAAGTTAGCAGAATTGAAAGAAGAACTGTTCAACTTACGTTTTCAGATGGCAACCGGACAGTGCGAGAATCCCATGAAGATCCGCGAAATTAAGAAGTCCATTGCCAGAATCAAAACTGTTCAGCGTCAGAATGAAATCAACGCGTAAGGTTTTGAAGCTTAATTAAGGAGGAAACAGTCGTGACCGTAGAAAGAAACGCACGTGTCAGCCGTGTTGGCAGAGTTGTAAGCGATAAGATGCAGAAGACTATCGTTGTTGCTGTCGAACGTTTCGTTCAGCACCCGCTCTACAAAAAAGGCGTAAAGAACACGATTAAATTCAAGGCACATGATGAAAACAACGAAGCGCATACCGGCGATCTGGTAAAAATCACCCAGACCCGTCCGCTGTCCAAAGATAAATGCTGGCGCCTGGTTGAAATCTTAGAACGTGCTAAATAATGTAATTGCCAGATTATAACGGATCTGACAAGGGAGGTTAAACATGATTCAACAACAGACGATTCTTAATGTCGGCGACAACACCGGCGCTAAGAAGGTTATGTGCATCCGCGTTATGGGTGGATCTTTCCGCAGATATGCCAACATCGGCGACATCATTGTTTGTTCTGTTAAGGATGCAGCACCCGGAGGCGTTGTTAAGAAAGGTGACGTAGTAAAGGCAGTTGTTGTTCGTTCTACCAAAGGGCTTCATCGTAAAGACGGTTCCTATATCCGCTTTGATGAAAATGCTGCAGTAGTGATCAAAGACGACAAGAGCCCCCGCGGAACCCGTATTTTTGGGCCTGTAGCCCGCGAGCTGCGTGAAAAAGACTTTATGAAGATTATTTCTCTGGCACCGGAAGTGCTGTAAGAAATCAGATAAAGCACATTAGGAGGTGTTCTTAAGACATGAGTACTGCTGTAAAGCTGCATGTTAAAAAAGGCGATACCGTTCAGGTCCTTTCAGGAAGGAAAGATCCTGACCGCGCTGCCGAAAAAAGGCAAAGTTATCGTGGAAGGCGTTAACAAGGTAAAACGTCATACTAAACCGTCCCAGACCAACCCACAGGGTGGTATTGTGACAAAAGAAGCAGCCATTGCTTCATGCAAAGTAATGCTGGTTTGCCCCAGCTGCAAGAAACCGACCCGCATTGCCCACAAGATTGAAGACGGCAAGTCCAAGAGAGTCTGCAAGCACTGCGGCGAGATTATCGATAAATAATATCCGGGAAAGGAGGAAACATTGTAAATGGCTAAGACCAGACTGCAAGAGAAGTATTTATCTGAAGTCGTAAAAGGGCTTACAGATAAATTCCAGTATAAAAACGTAATGGAAATTCCCAAAGTGGAAAAAGTTATTATTAACATGGGCGTCGGCGAAGCGGTTGCCAATGCCAAAGCGTTGGAAACAGCCGTTTCCGAGCTGGTAACTATCGCCGGACAGAAACCGGTTATCACCAAAGCCAAGAAATCCATCGCGGCCTTCAAGCTCCGTGCCGGCATGCCGATTGGCGCAAAAGTAACCCTGCGCGGCGACCGCATGTATTATTTCCTTGACAAACTGATGAACATTGCACTGCCCCGGGTACGTGACTTCCGTGGTGTCAGCGCGACTTCCTTTGACGGACGCGGTAACTATGCCCTGGGTCTGAAAGAACAGTTGATTTTCCCGGAAATCGAATACGATAAAGTAGATAAAGTTCATGGCATGGATATCATTATCGTGACCACTGCCAGGACCGACGAAGAAGCCCGCGAATTGCTGCGGCTTATGGGAATGCCGTTCGCAGCTTGAGTAAGGAGGAAAGAATTTTGGCTAAGACAGCAATGATCGAAAAATGGAGTAAAGAACCGAAATTTAAAGTTCGTCATTACAACCGCTGCAAAATCTGCGGCCGCCCCCATGCTTACTTACGTAAGTTCGGTATGTGCCGTATCTGCTTCCGTGAATATGCCTACAAAGGCGAAATTCCCGGTGTAACAAAAGCAAGCTGGTAACAACCATCTAAGAAAGGAGGCCATTGAATAATGGTAATGACTGATCCGATCGCCGATATGCTTACCCGTATCCGTAACGCAAATTCGGTTCATCATGATAAAGTTGAGATCCCCGGTTCCAAAATCAAAGAGGCGATTGCCACGATTTTAAAGGACGAAGGGTTCATTAAAGATTTTGAAGTAATTGAAGATAACAAACAGAATGTTATCAAAGTAAGCCTGAAATACGGCGCAAACCACGAAAAAGTAATTTCCGGCCTCAAACGTATTTCCAAGCCTGGCCTGCGCGTATATTCCCAGAAAGATCAGCTGCCGAAGGTTCTCGGCGGCCTGGGTATCGCCATCATCTCCACCTCACAGGGGCTGATGACCGATAAAGCGGCCCGCAAAGCCGGTCTGGGCGGCGAAGTTCTGGCATACGTTTGGTAATACTAAAAAGGAGGTACCGTTTAAGTGTCTAGAATTGGTAAAATGCCGATCACCGTTCCCGCTGGCGTAACGGTTACGGTTGAAAACAATCTGGTAACTGTAAAAGGCCCCAAAGGCGAACTGCAGCGCCAGATCAGCCAGGCAATGAAGGTCACCCTGGACAACGGTGTGATCACCGTAGAACGTCCTGATGATGAAAAAGAAAACCGCGCCATGCACGGCCTGTCCCGCACCCTTATCAACAACATGGTGGAAGGCGTGACCAAGGGCTTCAGCAAGACTCTGGAGATTCAGGGTGTTGGCTACCGTGCGGCTAAACAGGGAAATAACATTAATTTCACACTGGGTTTCTCCCATCCGGTTGTTAAAGAGCCGCCTGCCGGCATCACCTTTGAAGTACCTGCTCCGAATAAGATCATCGTAAGCGGTGCAGATAAGGAAAAGGTCGGCGCTGTAGCGGCCGATATCCGCAACCTGCGTCCGCCTGAACCCTATAAAGGCAAAGGCATCCGCTATGAAGGCGAACATGTACGCCGCAAAGTCGGCAAAGCAGGCGCTAAGGCTAAGAAGTAATTAAGGAAGGAGTGAAACCTCTTGTTTAACAAACCTAACAAGAACGAAAAACGTCAGAAACGTCATGTTCGTTCCCGCAGATATGTTGTTGGCACTGCTGAAAGACCCCGCCTGAACGTATACCGCTCCCTGAGCAATATCTACGCACAGGTCATCAACGATGAAACCGGCGAGACCATTGCGGCAGCCAGCACTGTAGAAAAGACCTTTGAAAATTACGGCGGCAACGTGGAAGCTGCTAGAGCCGTAGGCAAAGCGATTGCTGAAAAAGCAATGGCAAAAGGCGTAAAAGAAGTCGTATTCGACCGCGGCGGCTACCTGTATCACGGCCGTGTCGCCGCATTAGCAGAAGCAGCTCGTGAAGCTGGACTGCAATTCTAACGGAAGGAGGAAGTATCTTGGCTAATTTTGATAAGCGCGACAGACGCGAAAAACCGGATGACGGCTTTACCGAGAAAGTCGTATTCATCAACCGCGTTGCGAAAGTTGTTAAAGGCGGCCGTCGCTTCACCTTTGCCGCACTGGTTGTGGTTGGCGATGGAAAGGGCCATGTAGGCATGGGCCTGGGCAAAGCTGCTGAAGTTCCGGAAGCCATCCGGAAAGGCGTGGAAGACGCTAAGAAGAATCTGATTACTGTAACCATGAAAGGCAGTACCATTCCTCATGAAATTATCGGTGTGTACGGTGCAGGCCGCGTGTTCCTGCGTCCGGCTTCCGAAGGTACTGGCGTGATTGCCGGCGGTCCGGTCCGTGCTGTCCTGGAACTGGCAGGCATCCGCGACATTCTGACAAAATGCCAGGGTTCCCATAACCCCAACAACATGGTACGCGCTACTCTCGAAGGGTTAAAATCCCTGAAAAATCTGCATTCCGTTGCAGCCCTGCGTGGTAAAACACCCAAGGAAATTATAGGTTAAGCTAAGGAGGAAGCCTGATGAAAAAGTTAAAAATCACGCTGACCCGCAGCTTGATCGGCTATAAAAAAGATCAGCGCGCAACCGTAAGAGCTCTGGGTTTAGGAAAAATCGGCACTTCTGTGGTGCAAGAAGATAATCCGACCATTCGCGGCATGGTCCACAAAGTGGAGCATCTTGTGAAGGTTGAAGAAGTAGAAGCTTAAAACAAGGAGGTGCAGCACAATGGAATTACATGAATTACATCCCGCACCGGGTTCCCACAAAGCCCGCGTACGTGTAGGCCGTGGTCTGGGTTCCGGTCTGGGTAAGACCTCCGGTAAAGGCCAGAAGGGCCAGAAATCCCGTTCCGGCGGCGTTAAACGCCCGGGATTTGAAGGCGGCCAGAGACCGTTATATCTGCGTCTTCCGAAACGCGGCTTCTATAACAAGTTCGGCAAAGATTACGTAGAAGTTAACGTGGGTACTTTAAACTGCTTTGAAGACGGTACTGTAGTGGAACCTGTAATGCTGATCGAATGTGGCCTGATCAAGAATATCCGCGACGGGCTGCGTATTTTAGGCGGCGGCGAGCTGACTAAGAAGCTGACGGTACAGGCAAACGGATTCAGCAAGACTGCTGAAGAGAAAATTACAGCTGCCGGCGGAAAAGTAGAGGTGATCTGATAATGTTAGCTGCTCTGGCTAATGTTCTTCGGGTCCCCGAGCTGAGGCGGAGAGTCATCTTCACCTTAGTGATGTTCGCGGTGTTCCGTCTGGGAACCCATATTCCGGTTCCCGGTGTCAATGCCGCGATGATTGAACAGCTATTTAACAATGGAAATCTGTTCGGCCTGCTGGACTTATTCTCCGGCGGCGCGCTGAGCAAGTTCTCCATTTTTGCAATGAGTATCACCCCGTACATCAACGCGTCCATTATTTTGCAGCTGCTGAAAGTGGTCATACCGACGCTGGAAGAGTGGTCCAAAGAAGGAGCGGAAGGCTACAAGAAGATCAACAAGGTAACCCGTTATCTTACCGTTGTCCTTGCTGCCGTGCAGGGCTTCGGCATGGCCTTCGGTCTGCGGTCCGCCATCAACAATCCCAATGCGTTTTCGGTATTACTGATCGTGGTTTCCTTAACAGCAGGTACCTGCCTGCTGATGTGGATCGGTGAAGAGATCACCCAGAAGGGTATCGGCAACGGTATCTCCCTGATCATCTTTGCGGGTATCGTATCCCGCCTTCCTGACGGGATCTCCACGCTGGCGAAATATTTAAATGTAGGTACAATTAACATCCTGAACGTTATCCTGTTCCTGCTTATCGCGCTGGCCATGGTCGTTTTCGTAGTTGCGATTTCCCAGGGTGTCCGCAAGATCCCTGTGCAGTATTCTAAACGTATCGTGGGCCGTAAGATGTACGGCGGTCACAGCAGTTACATTCCTTTAAAGGTGAATCAGGCAGGCGTAATCCCCATTATCTTTGCCTCGTCTCTCCTGATGCTTCCGGCTACGATCGGACAGTTTGTGAAAGTACCCTGGGTCCAGAAATTTGCAGGGTATTTTGCATGGGGCACGCCGCTGCAAACTGCATTGTATATCGTCCTGATCATATTCTTCACATTCTTTTATACCGCGGTTACGCTGGACATAAAGAATATGAGTGAAAATATCAAGAAGATGGGCGGGTTTATCCCGGGGCTGCGGCCCGGCAAACCGACTACCGATTATCTGGACAACGTTATGACACGCATCACCCTGTCCGGCGCCATATTCCTGGCCCTGATTGCCATGATGCCGCATATCATCGTGTACCTGACCGGTATCGAGGGTATCTACATCGGCGGCACATCCCTGCTGATCGTCGTCGGTGTTGCATTAGATACAATGAAACAGATTGAGTCGCTGGCTTTGGTACGTCATTACCAGGGCTTTATGAAGTAAAGGAGGATAAACAGATGTATATTCTTTTAATGGGACCTCCTGGTGCCGGAAAAGGTACTCAGGCTGAAAAGCTTGTCGATTCGTATAAAATTCCCCATATCTCTACCGGGGATATGTTCCGGGCGGCTGTAAAGCAGGGCACGGAGCTGGGCAAAGAAGCAAAAAAATACATGGATGCCGGCGGACTGGTACCGGATGTTGTAACAATCGGAATTGTACGGGAAGGTTTGTCTAAACCGGAATGTGCAAAAGGTTTCATTTTAGACGGGTTTCCCCGTACGAAAGAACAGGCTGTTGCACTGGATGGTATCCTGAACGATCTGGGTATCAAGCTGACCGGCGTAGTAAATATTGTCGTACCGGATGGCGAACTGGTAGCCCGTGTAACGGGGCGGCGCATCTGCAAGGCTTGCGGCGCGACCTACCATGTTTCCTTCAATCCGACCAAAGTGGAAGGTGTCTGCGACAAATGCAGCGGCAGTCTTTATCAGCGTGACGATGATAAAGAAGAAACCGTTAAAAACCGCCTGCAGGCATATCACTCCCAGACGGAACCCCTGATCGAGTATTATAAGAAACAGGGAGTTTATCTGGAAATTGACGGCACGCAGGCTATCGACAAAGTATATGCCGATGTACAGGCAAGCCTTGAAAAGCGGGCAGGGAGGTAAGGATCTGTGTCAAAGCAGGATGTAATCGAAGTGGAAGGCACAATTCTGGAATCGCTTCCCAACGCTATGTTCAAGGTAAAATTACAGAATAATCATGAGATACTGGCGCATATTTCCGGTAAGATCCGTATGAACTTCATCAAGATTTTGCCTGGCGACAGAGTGACAGTGGAACTGACACCTTATGATTTGAACCGTGGAAGAATTACCTACCGGTATAAATAAACCGGCACAGACACTGAGGAGGTTAAAAATGAAAGTCAGACCGTCTGTAAAACGTATTTGCGAAAAATGCAAAATCATCAAACGCAAAGGCCGTGTCATGGTTATTTGCGAAAATCCGAAGCATAAACAAAGACAAGGTTAAGAAGGAGGTACACTTGAATGGCACGTATTGCTGGTGTCGATTTACCGAATGATAAGCGTATAGAATACGCATTGCCTTATATTTTCGGTATCGGTCTTACCTTATCCCGTGAGATCCTGGCAAAGACCGGTATCAACCCCGATACCCGTGTTCGCGACCTGACCGAAAGCGAAGTTGCCAAAATTCGTGAAGTCGTGGACAGAGATTACAAGGTGGAAGGCGACCTCCGCCGTGAGGAATCCCTCAACATCAAACGTCTGGTAGAAATTGGCAGCTATCGTGGCAGAAGACATCGTGCAGGCCTGCCTGTACGCGGCCAAAATACCAAGAACAACGCCCGCACCCGTAAAGGCCCGAAAAAAGGCCAGGGCAAAAAGTAATCAGTAGAGGAGGGTAAATAAGAAGTGGCAGGAAAAAAAGTAGTTCGCAATAAAAAGAAAGTAAGCAAGAACGTCGTTGCCGGCGCTGCTCATATTAAATCCACTTTTAATAACACGCTGGTTACGATCACTGACCTGAACGGCAATGTAATCAGCTGGGCTTCTGCCGGTGAGATGGGTTTCCGCGGCAGCCGCAAGAGCACTCCGTTCGCGGCGCAGATGGCAGCTGAAACAGCTACCAAGGCCGCAATGGAACATGGCATGAAGACCGTTGAAGTATATGTTAAAGGCCCCGGCGCCGGCCGTGAAGCTGCAATCCGCGCTTTACAGGCTACCGGTCTCGAAGTTAACTCCATTAAGGACGTAACTCCGATTCCGCACAATGGCTGCCGTCCGCCGAAACGTCGCAGAGTATAACAGGAGGTGTAAAACACAGATGGCAATTGATAGAGTACCTGCTCTGAAGCGCTGCCGTTCGCTGGGTCTCGAACCCGCTGTTGTCGGCCTGGCCAAGGAATCTTTCCGCCAGCCTCATCATGCAAACCATAAAGTAAGTGAATATGGCGCCCAGTTAAAAGAAAAACAGAAAGCAAAGTTCATTTACGGCGTACTGGAAAAGCAGTTCCGCCTGTACTACGAAAAAGCGAAGAAGATGCCCGGCATCACCGGTGAAAACCTGCTGTTATTACTGGAAAGAAGACTGGACAACGTAGTATACCGCATGGGACTGGCTACTACCCGCCGTCAGGCCCGCCAGCTTGTGAACCACGGCCATGTTGCCGTAAACGGCAAACGTGTGGATATTCCTTCCGCGCTGGTTAAGGCAGGCGATGAAGTCGCTGTAATCGAAAACAGCCGCAACAAGGCTTATTTCAAAGGCATGAACGAGAAACTGGCTGCTGTTACTGCCCCGGCCTGGCTTGTTGTGAACGCAGAAGCGTTGAGCGCAAAGGTTGACCGTTTCCCGACTCGTGAGGAAATTGATGTTCCGGTAGTGGAACAGTCCATCGTCGAACTGTACTCCAAGTAAACTACGTTCTTACATGGAAGCACCTGCCGGCTTTGCCCCCTGGGAGAGCTGTTGGGCTTTCATCGTAACAGTGAGCATCTTTTGCCACCAACCAGTTGGCGTATTGTGGTAATACGCGAGAGAAGGAGGCTTTCCGCATGATAGATATTATTGAACCGAAATTGGTTACATCTGAGGTTTCCAAGGACAAGCGCTATGGCAAGTTTGTATGGGAACCGTTGGAACGTGGCTATGGTATTACGTTAGGAAACAGCTTACGCCGTGTGCTGTTGTCTTCCCTGAAAGGGGCTGCCGTCATCGGCGTTATGATCGAATACGGTGAAGGGACCAAGATTCTGCATGAGTTTACTACGATCCCCGGCGTCCGGGAAGACGTGGCAGACATCATCCTGAATATAAAAGGGCTGTGCATGAAGCTGGAATCTCCGGAAAATGAGATGAAGGTTCTGCGTCTTAACGCTGCAGGGGAACAGGAAATTACAGCAGCTGACATTGAAACCGACAGCGATGTGGAGATCCTGAACCCGGATCTGCATATTGCAACGCTGGATAAGGATGCCAGTCTGAGAATAGAAATTTATGTTGATACCGGCAGAGGCTATATTCCCGCCGAAAAGAACAAGAGAGATGATCTGGGAATTGGCTGGATTCCTGTTGACAGCATCTATTCCCCCATCACCCGCGTCAAGTTCGGCGTAACCGATACCCGTGTGGGCAACGTGACCGATTATGATAAGCTGACCCTGGAGGTTTGGACCGACGGCAGTATCAATCCGGAAGACGCGATCAGCCGTGCATCCGGGCTTCTGATCGGCTACCTGAATCTGTTCCAGAACGGTACTGTTGTGGAACCGCCGCCCAGTCCTGCTGCAGAACCGGCGCCAGGTGAACCGGATCCGGAAGCGATGCCGGACCCGAAACTGTCCATGTCCATTGAAGAAATGGATCTGTCCGTGCGCAGCAACAACTGCCTGCGCCGCGCCGGCATCAATACCGTGGGCGACCTGATCAACAAGTCGGAAGACGATTTGAAGAAGGTCCGTAACCTGGGTACCAAATCCTTGGAAGAAATTATAAAGAAGTTAGTTGATTTAGACCTGTCCTTGCGCAAGGACAAGGAAGATTAATAAGGGGGACGGAAAATGGCATACAGAAAATTAAACCGCGCGTCCGGTAACCGTAAAGCTCTGTTCCGCAGTCTGTCCAGCGCCTTAATTATGAATGGCAGAATTGAAACCACCATCACGAAAGCAAAAGAGACCAGCAAAAATGTAGCAAAGCTGATCACCCTGGCTAAAGTTGGTGACTTACATGCACGCCGTCAGGTGCTGGCAACGCTGGTAGACGAAACCGCTACCAGAAAACTGTTTGATGAACTGGCTCCCAAATACCAGGACAGACAGGGCGGCTT
>CAJODT010000066.1 GCA_905233365.1 uncultured Succiniclasticum sp.
GCCAACCATCCGGAAGCCATCCTGAAATATGCGGACAAGATTTTGAACTGCGACATCCACACCCGTGCCCGCACGAAACGGATTTTGAAAAAAGCCGGCGCGAAAGTGGTCTGCGGTCTGGACGATATTATGACGGCATCTGTCAATGGCAGCGGCTACAATGAAAAATACGGTCTGCTGGGTTCCAACAAATCCACGGAAGACAAGGTAAAACTGTTCCCGCACCAGTGCCAGTCCCTGGTGGAAGAAATCCAGGAACGGGTGCTGAAAGCTACCGGCAAACACGTGGAAGTCATGGTATACGGCGACGGCGCCTTTAAAGACCCCCAGGGCAAAATCTGGGAACTGGCGGATCCGGTGGTTTCCCCGGCCTTTACCAGCGGTCTGGTGGGTACGCCCAATGAACTGAAACTGAAATATCTGGCGGACAATGATTTTGCGAACCTGTCCGGTGAAGAGCTGAAGAAAGCCATTACCGACAGTATCGTGAAGAAGAGCGGCAGCCTGGTTGGCAACATGGCGTCTGAAGGCACCACGCCCCGTCAGCTTACCGACCTGATCGGCTCTCTCTGCGACCTGACCTCCGGCTCCGGTGACAAGGGAACCCCGGTTGTTCTGGTACAGGGCTATTTTGACAACTATTCCAATTAAACTGTATTGCATAGCAGGCCTGGATAAAAGCCTGCTATGCATTTTGTAATTTTTATAAACCCGAAGGAGGCTCATGTATGGAACAGGCAAAACGTCCGGAAACGATGGAACGGATTACGACAAGCGAACTGGCAAAAGCATTTATTGAAGAACAGGTTGCGGAACTGCGCAAGCAGATTGGAGATAAAAAAGTGCTGCTGGCCCTGTCCGGCGGCGTGGATTCTTCCGTTGTGGCCGCGCTGCTGATTAAAGCGGTGGGGCAGCAGCTGGTATGCGTGCATGTAAATCACGGTCTGCTGCGTAAAGGCGAACCGGAGCAGGTCATCAAAGTGTTCCGGGATGAAATGAAGGCAAACCTGATTTACGTTGACGCGACGGAACGGTTCTTAGGCTCCGGAAACCAAACGCAAGATCATCGGCGGCGAATTCATCGAAGTATTTGCGGAAGAAGCAAAGAAGCTGGAAGGCATCGAGTTCCTGGCCCAGGGCACCATTTATCCGGATATTCTGGAAAGCGAACAGGGCATAAAGGCCCATCACAATGTGGGCGGTCTGCCTCCCGAACTGAACTTTGAACTGGTGGAGCCGGTTAAGTTGTTATATAAAGACGAAGTCCGCGTAGTTGGCAAAGAGTTAGGTCTTCCCGACAACATGGTATACCGTCAGCCCTTCCCCGGTCCGGGACTGGGCGTACGGTGCCCCGGCGCTATTACCCGGGATCGTCTGGAAGCAGTGCGGGAAAGCGACGCGATTCTGCGAGAAGAATTTGCGAAGAACGGGCTGGAAGGTAAAGTATGGCAGTATTTCACCGTAGTGCCCGACTTCAAGTCCACCGGGATTCGCGACGGCAAGCGTACCTTTGATTGGTCGGTCATCATCCGTGCCGTGAACACCAAGGACGCTATCACCGCAACGGTGGAAAATGTTCCCTACGAATTGATGCAGCACATCACCGACCGCATCGTCCACGAGGTGAAAGGGGTCAACCGCGTGCTGTACGATTTCACCCCGAAGCCTACGGCTACCATAGAATACGAATAATAATAAAATATGAGAAGAGAGAGGTTTATGAGAATGGCAGCATTGAATCTGGAACAGTACGGTATCACCGGCGCAACGGAGATCATCTACAACCCGTCCTACGAATTCCTGTATGAAGAGGAAATGAAGCCCGGTCTGGAAGGGTATGAAAAAGGACAGCTTACCGAACTGGACGCAGTGAATGTCATGACCGGTATTTATACGGGACGTTCGCCCAAGGATAAATACATCGTCATGGATGAAAACTCCAAAGACACGGTATGGTGGACGACGCCTGAGTACCCCAATGACAACCATGTCATGAGTGAAGAGGTATGGGCCAAAGTGAAAGACCTGGCCGTGAAGCAGCTTTGCGGCAAGCGGCTGTTCGTGATGGACGCTTTCTGCGGCGCCAACAAGGAAACCCGTATGGCCGTCCGCTTTATTATGGAAGTTGCTTGGCAGGCTCACTTTGTAAAAAATATGTTTATTCCGCCTACGGAAGAAGAGCAGGCAAACTTCAAGCCCGACTTTGTGGTGTATGCCGCGTCCAGGGCGAAAGTGGATAATTACAAAGAGCTGGGCATCAATTCCGAAACCTGTATTGCCTTTAACATCACCAGCCACGAGCAGGTGATCCTGAACACCTGGTACGGCGGCGAAATGAAAAAAGGCATGTTCTCCATGATGAACTACTACCTGCCCCTGAAGGGCATCGCCTCCATGCACTGCTCCGCCAACACGGATCTGGACGGAAAAAACACGGCCGTCTTCTTTGGTCTGTCCGGCACCGGCAAGACTACTCTGTCCACGGATCCCAACCGTTACCTTATCGGCGACGACGAGCACGGCTGGGACGATAACGGCATCTTCAATCTGGAAGGCGGCTGCTACGCCAAGGTCATCGACCTGGACAAAGAATCCGAACCGGATATTTATAACGCCTTGCGCCGCGACGCCCTGCTGGAAAACGTGGCCGTTGATGCAGCCAGAAAAGTGGATTTCCATGACAAGAGCGTAACGGAAAACACCCGCGCTTCCTATCCCATCAGCCACATTGAACATAACGTGAAGAAAATCCGCGCCACCTCTTCCGGCCCTGCCGCGAAGAATGTGATTTTCCTTTCTGCCGACGCCTTTGGCGTGCTGCCTCCGGTTTCCATCCTGACACCGGAACAGACCAAGTACTATTTCCTGTCCGGCTTCACGGCCAAGCTGGCTGGTACGGAACGGGGGATCACCGAACCGACGCCTACCTTTTCCGCCTGCTTCGGCCAGGCCTTCCTGGAACTGCATCCCACCAAGTATGCGGTTGAACTGGTGAAGAAGATGGAAAAATCCGGCGCGAAGGCTTTCCTTGTGAACACAGGCTGGAACGGCAGCGGCAAACGTATTTCCATTAAAGATACACGCGGCATCATCGACGCGATCCTGAACGGCGACGTGAACAAGGCTCCTACCAAGAAAATTCCTGTTTTTGATTTGGAAGTTCCCACCGCACTGCCCGGCGTGGACCCTGCGATTCTGGATTCCCGCGATACCTATGCGAATCCCGCGGAGTGGGATGCAAAAGCCAAAGACCTGGCGCAGCGGTTTATCAAAAACTTTAAAAAATATGAAGGCAATGCAGAGGGTAAGGCGCTGGTTGCTGCAGGTCCAAAGCTAAATTAACATTAACCATTGAGTCTAAATTATGCTGTTTAAAAATCCGGAATACCTGACTTAACAGGTATTCCGTTTTTTGATTTCTTAAATAACAATACATGTCATACTCTTGTCAAAAATATGATATAATATTTAATAAGTAAAAACAAAATATCTATGCTATTTTTACACAAAAGGGAGGTCGTCATATGAAAAAGGTAAAAATGACAGCTGCAGCGCTGGCAGCAGTTTTTGCGTTTGCTGTTACACCGGTTTTTGACACGGCTGCTGCGGACACAACCGGCATTGCGGGGATACATGGTATAAGCTGGTCGCGTCCTGCTTACGCACAGGCGGAAGAAGCGGTTGATTACACTTCGTCGCTGCGGTATTTGCCTTTGATGACACGTACCCGCTATTTTGTGGACAAAGACGAAAAGGGCGAATTGATGCGTTCCCACTGGACGGGCATCGAGGTTTTTTCTGTTGATTACCAGGGACCCAGGCAGCCCGTTGAAACGATGGCCAATGCGCTGGACAATTACAGCGCAAAAGAGAACCAGTCCTTTGATATCACGCACAGGAAGATGCTCAGCGACGCAAAGAAAGACCGCAGCTCGCGCGTGGCCGCCGGATCTACTTTCTTTCCTGCCTATCAGGAAGACCGCAACATCTTTGTCCACCGTTCCGATTTCCGGGTGGTGAGCTTCCTGGAGGATGGCTACAGCTATCTGGGCGGCGTTCACGGCCTGGGCGGCATCGTGGGAAAGAGCTTTGACGTTTATACAGGTAAAGAACTTAAGTTGACGGACATTGTCAAAGATAAAAACCAGCTGGCGGAAGCAATCAAGCAGCAGCTGATGTCCGATTACCCCAAGTCTTCCTTTGCGCAAGGCGGCGGCGAAAGCATGAGAAATACGGTAGACCAGCTGATCCGGGAAGATAAAATGCTGTGGTCTCTGGATCCCCGGGGGATTTCCTTCTATTTTAATCCGTACCTGTTAGGGTCCTATGCGGAAGGCATCTTTACCACCACCATTTTCTTCTCGGAACGTCCCGACCTGTTTGTCAAGAACGCATCCTCGGATATCATCGAGTGGCGGGGACCACAGGCCTACTGCATGGAGATCCGTCCCTATCTGAACATCCGTCTGTCTGACAGCCCGCGGGATGAGAGGCTGTACGTCGGCAACGACAAGGACAGAATTATCATTGACTATTGCGGGGAAAAGCTGGAAGACTTCGTGACCAACAAGGAGATTCGTCCGGTGCTGGTCAGCACCTTTGACGGCAAAAAGTACCTGTATGTGGATTACGCCCAGGTGACCAACAATTTCCGCCTGCGGGTGTACGACCTGAACGGGGAACGCCCGAAGTTTGTGGGCGAATACCCCCTGACCCGGCTGACAACTTCGCCGCAGGATTCGGAGAACCGTGCATGGCATATCATGAGCGACCCCAACGAGTTTTACATGACCTCTACCAAAGACACCGATCTTTTACCGCGCAAACAGGTGACCTGCCGCGTGGGCGCCAACGGTGAGCCGGAGGTTTACGAAGTAAAAGGCGCAAATGGATAAGCAAGGTTTGGGAAAATGTGATATAATTAGTGTGTAAGTTCACTAATCAGTCAAGGAGGCGCGGATATGAAAAAGCATCTTTTGAGTTTGTTATCGGTATTTTTTGTGGCCGTGGGCGTGCTGCTGGGCGGCGCAAGTCTGGCCGAAGCCGGGAATTTTGTGCAGGTTGCCGACACAGGCGTTTTGGAACTGAAAACCAATGAGAAATGGGAAAGAGAATACCGTACCAAGATGGGCGATGTCAAGATTCGTTTCCGTAACGTTGCGAATAACAAGGATCACAAACGCTTCCACCTTATCATCTGGTGGCGCGACCCGGGCGCGGAACAGTACACGCGGGTGGCGAACGGCTACAGCCCGAGGAACCGGTTCGGGTACGCGTTCAAGGTTTTCCGTGACAAGAACACCGGCCGCGTGTACTTTGCCATGGACGCGCACGGGCGTGTAGTGCTGTATGGCTACGATACTTTTGCCAAAAAACTGGAAATGTATATAGACAGCATTAATTTCTACAGCCAGCTGCCTCTGCCCAGAATGCTGGTGCGCTCGGACGGCGATTTAGAGCTGCGCTTTGACAATGTGAACCGCACGGCGGATCCCACCCGGTACCGTCTGTTCTGGGATTTAGACCGTAACTGGTTTGGCTACCAGGACCTGAACATTCCCGTGTATTACAATCTGCCGTCCTCGTATGACGATTCCGTATACGACAAGTCCGTGCTTGAGGCGACAAACATTTATGAAGGCGTGGACTAAGCGGAAAGCTGGACGGTGTGAAGTGTGCGCTGTTGATGTACGAACGAAAAGGAAATAAAAGATTGAATTCATATTTTGCACAACAGCCGTGGAAATGACACGGCTGTTTTTTTGCAGAGAAAAAAGCAAAAAAAGTTGAAGAGCACTGAACAAAGATAAGTTAAAAAATTTGCAAAAAAGGTATAAATGTTTTGCGATTTTTGCCATAAAACGTTGAAACCGTGTTGCGTTTTATAATCTGAAGCGCTGCAAACTTTTTGCGATTTTTATCCTGAAACGCTGACGCCGTTTTGGGATTTTTTACGTTAAGCGTAAAAGAAAAATTATAAATTTAATAAAAAATTAAAAAATGACAAAAGCAAATAAGTAAAAATATGTAAAAAACGACAAAAAAAACTAAAATTTACGACTTTTAAAAAAGAAGACGCTCTAAAATGCCCTATAAGGCCCCTGTGACGGATTTTTGGATATATGTGCTGCATAGAGTGTATTTGCCCGCTACGGGGCCGTTAGGGGCCTTAACGGCGGTTTTTGGGAAAAAGAGTGTTTTTTAAGACCTAAAAAAGGAACAGATTTGCAGAAAAATACCGAATTTATAATACTGTTGTACTTGTGCAATGCACAATACGGTTAAATTTTACAAAAAAGGAGGTAAATACAGAAAAGTGTAAGGTCAAAAGGTCGAAATGGGATAGAAACAGGCGCTTGGGTGGAATAACCTGTCCTTCTAGTGATATCCAACAAGCAGGTCATCGCAAAGGTGGCGGATTTTAGATTTAAAAAGGCATAACTTTGGTTTGAAAAAATCACATCTTCCATTTATAATAAGGTTATAAAGTAAAATTCAAATTCTTGTGATGATAATTAAAGATGAAATACCGTCGGAGGTGCGCGGCGATGACACAGGGTTGTGACGGGAAAAATAATTCAGGATTTTTTTCGCAAAAATTTTATACTGTTTTGCTGGCGGCGTTTGTGTTTGTGATGGGAATGATAACGCCTGTCAATGCGGAAGCAAACACAGATATAGATAAATATATGAATGATTTAAATAAACAGCTTGAAGAGCCGATTAAGAAGGCTATTTTAGAAAGCCTTCTTATTGATGTTTGGGTTCCGGTTGAAAATACGTGGGACTTTTTTAAAATTGAAGGAGCAAAGAATTTAAAAGATATTTATGTAAAAAATAAAGACGGTGAAGATGACTTTGATAAAGTGGTCGGAGAAGTAGCGAAAGGACAAAAAATCAGAGCACATTTAATATATAAAGTTTACCCATTAGCAACGGTAAATGAGAAAAGAAGGGCGAAAGGCTATGATATTGTAGAATATTATAATTGGACCTGTACGGTTAATTTGACCGCGAAGAATGGAGATAAAGTTGTTCAATCACTTCAGAAGACATATAAGAATACACAAGATAATTTTATTGAATATCAGGTTACAAAGGATGTAACGCAAGTAGAAATTAAATTTAACTTGAACCGTACAGGAAAAGTTGCAAATAGGGAAGTAAAGCACGATAATGACGATTATATTATCATTTTAACTGTCAACGATGAACTTAAACCGGTTCCGATTTCGTCAACGAAAAAAACATCTACTGACAAAAATGCAACAGATAAAACAGCCGACAACAAGTCCGGTGCCAATCAACCGGCGGAGAATTCAGGTAATGAAAGGAATGCTGGCGTCGGCGAAGATGATATTGACGAACTGCCGGATTCGGATGCCGCGAAAGCGGCTGCGGCTGTGGGAACCGCCTTGGGCGGAGGCCTGCTGGGCGGAATCGGTGGCGCAATGGGCGGAACCGCTGGTGGCGGGACCGGTGGAACAGCGGGCGGCGCTGATGGTTCCGGAGAAGTTGAGGAAGAGCCGGAGACTTTGGTGTATAAAGACCCTGCAACCGGCGCGGAAATATTGTACGAAAAGGATCCCGAAACGGGCGAATGGGTGAACCCGGTCACGAAAGGCGTTTTGGATATGGACGACCTGGACCGGTTCACACGACAGCGTGAGGCAGACAAAAAGTGGATGGACGACCAGATGGATAATCTGCGGAACCGCGATACGGATTTGGACAGGACGTGGCGAAAACAGGATCAGGAAGCTGCGGAAAAAATGCAGAAAGATTTTGCAGACATTGATTATCAGGGTGCGAAGGACAGGCTTGCTGTTAAAACCGGGACTTATGGAATGAGCGATGCGGAACGAGATGACTTCCTCAAAGGGCGGCAGAAAAGACTTGAAAACAAACAGGAAATGGCGCATCAGAATGCTAACAACTGGGACCGCGTGGTAAAAGTGACGGAAGGTGTAGAAAAAGCAGCGGATATAGGCGTAGATGTATTGTCTAAGGTTACGGCTCCTGCAGGCGGAGAAGCGATTGCTGACGCGTATACCATGACGAAAAATGTGGCGAAGAATACTTCTGAAGCTATTGCAGAGGGTAAAAGCGTGATAGGCGGTATTAGTAAAGGCCTTTCAGATGGCGCCATTGACATAGCGCAGAACCATGCGAAGGGCTTAGGTCAAGTGGCAGCGGATATTGGCGGCGAAGCATTTAAGGGAGGTATGGAGGCCGCATGGAAAGGCGAGAATATTACGCAGGGCGCTTTAAACGGCTCTTTGAAGGGTACAATGAAGCTGGGGATTGAAAAGGTAGGAGATGCAATCAGCAAAGGTCTTAATAATTCCGTCAAGGACAGTTGGAAGAATGCAAAAGATCATGCCGATAAGATACGGAAAGATTATTCGCCGCATATATCCAGAAAGAGCGCGGATGCTTTACATAAGATGAATCTTGATAAATATACGGATCATCTGAAAAAAGCTGGTAATCAGGATTTGGCGAACACGATAGGCAATGCGGTAGCAAAGAATACGTTGCCGGATGCTACGTTTGGCAGCGACGATTAACGCAAGTATGTGGACGGGTAAGCAGGCTGAAAGGAGTATGCAGCATGATATTGGCAGCAAGTTTTCAGGATGCGGTGGATGTGGCGGCGCCTAACTGTCAGGAGTGGATATTCCTGGGAAACGGCCAGATATATACTGTACCGGAATTACAGGAGATTGCCACCGAGTATGATGATAAGACCCCTTTGGGTGATGAGAATATACTGGTCGTAACGAAAGACGGATCCATCGGATTGTTGTATCCGTATTGCAAGGAGCCGGACTGGTATTTCGTATCGCCGGAGTTTGCAGTGGTAAATATATTGAAGGATAATCCTGAAAAATACATGGTTCCGGTTGACGGTGGGGCGCAGGCTAAAGGCGGAACGGGAACGGTGATGGGAAATTCAGGCGGGAGCGCCGCGTCTGATGGTACGCCGGGAGCAAATGCAGTCTTCTGTAAAAACTGTGGAACCCGGCTCGATCCGGACAATCTTTTCTGCGGGAATTGCGGAACCAGGAATGCGCCGGAGTTCTGCGGGAACTGCGGGGCGAGGCTGAACCCGGACGATTTATTCTGTGCGAACTGCGGAAGTAAGGTATGATGTTGCAAAAGATTACAGTGATACAAAAAAGTAGTTGGAGGAAATAAAAATGGCAGGATACGATAACAATACTGCGGGAACGTGGGTTTGCAGCTGTGGAAAGACTAATGCGGGTAAATTTTGCGCAGAGTGCGGCGCACCGCGTCCGGCGGCAAAGCCTGTTACCCCACCAGCTTCTCGGTGGGAATGGATGTGTACCTGCGGTGAGCGCAATAAAGGCAAATTTTGCATAAAGTGTGGTGCGCCGTGCCCGGCGAAAGTGAAACAAGCACAAACTTATCTGCAACAGCAACAGTATCCACAACAGAGCGGAGTAAGGCAAAGTTATCCGCAGCAACGATATGCGCAGCGGCAGCAGGCGCAAATGCAACCGCAACAGAAAAGTGCGCC
>CAJODT010000067.1 GCA_905233365.1 uncultured Succiniclasticum sp.
AGCTCCCCTGCCAGTGCCTTGTTGATGCTGCGGACGGCACAGAATTTTCCGCACATGCTGCAGGTGTCGCTATGGTCATCTTCCGGAGCCCGGCTGGCCCGGACAGCTTTGGCCGTTTCCGGATCGATGGCTTCCTTCCACTGTGCTTCCCAGTCTAATTTGCGGCGGGCGTCAGCCATCCGGTCGTCCTGTTCCCTGGCATGGGGAATGCCTTTGGCAATGTCTGCCGCATGGGCTGCAATCCTGCTGGCGATGATGCCCTGCTTCACATCTTCCACATTAGGCAGGGCCAGATGCTCTGCCGGGGTCACGTAGCATAAAAACGCTGCGCCGGACATAGCAGCTACCGCTCCGCCAATGGCTGCGGTAATGTGATCGTAGCCCGGAGCGATATCCGTAACCAGAGGGCCCAGCACATAAAAGGGCGCGCCTTTGCAGATGGTCTGCTGCACTTTCATGTTGGCCGCAATCTGGTCCAGCGGCACATGACCCGGACCTTCCACCATCACCTGCACATCTTTTGCCCAGGCGCGCTGGGTCAGCTCGCCCAGCCGTACCAGCTCCTCAATCTGGCACTGGTCAGTAGCATCCGCCAGGCAACCCGGACGGCAGGCGTCACCCAGACTGATGGTCACGTCATGTTCGCGACAAATCTCTAATATTTCATCATAATATTCATAAAACGGGTTTTCTTCTCCCGTCATGCTCATCCAGGCAAAAATCAGGCTGCCGCCCCTGCTCACCAGATTCATTTTGCGTTTGCCTGCACGGATCTGTTCAATGGTCTTCCGGGTAATGCCGCAGTGCAGGGTTACAAAGTCCACCCCGTCTTCTGCATGCAGGCGTACTACTTCCACAAAATCTTTTGCAGTTAATGTGTTCAGGTCACGCTGGTAATGAATTACCGCATCATACACCGGTACCGTACCGATCATGGCGGGGCATTCCCGGCACAATTTCTGACGGAAGGGCTGAGTGTTGCCGTGGCTGGACAGGTCCATGATGGCTTCCGCTCCCAAGTTCACAGCGCTCATTACTTTTTTCATTTCAATATCGTAATCTTTGCAGTCGCGGCTGACGCCCAGGTTCACATTGATTTTGGTTTTCAGCATGCTGCCGATGCCGTTGGCGTCCAGGCTTTTATGCCGCGGGTTGCAAGGAATAACAATTGTTCCATTTGCTACCCGCTCACGGATAAATTCCACGGAACGGTCTTCCTTCGCCGCCACGATTTTCATCTCAGGTGTGATGATATTTTTTCGCGCTGCTTCCATTTGGGTGTAATACGTTTTTTTCATTTTAATTATTCCCTTCTGCAAACTCTTTCTTAATTTATTTTGCAAAACATTTTCCAAATAATTTTTTTGAAAATATTTTTGTTGCACGAGCCAAATTGAAATAATACAAACCTTGTTATTGATTCCGATACATTTTTCCAAAACAAAATGCAGGCAGTGTTTTTTGGACACTGCCTGCGATTTTTGTCTGCAACTTTTATGCAAAACTTTTTCTGACATTCCTACGTTGGCATTATCCAAATCAGGTTCCGGGTCGAGCCTTGCACAGTATTTGCACAACCTGCAAGCTCCTCTCAGCGAATTGCTCCCCGTGTCATGTTTTATGAAATTTTAAAATCTGTAATTTGGCTTCAGCCACAGCAAACTTTTCCGCGCAACTGCGTCAGCACAATTACACTAGAAGCTGCCGCCTCCGCCGCCGTGGCCTCCGGTGCCTCCGCTGCTGCCGCTGTCATTATTGCTCGACTTGGCTTTGGGCACCACGGTCGTATGGGTGTACAGATACCTGTCGTTGCTGTGCATCAGGTTAAACGTATCCCGTTTCAGGTACTGGCCTGCTTCCACTGCATTCGTTACGTTGCTCATGGAATCTACCATACCCTTCTTCACGCTGCCGCCAATCAGGAACGAGATGATGGCTGCCACCGCTCCTGCACCAAAGCTGAATTCTTTGGACGGGTCGTAAGCCTCGCCTTCTTTTTCATAATAGGTCATCAGCTGGTCGACTTTATTTCCATATTTAGTGAAAGCCGCCGCATAGTTTCCTTTTTTCAGGTCATTGATAAACGCATCCTTCAAATCACCTGTAACTACATCATCAATAATCTTTTTCCGCATGGTGGAGTCCGTGGTGATGTGCCACTTCCGGTTATCCATGCTGATAACCATCAGGATGCTTCCCTTGGATGCGTTGGCAAAATATTTATCCTGCACCGCCTGGGCGTAATCACGGATATTCATGCCCTGGGTCGATTTCACTGTCAGCACGGCACAGCGGATGCCATGCTTCGTTTCAATCTCCCGCAAGTTGGACAAAAGTTTTGTCTTGTCAACCGGCTGCACTAACGCCGCTCCGTCCACAAAACTGGGGTACTGCTCTCCGGAAGCCTTTGCCTCATTGGCTACGAACCCGGCAGAAACCGCAAATAACAGAGAAGCCAGCAAAGTCACTATCGCAAAAATTTTCTTCATGATCTGCCGCCTCCCCTCAACCTAATAAGAATTTCGCAATGAAATAGACGATGGGCAACGGTATTATGGTAGCCAGCGCCTGGTATTTTGTCGCTTTGCCTTTATCCCAGGGCAGGCTGCCAATGAATTTGCCGGTCTGGCCGTTCATCATAAAGGTGTAGGGCTGGTTTTTGTAACGGGTGGTCAGGATCCACACAGGGACCAGCGCATATTTTACACTGCCTACATCTTTTCGTACTGCACAGGATTCCATCTGGCTCCGCATGTAACCTGTCACGGTTTCTTCCAACACGCCGGCCGCGCTGTACTCCACCCGCTTATCCGCACGGGGTACGCTGTCTTCTGCGCTGACATCATACTTGTCCGCCAGATAACCGGTCAGGTACGCCGTGGTAAAGGGAACCATTTCACTGTAATCGAAAGGCTCAATGCTTTCCATGTAAGCATCGTCCATCTTCTCGCTGCCGTCTACGGGAATCCGTTCAAACTTCATGGAGCCGACGCGTTCCACGTCATAAACACTGGTTTCCGTAACCACTGCATCTGCCGTGTCAAAGACCACGTCGTTTTCCGCCTTGAAGGCTGCCGACGCCGTAACCTCGGAATCGAAAAGCCAGAAGGGGACATACATGGGCTGGATATCTTCCACACGGTTGTTGGCCGTGAATTCATCCGGCAGCAGCTTACGTCCTTCATAAAATTTCTTCAGGGCTTCCACTGCTTCTTCTTTCGATTTCTTGAAGGGAATGACATAGTCCGGCTTCAGCATGCCCTTGAACCGGGACGGGATCATAGTCGGGTTGCCGCAGTAGCAGCACTCTGTGGCCATCGTGTTTTCATCACAGACCAGTTCCGCGCCGCAGCTGGAACAAGTAAACGATTTCAAGAAAGCTGTTTCGTCTTCCGTGAACTCGCTGCCCGCGTGAGCGGTATCCCACTTTGCCTCTTTGGCCTCTTCTGCCTGTGCCGCCCGTTCTTCCTGCTTGGCAAACATTTCTTCAATGGTCTTGACCTCGAATTCCGTGCCGCAGTATTCACAGGTCACTTTGTCATTGCCGGGCAGAAAGCTTAAAGGCGCGCTACAGTTTGGACATTTGTAGCTTACAGATGTATCTGCCATGTTGTCACCTCAATTCCTTTTTTATGGAAATTTGCGTTTCCATGTATCAGACAACTTAAAATTTATGTTAAACACAAATTGCACGCAACATTGATAGTTCTTGCAATCTCTAAAATTTATTTTTTCTTTTCCGGTACGGGGATCACGTCGCAACCCATGTACTTACGCAGCACTTCCGGTACTACTACGCTGCCGTCCGCCTGCTGGTAATTTTCCAGAATGGCAGCCACGGTACGGCCTACTGCCAGACCGGAGCCGTTCAGGGTGTGCACAAATTCCGGTTTGGACTTGGCATCCCGGCGGAAACGGATATTGGCGCGGCGTGCCTGGAAGTCCAGGAAGTTGGAGCAGGAAGAAATTTCCCGGTAGCAGTTGGCCTGGGGCAGCCACACTTCCAGGTCGTACGTGGTGGCGCTGGAGAAACCCAGGTCGCCGGTGCACAGGCGTACCACATGGTAGGGCAGGCCCAGCAGCTGCAACGCATGCTCTGCGTTGTTGGTCAGGCTTTCCAGTTCGTCCCAGCTCTGTTCCGGACGGGTAAATTTCACTAATTCTACCTTATTAAATTGGTGCTGGCGGATCAGGCCCCGGGTATCCTTGCCTGCGCTGCCGGCTTCTGCCCGGAAGCAGGCACTGTACGCGCAATAGCGCAGGGGCAGGTCATCGCCGTTCAGTATTTCATCCCGGTGCAGGTTGGTGATGGGCACCTCCGCCGTAGGGATCAGGTACATGTCCATACCCTGCAGCTTGAACATGTCTTCTGCAAATTTGGGCAATTGTCCGGTGCCCTGCATGCTGTCGCTGTTGACAATAAAGGGCGGGAAGAATTCCGTATAGCCATGCTGGGAAGAATGCAGGTCCAGATAGAAGTTGACCACGCTGCGTTCCAGACGGGAACCCAGACCTTTATACACAGTGAAGCGGGCGCCGGAAATCTTATGGCCCCGTTCAAAATCCAGGATGTCCAGCTTTTCGCCAAGGTCCCAATGGGACAACGGCGTAAAATCAAACTTGCGGGGTTCGCCCCAGCGCCGAACTTCCGGATTGTCCGCGTCACTCTTGCCAACGGGGACGTCGTCAGCCGGAATGTTGGGGATGGTCAGCATGATTGTCTTTAACCTGGCTTCAATCTCCCGGAGGCGGGCATCGTCCGCTGCAATTTTATCACCGATAGCGCGCACTTCCGCCATCTTTTCTTCAGCGTTCTCACCGGCTTTTTTCAGCTTGCCGATTTCCTTGGAAGCGGTGTTGCGTTCATTCTTCAGGGCTTCCACCTGCTGGGTGATCTCCCGGCGCTCCTTGTCCAGCGCCAGAAACTCATCCAGATTCAGTTCGCCGTTGCGTTTGCGAACGGCTTCAATTACTTTCTCGGGATTATCCCGCACAAATTTCATATCTAACATATTGGACCCATCCTCCGAGTTTTGTATTCAAAACCATTTGCAGATTTTACCGCAAACGATTCACTGCAATTTTAAACGCAATTCGTAACCTGACGGTGAACCCGCAACAAACTTTGCTGCGAATTACACTTGCGGTCATGCCTCCAGATGCTTACGCATTCAGCGCCGCAATAATATCGGGCAGCTCTTTATCCACCACATCGTTGTCCAGCTGGCAGGTGCCGGCATTGTGATGGCCGCCGCCGCCATATTTCAGGCACAGTTCACCGATGTCCACCTTGGACGCCTTGTTCACGATGGACTTGCCAATCATAACAGCAGTGTTCTGTTTGCGGAAGCCCCAGGCCACATGAACCGAAATCTGGGTCTCCGGATAAAGGGCGTAAATCATGAAGCGGTTGCCTGCATGAATGATTTCTTCATTACGCAGATCCAGCACTACAACTTTGTCGTACACTTTGGCGATGCGTTTCAGTTGCGCCACAAACTGCTCTGCCTGTTCGAAGTACAGATCTACGCGTTCTTTAACGTCAGGCAGTTCAAGGATTTCATCAATATTATGATCCAGGCAATACTGGATCAGTTCCATCATCAGGTCATAATTAGAAATGCGGAACTGATGGAAGCGCCCCAACCCGGTACGGGCATCCATCAGATAATGCAGCAGCACCCATCCTTTGGGATGGAGAATTTCATCAATTGTAAAATCTGCACTGTCTCCTTTGTCTACCGCTTCCATCAGCTCATCGCTGATGCGGGGGAACGCTTTCTTGCCGCCGTAATAATCATATACCACACGGGCCGCGCTGCGGGCGTTGGGGTCAATAATCAGCTTGCCGCCGGTCTCAATCGCCTTCAGCCGGTCCATTTCGGATTCGTGGTGGTCAAAAGCCAGGCCTACCCGCGGATCATAGGGCAGATTGGTGGTAATATCACCCTTCGTCAAGTCAATCTTGCCATCCTGCACATCCTTCGGATGGACAAATTTAATTTCGTCAACCAGATCCAGTTCGCGTAACATCATCGCACAGGCCAGTCCGTCAAAGTCGCTGCGGGTGACCAGCCTTCTTTTTGCTTCTGTTTCCATACTTGTGCCTCCTGTTAACCGGTTTTTTCTTTACCCGGCAATGTATCTGCGCCGCTTAAGGAACCACTGATTAATTCGTCTGCATCTCCTTAAAAAACGGCATAGCTATACAGAGTAATTATAACAAATTGACTATAGGGCGGTCAAGAAAAAAGAGGGGCAAAAACAGCCCCTGAACCTTGACGGATTCCTTTCCACCAAAAAATCCCCGCCGTTTTTACACGACGGGGACTCCGAGCATACAGATCTTATATCTGATCAGTCAGCGGTAAACGGCATTAACGCAACGTTACGTGCACGTTTGATCGCAGTGGTCAGTTCGCGCTGATGTTTAGCGCAGCAACCGGAAATACGGCGGGGTAAGATCTTGCCGCGTTCGGTTACGAATTTGTGCAGCTTGGCAACGTCCTTATAGTCGATGCTCTCCGCTTTATCTACGCAGAAGCTGCAAACTTTTCTTCTCGGCCTTCTGCCTCTTTGTATTTTCATTAGCTTAATCCTCCCTGTTGTTTAGAACGGAACTTCTTCATCAAAGGGCATCTCGCTGCCTAAAGCGCCCATGGACGATTTGGCTGCAGGAGCCGCAGGTTCGGCGGCGCCGGTATCCGGTCCGGGATACTGCTGGCCGTACTGCTGGTTGCGGTTGGCGCTTTCGCTCTTGCGTTCAATAAATTCAACGTTATTGGCGATGATCTCCGTTACCCAGTGCTTGGTGCCGTCCTTGGCATCAAAGTTGCGGATCTGGAGACGTCCTTCCACTAACAGACGATGTCCTTTTGCGAGACTGTTCCCACATAATTCAGCAGCTTTGCCCCATACTACGACGGGGATAAAATCTGCTTCGCGCTGGCCCTGTTGATTTAAAAAAGGTCTGTCAACTGCCAGTGTGAAAGAGCACACCACCTTCTGGGAAGGGGTATAACGCACTTCCGGATCTCTGGTCAGCCGGCCTAAAATAACTACTTTGTTCATTCAGTTACCTCCACAGACTGTTTGTTTCAATCAGTCTTCCTTTTTAATAATCATATGGCGCAGCACATCGTCGGTAATTTTCATTACACGGTCAAGTTCTTTGACAGCGGCAGGTTCAGCCTTGAAATTTACGAGTACATAGTAACCTTCGGACAAATCCTGGATCAGGTAAGCCAGGTGTTTTTTGCCCCAACGATCTGTCTTTTCTACTGTAGCACCATTATCGGTCAGCAGTTTTTCGAATTTGGCGACAACGCCATCGATAACCTCATCCTCAACCGGTTTAATGATGTACATGACTTCGTATGCTCTCACGAAATCACCTCCTCCTCTGGACTTTCGGCTCCCCCTGTCTGGAGAGCAGAAGAAGTAAAATATGCTCTATCACAAGCTTTATTATATTATCACCTGATGAGAGAGTTGTCAAGTGATAACAAACAGGTTAAAGAAAAAAAATGCCATTACTTGTTTGATAATCCTGTTTTGAGTTTGCTTTCAATCAACAATAAACAGGCTAAAAAAGCAGGAAACAGAAACAGTCCTAATATAAAAAGAACCGGAGCAACACTTCTGCTATGCTCCGGTTCGTCTATCTTAATTTTGCAACAAAACAATTACAGCTTGATCTGGCTGAATACTTTGCCTATGCTGTCGTGGATGACCAGGTTGGCATTGCGATCCGCCGAGGTTTCCGATTTGTTTACCAGCACCAGTTTGTCGCCCCGGTAGTAACGGATGAGGCCCGCTGCCGGATAGACCACTAACGAAGTGCCGCCGATAATCAGCATATCCGCCTGGGAGATGTAATTTACCGAAGCCTCCAGGACATCCATATTCAGGTTTTCTTCATATAATACTACATCCGGTTTTACCCGGCCGCCGCATTTGTCGCAGACAGGAACGCCTTTGGAATTTTTAACATAGTTCACATCAAAAAATTTATGGCAGTCCTCGCAGTAGTTCCGCAACACGCTGCCGTGAAGTTCCATCACGGTCTTACTGCCTGCTGCCTGGTGCAGCCCATCGATGTTCTGGGTGATGACCGCCGTCAGCTTGCCGGCTTTTTCCATTTCAGCCAGCTTTAAATGGGCCGCGTTGGGTTTGGCGTCCAGAAACAGCATGCGGTTCTTATAGAAATCAAAAAACTCTTCCGGAAAATCTTCATAGAAAGTGTGGCTGACGATCATCTCCGGCGGATACTGGTAGGTCTGGTTGTACAGCCCGTCCGTACTCCGGAAGTCCGGGATGCCGCTTTCCGTGGAAACGCCGGCGCCGCCGAAAAAGACGATACGTTGTGATTCCCGTATCATTTCATTTAGCTTTGCAATCTTTTCGTCCATGAAAACACCTCCGCTCTTACAGCACCCTGATATATTTGTTTATCAGTTCCGCCAGATTTTCTTCGTACAGTCCTTTTTCTTTTTCCACTGCTTCTTTAACGGGAAGTTTTTCTTTCCCTTCTTCACTGCCCAAAACTTTATCGTAAGCTTTAGCAAAAGCGATGCCCGCTTCTTTTTCAAAGTCCAGTTCTTCCAAAGC
>CAJODT010000068.1:0-511 GCA_905233365.1 uncultured Succiniclasticum sp.
CTGGATCGACGAAAAGCGGATCGTCATGGAGACCATGCTCAGCTTCAAACGGGCCGGCGCCAAGATGATCATCACCTATCATGCGTTAGATGTGGCGCGGTGGCTGAAGGACTAAAAAGTGTCCTGTGCTGCTCTTAACATGTTTTGATTGTTTCTTACGATAATCTTGTTACATACAACTGCACGGTGCAATATCCTTAACATTTCGCAGCACTATAAAATTGTTTCACTATAAAATCAATACTAATCAGGAGAACCAACATGAATGAATTGATCAGATCCGCTTCCGTCTTTGAGGAAGCAAAAAAGTACATTCCCGGCGGCGTCAACAGCCCCGTACGCTCGTTTCGCAGCGTGGGCGGCGTCCCTCCCTTTATTCTCAGAGGCGCCGGCAGCAAACTGTACGACGTAGACGGCAACGAATATATTGATTATGTATTGTCCTACGGACCTTTACTGTTAGGCCATGCTCATCCGGTAATCACAGAAGCCGTACAAGCGGCAGCCGCCG
>CAJODT010000068.1:584-8984 GCA_905233365.1 uncultured Succiniclasticum sp.
TGGTGCGCATGGTCAACTCCGGTACGGAAGCAACCATGTCCGCTATCCGTCTGGCCCGAGCCTATACGGGACGGGACTGCATCGTGAAATTTATCGGCTGCTACCACGGACACAGCGATGCCCTGCTGGTCCATGCCGGTTCTGGCGCCACCACCTTCGGCGTACCCGACAGCCCCGGCGTGACGAAAGGTACAGCCGAAACGACCCTCTCCGTTCCTTTCAATGACCTGCGCGCGCTGGAAAAAGTGTTCGCGGAGAGAGGCAAAGAGATTGCCGCCGTCATCATGGAACCCACCCCCGGCAACATGGGCCTTGTGCTGCCGAAAGAAGGTTACTTGCAGGCGATCCGTGCCCTCACGGAAGTGTATGGCAGCCTGCTCATCATCGACGAAGTCATGTCCGGCTTCCGTTCCGCCCAAGGCGGCAGCCAGTCCCTGTATTACATCGAGCCTGACATCACCTGCCTTGGTAAAGTCATCGGCGGCGGTCTGCCGGTGGCGGCTTACGGCGGCAAACGGGAAATCATGAACTGGGTCTCCCCCGCAGGCCCCATGTACCAGGCCGGCACGCTTTCCGGCAACCCCCTGGCTATGGCTGCCGGTATCGCGGCTCTCACGTATATGAAGGAAAATGATGTCTGCGCCACGCTGACAAAACGGAATGCAGAACTGACAGACGCACTGAAAGCGGCCGCCGATGCAGCCGGCGTTCCGGTGCAGGTTCCCCGCCTGGGTTCTATGTTCACCGTGTTCTTCTCCGAAAAAGAAGTCACCAATTACGAAGATGCCACGGCCTGCGATTTGGAAGCCTTCCGCATCTACTTCCACAGCATGCTGGAACAAGGCATCTACCTGCCGCCATCCCAATTCGAAACCAACTTCATCTCCCTGGCCCACACTGATGAAGACTTTGCGAAAACTGTGGAAGCAGCGAAAGTGGCGTTTAAGAAAGTGGTAGAAAGCAAGTAATAATATCAGGCTATGTTCATACAAACCCCGGTACTCAAACGAATGCCGGGGTTTTTGTTTTCAGGAACGGCGGGGAAACCGCAAAACTTCCTCACTCCTGCAGTTTGAATTCTGTAGCTTACGGCTACGCCTGTAGAGATATATAAACTATCAATCATATATATTAAGAGGTAGCGGAACCAAACCACAGTACCCATGCGGCTTTGCGTTTTAAGGTTGGTCGTTTTTACGACCAGGTAACGGGAGAGTAGCCGAAACTGCAAATCAGCGTTTTCTTAAAACAAAAAAAGAGATACCGGTTTGATCCGATATCTCTTTTCTATTTTACATCTCCAACCACTTTTTGATATCTTCGTCGCTCATATCACCAATCTTGTTGGCGTCCAGGGTGTCTTTCACGTCTGCCTTGGGTACGGTATTGCGGATGGCTTCCGCGCTGCTCCTGGGGCCGCTGCTCTTGCTGGTGCAGAAGGGATACACCTTCTTCCCTTCCAGGTTCACTTTTTCCAGGAAAGAATGGATGATGTTGGGGCAGCTGAACCACCAGATAGGAAAACCGATGGCAATCTTCTCATAGCGGCTGCAGTCCGGCAAGGTTCCTTTAATTTCCGGACGGGCGCCGGAGGCTTTCTCCATGCCGGCCTTGCCCACGCAAAGGGCATACATGGACGGATAGGCTTTCACCGGCACGATGCGGTAGGAGTTGCCTTTTACCGCAGAACATATCTTTTGGGCCGCCTTTTCCGTTACGCCAGACCAGGAATAGTAGGCTATCAGCACTTTGTTAGCAAGCTGTGGCTTCCGGTTTTCGAACCTGGGTCTGTAGGAACGGTTGCCGTTCCTATTCCCGTTGCCTCCCGGTCTGTTGCCGTTACGTTCGGCATTGTCACCCCGTTTGGCTCCGTTGCCGCCCTGCCTTTTATCATTGCGGCCCTGGTTAACTTCCCGGTTATTATCTTTCATAAACCTGCGGGGCGGTTTGCCTCCCGGTTTTCCGGCCGGTTTCGGGCCGGGCTTACCTCCCTGAGCGCCGTTGGGTTTTCCCTCATATTTAGTATTTATATTGCTTCCGTCAGCAACGCCATTGCCTTTCACCGCGTTCTGATCCGCTGGCGCCCCCTGATCTGCAGGCGCATTGGTGTTCCTTTTATAAAACCGTTTTCCTTTTGCCATATGGTTCACACTCTTTCCGCAAATTTTAAGAAGGCTTCATAGCCCCGCCATGCTTCATACACGTCTGCCTTGCCGGTTGCTTCCCAGGGCGCGTGCATGCTCAGCACCGGCACGCCGCTGTCGATGACGTTCATTCCGTACAGCGCCATGATGTAAGCAATGGTTCCGCCGCCGCCCAGATCCACTTTACCCAGCTCCGACATCTGGAAGCTGATTTTTTCTTTCGCAAAGATGCTGCGGATGTGGGCAATGTATTCCGCGTTGGCGTCATTGGATCCGGATTTGCCCCGGGCGCCGGTGAACTTGTTCAGCACCAGTCCCTTGCCCATGTAGGCCACGTTCTTCTTATCGAAGGAAGACGCGTACAGAGGATCAAAAGCGCTGCTCACATCACTGGACAACATGGTGCTGTTGGCCAGTGTCCGGCGCAGAGCCAGGATCGTACCCTGTCCCAACAACTCCAGCAGTTCCGCCACGGTGTTTTCAAAGAACAGGCTCTGCATACCGGTAGCTCCCACGCTGCCGATTTCTTCCTTATCCACCAGCAGACAGCAGGTAGTGCGCTTCACATCTTTCACATCCAGCATGGCTTTGTAGGAACCGTAAGCGCACACCCGGTCGTCCTGACCATAGGACAGTATCATGCTCCGGTCGAAGCCTGCTTCCCTGGCGCGCCCTGCCGGCACCACTTCCAGTTCCGCGGATAGGAAATCTTCCTCTTCCACATCGAACTGCTTTTTCAGTATCGCCAGCACGCCTTTCTTCACAGCTTCCTTGCCTGCGGATTTTTTGTCCTCTTCCTTGACGTTGTGCCCCAGTTTGATGGGCTGGTTTCCTACGATAACATCCAGGGCTTCACCCTCTACCACCTTGGCCGCATGTTTTGCCATCTGGTCCTGGGCCAGGTGGATCAGCAGATCGGACACGAAGAACACAGGATCTTCCGGCTTCTCGCCCACGGCAACCTTAACCACCGTGCCGTCCTTTTTGGCGATGACGCCATGAATGGCCAGGGGGATCGTCACCCACTGGTATTTCTTGATGCCGCCGTAGTAATGGGTATCCAGCAGGGCAAAGCCCCCGTCTTCATACAGCGGATTCTGTTTCACATCCATGCGGGGGGAATCGATGTGAGCCCCCAAAATATTCATACCGTTTTCCATGGGCTCCTTGCCGATGTTGAACATGGCGATACCTTTTTTCATATTGATGCGGTACACCTTGTCCCCGGCCTTCAGCTTTTTGCCCTGCGCAATGAGTTCGTCCAGGTCTTTGTAGCCGGCTCTCTTCATTTCTGCCAGAATAATCTCTACGCATTCCCGCTCCGTTTTGCCTTCGCTGAGGAAATCCAGGTAGCCTTTACAGAATTCATGGCAGGCTTTCACCTGTGCGGCTGTGTATTTTTCCCACGTGCTCTTCTTTTCCAATCTGATTCGTCCTTTCATCTCTCCGCGTTTTTGCTCTCAATGTTTCATTCGCGCAACCTCGTTGCACTCATCCTCTGCAACCTGCAGAGATTCAGCACACCTTTTACCTTGCGTCCTCTTCCCTGTACGCTCACGCAAAATACTTCTTTTCAAACTCATCTACCGAAATAGGATCCGAGAAGAAAAATCCCTGCAGATAATCACACTGCAACTCCTGCAGATAGCGGACCTGTTCTGCTGTTTCCACGCCTTCCGCCACAATTTCCATGTTTAATGATTTAGCTAGATTGATCACCAGCTTGATGATCTGCTTGCCCCGTTCCCATTGGTCCATTTTCTGGAGGAAGCCCATGTCCAGCTTCAGGATGTCGGCCTGGATATTCTGCAGCATATTCAGGGAAGAGTAGCCGCTGCCGAAATCGTCCAGCCCTACCAAAAAGCCTCGTGCCCTCAGCTTTTCAATCATGCTGTTGCAGGCATCAAAATTGTCGATGACGGTTGATTCCGTAATCTCCAGATGGAGACGGGCCGGATTGATTTTGTACTTCTCCGCCAGACAGAAAAAGATGTCTGCCACATCGCCATAATACAGATCCTTCGGCGACACGTTCACGGAAATACAGATATCCCCGCGTCCGGCTTTTTCCCATGCCGCCAGCTGTTTAGCCGCCTGCTCCCAGATATAGTAATCCATCTGGTAAATATCGTCGGACCGTTCCAGAATGGGAATAAATTCCGCCGGCATGATCAGGCCCCGGTCTTTGTGGAACCAACGGGTCAGCACCTCTGCCCGGTGCATCTTTCCGTCCAGCCCGATCTGGGGCTGCAGGAAAAGCTTGAATTCTCCATTCTTCAACGCGTCATCGAAATCGTTCAGGATCTGCCGCTCCCGTACGGCAGCTTCCAGCAGGCTCTGCTCAAACCGTTGCTCCGTGTACACGTCCTCCGTGCGTATAGACTGGATGGCCATGGTGGTACGGTCTGTCATCTGACCCAGGGAACAACCCCGGTCTATCATTTCGTAAATACCCACCTGGTAATGCACATGATGGGAACCGCCCATGAGGCTTCCCGACAGCAGCTTCAGATCCTTTTCCAGCGGAATATCCGCAAGGATGCCATGGGGCACGCAGAACACAAAATTATCCCGGCCGATGCGCCCGTACAGAGCGCCATAGGGTTCGTGGAGAGACGCCAGATAATTGGCCATTCCAATTAGCAGCTGGTTACACTGATCAGTACCAAAGAGCTGGGTGATCAGATCGAAGCTCTGAATCTTGATCTGGACCAGATCGAAATCCCGTTCCGGCTCGTTGCGCAGCCTTGCCCGGAGGCTTTCGCTGAAACCTTTCATGTTGTAAATTCGGGTCAGCAGGTCGTGGCGCAGGTTAAACAGGGCCGTCGCGTAATTATCAATCTCCCGCATGCCGTCCAGCTTCTCCGCCGGCTTTTCCAACTGTTGCAGCGTCACCATTTCAATAGTACAGCTCAACAGCTCCCCCGTCTCCATGATCACTTCCACCGGCAGGGCGTTGATCACGTATTCCTGTCCGTCCATAATTTCGCTTTTGGTAATCTTCTTGTGGGAAACACAGGCGTTGTAACTGATGCAGTTCTTGCAGCGGCTGCTACGACCCCAGACGGAAAAGCAGTTCTTCTGGTAATTCAGCTTCCCGTTCTTGGTAATGGAAAGCTCAAAGCATTCGCTGGGATTCACGAGACGGACAATCTCATACAGGGGGCTCATGGCCTGCAGCGTTTCCTGCACTTTGGCAATGGTCATCCGGGGCACACGGTTTTCCTGTTCAGGTTTCAAAAGGGTATCTAAACTCACGTCGCATCGTCCTCCAGGGTCATCTTTTTCTCGTAAACGACGGATTATAGCCGCGTCTTTGCATAAAGGCCAGCGTATCTCCGGTAAAAATCAGGGGCGTCCGCTGCAGTTCAGGCGATACTGCAAAACACGGCATAAAATACAAAAAAGAGGACGGAAAAACTCCGCCCTCTGCAATGCAGGATTATTTGTTCAGGCCTTCCAGCTGTTCCGCCATAGCATTATTGGAGAAGTTTTCTTCCGTATTGCCATCCATGAAAGCTTTCATTTCTGCTTTCTCTTCATCTTTTTTAGCGCGGGTCAGGGACAGTCCGATCTTCCGTTTTGCCTGGTCGATCTTGATGATCATCGGGGTAACAGTCTGGCCGATTTTCAGCACGTCTTCCGGTTTTTCCACCCGGGTATCAGCCAGCTCTGAAACATGGATCATGCCTTCCACTTTGTCGTTCAGACGTACCAGCGCGCCAAAGGGCAGGAAGCGTTCTACGGTGCCTTCTACCATATCGCCGACTGCAAAACCGGCGGCAGCAGCAATCCACGGATCTTCCTGGGTCGCTTTGATGGACAGAGAAACGCGGCGGTTCTCTTTGTCAACTTTCTTGACAAATACCTTCACCACATCGCCTTCCTTGGCTACGTCTTCCGCCTTCAGGGTGCGATCATAGGACAATTCCGTGTTGTGAACCAGGCCTACCAGACCATCGAGCACTTCTACGAAAAGGCCGAATTCAGCAACCTTCACAACCTTGCCTTCGTAGGTCTCGCCTTCCACGATTTCTTCGTAAGCAGCAGCTTCCCTGGCAGCCCGGGCTTCTCTGGCAGCAGCGATACGAGCTTCCCGGTTCGCCAGCCATTCCTGGTGCTTCTGGGCTTTTTCCGCTTTCAGCAGGTCGCGACGGGAAACAACGATACGTTTCTTCTCCGCATTCACTTCGATAATCTCTGCTTCCATTTCTTTACCCACGTAAGGAGCAAAGTCGTCAATATGGCGCAGCTCTACATGAGAAGCAGGCATAAAGCCTTCAACGCCTTCTACCGCAACAGCCAGGCCCACAACCTGTTTCGGTTTTTCGGAATCCTTGTCGCGGCCCCGGGCCTTGATCACGCGCAGCACCTTAACGGTTGCAGGACGTTTTTCGCCTTCCGGCAGCTCCTGTACATTTTTCCAGGCAGCTTCTTTTTCCGCACGGATCTTGGACAGGCGGATAAACTCTTCGGAAGCAGCGCCCGGTACAACTACCGCCTCTACTTCATCGCCAACATTTACTGTTCCAACCAGTTCATCAGGGTTTGCATCCGCTACCCAGTCAGCCCAGGCGATCAAACCCTCACGTCTATAGCCAAAAGAAATATAAACGCCTTCTTTATCTACCTGAATTACTTTGCCGGTAACGAGTTTGCCCGGATGCACGCCGTAGTCTTCCATACTGGCATCAAGCATCGCCTCGAATTCGTTACCCTCTACTTTGTTGATTTCCATGTTTTCCATCACTTTGACAGCCTCCTTAATTATACGTTCCGGAGTGGATGCTCCGGCCGAAATACCTATTTTTCTGCACCCTGTGAACATTTCCGGAGAAAGTTCCCTGGCGGTTTCAATCTGGTAGCACCGGGGGCAGATAGCGCTAACCAACTCGGCCAGATGCCTTGTATTGGCACTGTTCCTGCCGCCGAGAACGATAAAGGCGTCCACTCCGCCAGCCAGTTTGGCTGCAGCATCCTGCCGCTCCCTGGTGGCAAGGCAGATCGTCCGCTCCACCCGGTATTCGCCGGGCCTTGCAGCCCGCAGCGCCTTCAGTATATCCTCAAATTTCGCGAGCTCAAACGTAGTCTGAATAATGACGCAATACTTGGAAGCAAAAGGCACTACACCAATATCTGCTTTGCGTTCAATTATTATACCATTTTTTCCGGCAAATGCCAATATACTTTTTACTTCCGGATGATTTTTTTCTCCCACAATGATAGGGATATAACCATCCTCAAATGCTTGCTGTGCCTTGTGTTGGCTCACTTTTACGTTGGGACAGGTGGCATCTAAAATTCTCAAATTTTTTTCAATTGCTTTCTTATAAATGTCAGGTCCTACCCCGTGGGACCGAAAAATGACCGTTTCCCCTGTCGCAAAATCATCGAGGGACTCCTTGCATCCCACGCCTTTGGCCGCCAGTTCCTTTGTAAACTGGGGATTGTGGATCAGGGGACCCAGGGTTGCTGCAGGCAGACTGTTCGCCGCGCTCTCTGCCATGGCCACGGCCCGTTTTACCCCATAGCAGAAACCGCAGGGATCAGCTACGATTATTTCCATTTTCCAACTCCACCGCCTTTCGCATAACCAGGACTTCTTCCCGCCAGCGGGCCCCCAGTTCGTCCAGACTTTCCCGTCCGGTTCCCATTTCAGGTTTGTATTCCATAGGCTTTCCGAAGATGACCCGCACCTTGGGCCAGCCCGGATGCCTGCTTAAATCTGTACCATATATGTATGCTGGAACGATTTTTGCTTTACGTTTGACAGCCATCATAAAAGCACCGCCACCTGCCCGCCCCAGCTCGCCGGTCTTGCTTCGTGTCCCCTCCGGGAACACTGCCAGCACTTTGTTTTCTTTCAAAATAGTCAGTCCTGTTTTTATGGCCTCCCGGTCCATCTCTCCCCGTTTTACGGGAAAGTCTCCCAGTTTCCGGATCAGCGCGCCGAACCAGGCTGGCTTGAACAATTCCGATTTAGCCATAAAATGAACCTTCCGGGTGGCCGCCGCGCCTAATACAGGCGGGTCCAGCAAGCTGATATGGTTGCTGGCGATGACCACGGGGCCTTCCGCCGGAATGTTCTCCCTGCCGAAGACTTCCATGCGGAGGAAGATCTTGAAGAGCGGGGGCCAGGTGAGATAACAGAAGTCGTATAATGTCATGTGAATTGCTTCCTAAATAGTTTTACTGTCAGGAAAAGGATTGCAAACACGCCAACGATTGCTATTCCATGGACTCATGCGCCTGTGGC
>CAJODT010000068.1:9055-14294 GCA_905233365.1 uncultured Succiniclasticum sp.
CCTAAAGTTTGCTCATTCCTTTTCCTGTCTGCATAATTACAATTAATCTCAATTACTGCTTTTCTTTTACAAGCTCCAACACTTTTTCCGTCACTTGCTCTATGTTCATAGAAGAGGTGTCCAAATAGATTGCGTCTTCGGCCTGACGGAGGGGCGATACCTCGCGTTCGCTGTCCTGTTTGTCACGGAGGGCGATTTCTTCCTGGATCTTTTTGTAGTCCACTTTTTCGCCTTTGGCTTCCAGTTCCAGTCCGCGACGGCGGGCCCGTTCTTCTACGGTGGCGGTCAGGTAAATTTTGCACTGGGCATTAGGGAAGACGACGGTGCCGATGTCACGGCCGTCCATGACGATGCCGCCTTCGTCGCCCATGCGTCGCTGCTGGTCTACCATGGCGGTACGCACCTTTGGTACGGCTGCCACTTTGGATACCAGTCCGGTCACTTCCGCTGTGCGAATGGCATCTGTCACTTCTGTTCCGTCCACAAATACGCGATTCACCGCATTTTCCGGGCGGAAGGTGATGCATATCTCATGGGCCAGTTTACCGGCCAGTTCCGGCGAAAAGGCTTCCCCTGTCTCCAATAGTTTCCAGGTTACAGCCCGGTACATGGCGCCGGTATCGATGTAGGCAAAGCCCAGTTTCCCGGCAGCCAGTTTGGCGATGGTGCTTTTGCCTGCCCCTGCAGGCCCGTCAATGGCAACTACAAATCCGTTTTTCATAGTTATCACCTTACTATTTTATACTTTTTGCCGCGTTCAATCCTGCTACATATCCTGAACTAAAGGCGGCCTGCAGGTTGAAGCCGCCGGTATAACCGTCCACGTCCATCACTTCGCCAGCAAAGTACAGTCCTTCAATCCGTTTGGCTTTCATAGTTTTGGGGTCAATCTCCCTTAACGATACGCCTCCCGCTGTGACAATGGCTTCTGAAAGAGGCCTTGTACCTGTCAGGGGAATAGTAAAATGCTTTACGGCATGGATGAGGTCCGTGCGTTCCTGCTTTGATACCTGACTCACCGGTTTTTTACCATCCAGAAATGCGCTGTCCAAAACCGGTGCGACCAGCGGCTGGGGCAGTAGCTTGCGTACCACTTCTCCCAGATTATTTTTACTGAACTCCTGAAAGTCCCGCGTGAGCCGCGCATCCAGCTTGTCTTCCGTCAGGGCAGGTTTCAAATCGATGGAAAGTTCCAGGTCCGGGTGGTTAAAATGCTGCAGACGTGCCGCCTTCCGGCTCATGGTAAGGCAGATAGGCCCTGCAATGCCTCCACGGATAAACTGCAGCTCGCCGAATTCTTTTGCTACAGCCTTTCCCTCCGCAAGCACAGAAGCTTCCACATTCTTCAGCACCAAGCCTTCCAGTTCCTCCGTGAAGCCTTCTTCCGGCTGCAGCGGAACCAGCGCAGGCAGTAACGGTTCGACAGAAAGCCCCAGGTTTTCCAGTGAAGGAATAAAGTTCCCGTCAGATCCGGTTCCTGGATAGGATGCCCCGCCCACACAGACGATAACCACCTCCGCATCCAGCGTATGTTCCGGCCCCAGCTTCACTTTGCCTCTGGTAAGGCTGCGAAAATCCTGTCCGTCCCTGCGCCCGTCCTGTTCCACATTACGGTAACGCACCCCGGTTATCCGGCCCGGCTTCACCACAAAACCGGTAGCCTGGGCACCGGTTACCAGACGCCCCCCGGCTTTCTGCAACACGGAAAGCAGTACGGCGATGACATCCTTGGCTTTCCCGGATGCAGGAAATACACGGCCTCCGCGTTCCGCTACGGTTTCCAATCCATTTTCGTTAAAGAAATGCAGAAGATCTTCGTTGGTAAACTGCCGCAATGCGCTAAACAGGAACTTGCCATTGCCTGGCAGATTAGGGATAAACTCCTCCATGGGACAGACATTCGTAATGTTACAACGGCCCTTGCCAGTAATCATCAGCTTTTTGCCAGGTTCCTTCATGCG
The DNA here is from genome assembly GCA_905233365.1 of uncultured Succiniclasticum sp. Classification (GTDB taxonomy): domain Bacteria; phylum Bacillota; class Negativicutes; order Acidaminococcales; family Acidaminococcaceae; genus Succiniclasticum. Next base: position 11,017 of record CAJODT010000068.1, read on the forward strand.
CTCCAGCACAACTACGGAAGCGCCCTGCTGTGCAGCGGTGATGCCCGCCATAAGGCCGGCTGCCCCGCCGCCTATTACAATTACATCGGCCATTTATACTCTCCCAAAATCAGCGAAAGCAACCGCCTCTTTCTTACTCTGTCTTATGACCTCTCGGCCGCCTGGGCTTCGCCTGCTCTTCCCGGAGTTGTCCGCGACCGGTCTCGCGTTTGGGCCTGCTTGCCTTTTACGTTCAGGTCCTTCCGCTGTTTTGCGCTTAGATTCGTCTCCTGTCCGGCGAGCCTGTTTATCTTCCGTTTTCCATTGCGTCTTTTTTTCTGCTTTTGCTTTCTTTTCCGGCTCCCGTTTCAGTCCGCATTCAGCCCTCAATTCCTCAATTTCTTCATTAAACAATTCACGGCAGTCGCCCCGGCGCAGGCCATCCAGGGTCAGGGTGCCCATCTGCACACGCCGCAGGTAGCGCACAGGGAAACCGATGTAATCACACATGCGCCGTACCTGGCGGTTGCGCCCTTCATGAATCGTCACATTGAAGCGGGTCAGGTTTTTCTCGTAATCATAGCCAACCAAATCCACAATGGCCGGTGCTGTCATGCCGTCTTCCAGCGTAACGCCGATCCGGAGCAAATCAAGTTTTTCCTGAGGAACAATGCCCGGCACAGTCACCTCATAAATCTTATTCACTTCATGACTGGGATGGGTCATGGCCTGGGCCAATTCCCCATCGTTGGTCAGCAGCAGCAGGCCTTCCGTATTGTAATCCAGCCGTCCGACTGGATATACGCGCTGGGGGATATCTTTTACATAATCCGCAATCGATTTACGCCCCTCCGGGTCTTTCATGGTGGTCACCACGCCCCGGGGCTTATAAAACAGCAAATAGGTCTTACGCTCCCGCTGTATGGGATGACCATCAACCATGATGAACGCATCGGGACCCACTTTTGTCCCCAGCTCTTTGACCACCTTGCCGTTCACTTTCACGCGCCCGGCCGTAATATATTCTTCTGCTTCCCGGCGGGAAGCCACGCCGGCCTGGGCCAGCACTTTCTGTAATCTTTCTTCCATTTTTGTTGGTTCCTAACTACTATAAATATCTCCCAATTTTACTGTCACAACAAACGTTGCTGTTTTACGTATAATGCTTGCTTCGAACTCTGACACACCGGTCATTCTTTGTCCGAAACAGTGTCCTTTTTCTCCGCGATGGTCTCTTCACCCTCATCGTCTTCCTCAATATCCAGAAGTGAAAGCTGTTGGGGATGCCGTGCCGCGTCCTCGGCCAGGATGTCCGGCATGGCAGGCAGGTCTTTCAGCGTCTTTAACCCAAACACCTCCAGAAAACGTTTCGTCGTTTTATACAAAATCGGACGGCCCGCCGTTTCCTTGCGCCCTGCCTCCGCGATCAGCTCCCACTCCAGCAGGGTGTTCACCACACCGTCCACCTTAACGCCCCGGATTGCTTCCATCTCCGCCCGGGTCACAGGCTGCCGGTAGGCAATGATCGCCAGCGTTTCCATAGACGCATTGGATAATTTCAGTTCCTGGGTATTGGCCAGCTGCAGTATCGCCTCGTGATGGCACGCTTTTGTACAAAGCTGCCAGCCTTCCGCCACCTCCCGCAGCTCCAGGCCCCGCTTGTCCGTATTATATTCTTCCTGAAGCAGACCCAGCAGCTCCCAGGTCTGGGGCTTGTTCAAGCCCAACAGTTCCGCCAGCTGCGGTACACCGAGAGGTTCCCCCGCCGCGAACAGCAGCGCTTCCATCTGGCCCAGCTTATACTCCTGCTGCATCCGGTTCCCCTCCTATCAGCACCGGCTCTCGCACGGTACGTAAAAATAAATAAATCGGTGCAAAGGCCTGACTCTGGCTGATGCGCACCACATTTAACCGTAAAAGCTCTAGCACAGCCAGGAACGAAGCCACCCGTTCACTGGCGCTGCCTGACTTCACAAAAGCCTTTTCAAACTCAATGCCTTCCGGGTAATCCCCCAAGAGCTTCAGAATGTCCTGCATCTTGGCGCCCACATCATATTCCTGCCGCTCCACTACCGCGATCTGGCGACGCAGCGGACCGGTCAGCCCCGCCAGGGCCAGCAGCAACTCGCTCACCGGATAGTAATGCAGATTGCGGAGCTTGTTGTCAGCAAAAAAAGGCTTGCGGGTATGCTGACGCGCAGCCCCCTGCTTCATCGTCTCCAACTGCCGGGCCGCTGCTTTGATAAGCCGGTATTCCACCAGCATCTGCACCAGCATATCTCGGGGATCTGCCTCGTCCTCCTCATCCAGCTCTGTCTTGGGCAGCAGCATGCGGGACTTTATCTGTAGCAGCAGGGAAGCCATCACCAGAAACTCGCTGGCAGCCTCCAAATCCATTTCTGTCATAGAATGCAGATAAGAAATGTACTGGTCGGTTATGGAAACAATGGGGATATCATAGATATCCATCTTGTTCTTTTCTATTAAATGTATCAGCAGGTCCAGAGGTCCTTCAAAATCAAGGACCCGGACCACCGGATCAGCCATTCATGTACACCTCTGTTATCTGAAATCATAAAACAGGAACATGCCTTCAAATCAACTCACCTTTCTTCGGGCAGATTGTCTTTCTCCCCGCAAAGCAATTATACCGATTCCCTAAAACAAAATGCTGGCAATACCATAACAAAGGCGCAGGAACCAGGAAGACAAAGGGCCAATGATCAGATTAGAAATGCCGCTGTACACAATAACGATCAGAACGACAAAACCATAACGCCCCACAAAGTTTTCATATTTGTAAGCGGTTTCGTAATCCAGAAATGTCTCCAGTATCTTGGACCCGTCCAGCGGCGGAATGGGAATCAAATTAAAGAAGGCAAACCAGACATTGTAAAGCATGAGCCAATACAGGAACTGGTTCACCATGTTGCTGGACATACCCAGGCTGCCCCGGGCCGTCATGATCAGCACCGCCACAAAGCACAGAAATAAATTGGCGACCGGGCCGGCAGCGGAAACCTTCAGCTGACCGGAACGGTAATCCTTATAGTACCGGGGATCGATCTCCACCGGTTTGGCCCAGCCGAAACCGCACAGCACCAGCATCAGCGTACCAACAATATCCAGATGGGCGAGGGGGTTCAGGGTCAGTCTCCCCTGCAGACCCGGGGTGGGATCGCCCAGACTGTCGGAAACGCAGGCATGGGCATATTCGTGAATGGTCAACGCGATCAAAAGCGCCGGAGCGCGGAACATAAGTGTAGAAAAGTCTAACACAGGATTGTACCTCCATGTAT
>CAJODT010000069.1 GCA_905233365.1 uncultured Succiniclasticum sp.
GCCATGGAATTTAAAATGTTGCGTTTTGTTGTGGAAGATGCGGTAGCGGTTATTACGCTGGACTATGCGCCGACCTTGAACGCGCTGGACATGAATCTGGCGCTGGAGCTGGAAGCTGCGCTGAAACAGGCGGAGGAAGATGCGGCTGTTAAAGTTGTCGTGCTGACCGGAGCAGGCCGGGCGTTCTGCGGCGGCGGGGATATCCGCTTCATGAAAGCCCATTGCGAAGAACCGGATTTTGCGGATACTTCCATGGGACCCCTGGCCGGGAAGCTGTCTGAAATTGTTCTTTACATCAAAAAGATGAAGAAGCTGGTCATCTGCGCCGTAGCAGGCGCGGCGGCAGGCGGTGGCTGCAATCTGGCGCTGGGCTGCGATTTTGTGTATGCGGCAGACAATGCCAAGTTCCTGCAGGCCTTCGTCGGCATAGCCCTGATTCCCGATACCGGCGGCGGCTATATGTTACCCAGAGCCATCGGGACTCACCGGGCAATGGACATGTTCGTTACGGGACGTCCCGTATCGGCGCAGGAGTGCTTTGAACTGGGTCTTGTGAAAGAAGTGACCACGGTGGAAGAGCTGATGCCGAAAGCACTGGCATTTGCGAAAAAGCTGGCTGCCGGTCCCACGCTGGCCTATGCCAATATGAAAAAGATGATGTTTATCAGCATGTATCAGGACTTTGAGAAATTCGCCAAAGCGGAAGTGGCGCTGCAAAATGAATGCGCGGGCAGTGCTGACTTCAGGGAAGGCATCACCGCGTTCCTGGAGAAGCGGAAAGCAAAGTTTACGGGGAAATAGAACTGGATATTTCAGCTACTTTACAAAAAGAAAAACTGAATAAAGAGGACCTTATCTTTCTGCTGGGGCTTACTGATCCGGAAGAAATTAAGCAATTGTACGATGCGGCCTATGCAGTGAAAAAGGAATGGGTAGGGAACGTGGATTACTACCGGGGACTGCTGGAGTTTTCCAACCGCTGTATCAAAAACTGCCGCTATTGCGGCATCCGGCGGGGCAATAAACAAGTGGAACGCTTTGATACGCCCCGGGAGGATATTCTGGCTATGGCCCGCTGGTGCTATGAACAGAAATACGGTTCTGTTACCCTGCAGTCCGGGGAACGGCAGGACGCTGCTTTCATTGACTACGTGGAGGGGCTGTTGCGTGACGTCAAAGCCATCGGTAATGGTGCTTTGGGCATCACCCTTTGCGTTGGCGAACAGACGAAGGAAACCTATCAGCGCTGGTACAACGCAGGCGCCCATCGGTATCTGCTGCGTATTGAAAGCAGCAACCCGAAACTGTATGCAACACTGCATCCCCAAGACGGGAATCATAAATGGAAAGTGCGCAAGGCCTGTCTGGATACGCTGGCAGAAATCGGCTACCAGGTGGGGACCGGCGTGATGATCGGCCTGCCGGGACAGACGCTGGACGATTTGGCGGAAGACGTACTGTTTTATAAAAAGCAGAACATTGCCATGATTGGCATGGGCCCTTACGTGGTACATCATAATACCCCGCTGGGGAAAAAGGTGCGTGAAGCAGGAGTGGATACACCGGCGGCAAGGGCGGAACGTCTGCGTCTGAGCATCAACATGGTTGCGGTTACGCGCTTATTTCTGAAAGACGTGAACATTGCTGCTACGACGGCCATGCAGACGCTGCATCCCCTGGGAAGGGAAATGGCGCTGAAAGCCGGGGCCAACATCCTGATGCCTTTGGTGACGCTGCCGCAGTTCCGCAGCCAGTATCAGCTCTACGATAATAAACCCTGCCTGGAAGAAGGGCAGGAGCAGTGCCGTGACTGTTTAAGCTCCCGGGTGGCTTCCGTAGGCGATACGGTAGGCTGGGGGCAGTGGGGCGACTCTCCGCACTTTTTTAACAATCTGAAATAAAATAGCGCCGAGTTTGTTCTTTGCAGGACAAGCCCGGCGCTTAACTGTTATAGCAAGTTGCTGTAAGAAAAGCAAAGTAAATCTAGTGAAACGCAAGCTGTTTATTGACTAAAGGACATTGTTGTGGTTTAATAACATGTAGGATATTTTCTATATAATATTCGCGATAATACTGAATACGATCCGGCCAGTTTAAAACCGGTGTTGTAACATGCAAGGAGGAATCATTATGGGTTTTTGCAGTGAGTTTAAGGAGTTTGCGGTACGCGGTAATGTTGTAGATATGGCAGTTGGCGTTGTGATCGGCGGCGCTTTCGGCAAAATCGTCACTTCCTTTGTGAATGACATCGTGATGCCTCCGTTAGGCAAGCTGGTTGGCGATGTGGATTTTTCCAATCTGTATATCAACCTGACGGACAAGAATTTCGCGACTTTGGAAGAAGCGAAAAAAGCAGGGGCTGCGGTTATTGCTTACGGCTCATTCATTAACACGGTTATTGATTTCCTGCTGGTTGCCTTTGCTGTATTTGTGGTAATCAAACAGATCAACCGGATGCGCAAACCTGCAGAGGAACCGGCTCCGGCCCGTACCTGTCCGTATTGCAAGAGTGAGATTGCAGACGATGCGACCCGTTGCCCACACTGCACCAGCAAGTTAGACTGATGGACGATATTCTTTAATTGACAGGTGAACCTTGTGTTATTTCCAAAAAAGACGAGAAACAGAACAATTTTACCCATGATGCTGGCCCTGCTCGCGGCAGGGCTGGTTTTTTGTGCTACTGCCGCGGCCAGCTTTGTGCCCGCCAACAGTCCCAGGGTAAAGACCATGGGACGCTGGATCCCGGCCGATAATGGCAGCCTGTATGCAGGGCGGGGCGCGGTGATTGCTTCCGCAGAATTTGAAGGCACCGGCGTACAGGTTCAGATGTTCAGCGATTCCCAGGGCGACGTCTGGTGGCTGAAGAAGCTGGACGACGGGCCGCTGATCCGTTTCAAAGCCCATATGGGCATGAATGTGTTGTATCAGAACCTGCCTATGGGTAAACATACCCTGACTATGATCCGGGATACGGAAGGCATGAGGGGCGTTACGATCCTGCGAGGCTTCTTCTTTGTGGGCGAAAACGAAACCGCAGCCAGTACCGCAACCGCTGCCACTGTTCCCACTGCCGGAAAGGGCAATGCTGCCGCAACTCATAAAACGGTAGGACAAAAAACGGCCAACGTGCCTGAAACCCAATCGGTGCAAAAGGCGCCGCGCCGCAGATTCATTGAGATCATCGGCGACTCGGTAGCTGCCGGGGCGTTTATTTATCCTGAGGGGGATTACTTCCAGCGGGAGAGCGGCTATCTGGCTTTCGGACCCCGTCTGGCCCGTATGCTGAACGCGGACTGGAGCTGTGTGGCTTCCTCCGGGGAAGGGGCGGTGCGCAACAACGAGGAAAAGGCACCCTACAACGCAAAGCATGCGGAAGAGCAGATCGAGCGGGCGTTTTACACCCAGAAGGAGCCCCGCTGGAGTAACGAGATGGACGATCCGGACCTGGTGATCCTGGCCTATGGGGAGAATGATTTTAACGACGAGGTGAACCGTCCTTCGGATGCCTATTTTAAAGAGCAGTTTAAAAAACTGATCCTGAAGTTGCGGAAGTTCCGGCCCAATTCCGTCATCTTCATCATGACCCCGGCTAATACGGTTACCAGCCAGCGCTCGGTACCCGGCATGGGCGGCGCGGTGGCAGAGTTGCGGGCGGCAGGTGATACCAAGGTGTATTTTATTGATTTAAATGCCAGGGGGCCCCTGCTGAACCGGTCGGATTTTCTGGACGGAGTTCATCCGCTGGCCAGCGGCCACGAAAAGATCGCCCGGTATCTGTGCGCCTATGCCTGTGCTGTTTTGGGCTGGAACTAAAAGAAAAATGGCCTGCTGATACAGGTATGGAAGTCTGACGGATGCAGCATATAATCTGTAAAGAGGATAAAACTTCGGTTGCCGGATAGTAATTTACTTGACAAAAAGCGGAAAGGCTTTTAATATATTCCTATCGGATGGGTAGAGTTTACATAACTCAAATTAAGTGAAGGAGTGGGAAACATGAAAAAACTGATTTATGGTATTCTGACTGTCGCCATGGCATCGCTGCTGATGCTGGGCTGTGGCGGCGACGGTGGCAAAAAGGCGGCAACGGATGCGCCTAAAGAGGTTAAAAAAGTTGTGATCAAGGTTGGCGCGACCCCGGTGCCCCATGCGGAGCTGCTGAACTTTGTTAAGCCGCAGCTGGCGAAAGAAGGAGTAGACCTGCAGGTCATTGAGTTTACGGATTATGTGAAACCGAATCTGTCTTTGGCGGATAAGGAGCTGGACGCTAACTTCTTCCAGCATGTTCCTTTCCTGGAGAAAACCTGCCAGGAGCGTAACCTGAAGCTGACGGTGCTGGATAAGGTTCATATCGAGCCCATGGGCTGCTATTCCAAGAAGGTAAAGGATATTAAGTCCCTGCCCGATGGAGCCAAGGTTGCTATCCCCAACGATCCCACCAACGGCGGCCGCAGCTTGATGCTTTTGGAAGCAGCGGGCCTGCTGAAGCTGAAAGAAGGCAAAGGGATCACTGCGACTCCTAACGATCTGGCATCTAACCCCAAAAACCTGAAGATCATTGAAGTGGAAAGCGCTACGCTGCCCCGTGCCCTGGATGATACCGATCTGGCTGTCATCAATTCCAATTTCGCAATGGAAGCAAAGCTGAATCCGGTGAAGGACTCCCTGTTCATTGAAAAGGATTCTCCCTATGCCAACGTGATTGCGGTACGTACCGGCGACGAGAAGCGTCCGGAACTGCTGAAGCTGGCAAAAGCGCTGAGGACCCCGGAAGTGAAGAAGTTCATCGAAGATAAATACAAAGGCGCGGTTGTTCCTGCATTCTAATCTACATTTTTTTTAAAAACAGTTATATTTAAAACAGTCCCCCTACATTTTTACAAAAACTGTAGGGGGAAACTTTTTATCCAAAATGGTAACTTATTGCCGTTGCATCGTGGATTGCAGAGATTGCGTTGTTGACTCCGGCAGTTTTTGTTTTCTTATATTTCACGTTTCGTTCTCTTTTCTTTTTTTATTATTTATGATACAATAAACACGAACAGTTGTTTTAAACTTGAGTTTGATATGTTTTGTTTTTGTAAGATATGAATTATATGAAAGTTGCGGCTTTCATTACTGTTTGCGCCGTCAGCCTAATGACGGCGGAATGGAGATCGGTATGGAACAGGCAGGCATTTTTGACGATTTGGTGAGCCAGCCCCTGGCAGCCCGTCTGCGCCCGGAGACATTAGAGGAATATGTGGGCCAGGAGCATCTGCTGGGTAAGGGCAGGGTTCTGCGCCGTATGATTGAGCAGGACCGGATTTCTTCCATGATCTTCTGGGGTCCTCCCGGCGTGGGGAAGACGACCCTGGCCCAGATCATCGCCCGGATGACCCAGTCGGTATTTATCAATTTTTCGGCTGTAACCAGCGGCATCAAAGAGATCCGGGCTGTAATGGAAAAAGCGGAGCTGAACCGGCAAATCGGCCAGCGTACTATTGTATTCGTGGACGAAATCCACCGTTTCAATAAAGCCCAGCAGGATGCGTTTCTGCCTTTTGTGGAGAAGGGCAGCATCATCCTCATCGGCGCTACTACGGAAAATCCTTCTTTTGAAGTCAACGGCGCGTTGCTTTCACGCTGTCGCGTGTTTGTGCTGCAGCCCCTTTCGGCAGAGGATTTAATGAAAATGCTGCAGCATGCTTTGCAAAGTCCAAAAGGCTTTGGGGGACAGAAAATCGAAATTGCAGAAGACCTGCTGGGTCTGATTGCTAATTTTGCCAACGGAGATGCCCGCTCGGCCCTTTCCATTCTGGAAATGGTAGTGCTGAACGGGGATGTGAAGGACGATTCGGTTACTGTAACTAAAGAGATTTTGGAGCAGTGCATTTCCAAAAAATCGCTGCTGTACGATAAAAACGGGGAAGAACATTACAATTTGATTTCCGCTTTGCACAAAAGCATGCGCAACTCGGATCCGGATGCGGCGGTGTACTGGCTGGCCCGGATGCTGGAAGCGGGGGAAGACCCTTTATACGTGGCCCGGCGTGTGACCCGTTTCGCCAGCGAGGATGTGGGTATGGCGGATCCGAAGGCTCTGGAGATTGCGGTGTCGGCGTATCAGGCCTGCCACTTTATCGGCATGCCGGAGTGCAGCGTACACCTGACGGAAGCTGTGGTATACATGGCCCTGGCGCCCAAGTCCAACGCCCTGTATACGGCTTACAATTCGGCCCGTGTGGATGCCCTGAATATGATTGCGGAGCCGGTACCTCTGGTGATCCGCAACGCGCCTACGAAACTGATGCAGAATCTGAATTATGGCAAGGGCTACCAGTACGCTCACGATACAGAGGATAAACTGACCAACATGCAGTGCCTGCCGGATTCTTTGCTGGGGAAAACCTATTACCAGCCCACGGAGGAAGGCTTTGAAGCCAGGTACAAGGAGCGGCTGCGGCAGATCAAAGAATGGAAACGAAAGCACGGGGCAAAGATGTAATGTGAAACTACAGAAACATCCTGAGGGGAAGGTGTGTACACATGAAGTTACCGGATAAACTGTTCTCTAAAAAAATAAAAATCGGTTTGGGGGTTCTGATCGCCGTAGGCATCCTGTGCGTCGTCGGGTTCTTTGCCCTTGCGCAACTGGCAAGCCGGGGCGCCGCTTTTATATTTAATAAGGAAATGGAAAAGCAGGACATGTTACGGGGCACCATTACGGTAGACTCTATTATGGGTCATGTTACCGGTGACGTTAACTTTGAAAACCTGGTCTGGAGGGAGCCGGACGGGGACCTGATCCTGCAGGTTCCCGAGGGCAGCTTCCACGTCCGCCCCTGGGACGTTGTTACCCGCAGTTTTAAATCCACGACAGTGCAGAAAATCACATTGAAAAATGCCGTATTCTCGGTACGGTTTGATGAAGACATGAATGTGGATTTTCTGAAGCAGAAAAAGACAGAATCTGCGCAGCCGAAAGGCGAAACGAAACAGCAGGAAAAGACAGAGGTTAATTCCCAGGAACGTAAAAAGAACGTGTCCGCAATGCCGGAAGGCGAGTCGGAATGGGAAGAAGAAATGGAATGGCAGGAAGACACGGAGGAGATCGGTGTTGCTGATGATAATGACGGAAGCAACTTTAACCGCAACGGACGCAAGCTGCGCGGCGAGATCGTTCTGGAGGATTGCCGGCTGGAAGCCCGTTACAAGAAACGGCATTATGTCCTGAACAATGTGAACATGAATCTTGCCCTGAACACCTCCGGCAAATCCCATATTGATCTTTCCACCGGCAAGTTCGGGGGAACCATGCGGGGGGGCGGTATGTCCATCTTCGGGGATATTGACTTTAAGCAGGCTACCCCTGTGGCTGATGTGGATGTTTCCCTCCGGGACGTGGATCCTTCTTCTTTGGGCTTTGGCATGAAGCTTTATGATCTGATGACAGTCGTGGCAAGGATCGAGGGTCCCATAACCGGACCAACAGGCAGAGGCTCCGTCAAAATGAAGGAATTGCATATACCGGCGTTGGATTTTACAGACATAATCGGCGATGTGTATTATTCCAATGCAAAATTCCGTTTTTCGGATGTCCGTGCGAAAGTGTATGGGGGAACACTGGTAGCCCGGGGAGACTATAATCTGGACACGCGGCAATATCACATTTATGGCAACGGCAAGGATCTTGACAGCAAACAGGCCTTGCGGGATTTGCGTTTTTCCTGTCTGGTAGATTTGAATATTAACCTGGAGTGTGACGGCAACCCGCGGAATACGCTGGCATATGGAGATTTTAAATCCGGAAAGGGTCATTACAGTTTCTTTCCCTTTGACAGCCTGCAGGGTCGTTTCAGCAACCAGTTTAAGGAATTATCTATTTATGATGCGAGAATCATATCGCCTTTCGGAACGATTAGTACGGATGCTATCTATATTAAAAAAGGAAAGCTGTACCTGGGGAAGATCTTGTTGAGAGATCAGGATACTGGAGAAGCGATTACATTGAGGGAAGACAAAAATAAAGATAATAACAAAGAAGCCCGGGACAGCAAAGGGAACAAGGATGCGCAGGGTAAAAAGAATTAAGTCCCGGGTGGGCTGAAATCTGCGTAACGATTAAAAAGGTGGACTATGTTACATTTATTATGCGTGTCGGCAGGGAGCCGCGCTTCAACACTGTTTTTTGAGAAAGCGCGGCAGCAGGAATACGGCCGGTCGTTGCTGGTGACATCTTCAAAAGTATTAGTACAGAAAGCACGCTTACAGGGTATCAACGCTGTCAATTTTGACTATCTTGCCAACGATATCCTGAGGCAGTGCGGACGGATCCGTGTGCGCCGGATCAGCCGTAAGGAACAGGAACTGATCGTGGAAAGCAT
>CAJODT010000070.1 GCA_905233365.1 uncultured Succiniclasticum sp.
ACATCGCCTCTATATATAAAATAGACGGCGGATCACCCTGCAAACCTTTGCCGGAGATCCCGCCACTAAAATAACAACAACGAAATAAAAACTCCTTATACACGGTTTGGCAACAACCAGGCGCCGCGCATAAGGAGTTTTTTTATGCCATAAGAACCATATAAAATGTACGAAACAAAACCGGAGCTCTGTTACATCATTTCTGTCGCGTCATGCTGTTTATTCTTCAGCAGGCGCCGCCGCTTCCTCATCAGCAGGCGCGGGAGCTTCCACCGGGGGAACCACATGCTGAACCCGGGACGCAATCGCTTCTGCCAAACCTTTGCGTTCATCGTTCACGCTGTTGCGGTTATCTTCAATAGCGCGCAGGGCAGACTGCAGGCTGTTCCCCAGATAGCCCAGCATATCATCCGCATACTGCAGGGAATCGGTCTTTACCTGATCTGCATACTGATCCGCACCCTGTTTTACCTCATCTTCATAGCGCTGGGCCGAAGTCTTGATATCCTTGGCAAGCATCTCTGCCTGACGCACGATTTCTTCCTGACGGACCAGACGTTCCGCTTCTTCCTTGGCAGCCGTAATAATATGTTCCGCTTCCGCATTGGCCTTTTCCACCGTAGCGGCAGCTTCTTCCCGGGCAGAACTCAGAATATTCTTGGAGTCCTCCAGCACTTTCCCCGCATTTTTCACTTCCTTGGGAATCGCTTCCTTCAAATCGTCCAAAATCGCGGACAGATCGCTTTCTTCCACGATAATCTTATCCGTCAGTGGAATCCGGTTCGCCTCCGAAATCAGATTGTATAAATCATCAAAAATCTGGTCCAGCGTTACATTTGTGCTAAGTCTCTCCAACATATTCATATCCTCTTTCTTTTCAATTTGGCAGGTCCGCCGCCTGCAGTTTTACGGTACAATCAGCCGCATCCACCGCTCATGCCCCGGATGCAGCCTCACTCATTTTGCCTTGCGTTTCTGATACTTATAAATCAGTTCCTCCACACCGGCCGGAACAAGCTGCCCGATGTCGCCGCCAAAGGCCAGCAATTCCCGCACACCGGATGAGCTGATGTAGGAATAGTTTGCATTTGTCATAATAAAAACCGTCTCCAGGGACTCGTTGATCTTTTTCAGCAGCAAAGCCCGCTGGAATTCGTATTCAAAATCAGTGAAGGCCCGCAGCCCCCTGACAATAAACGATGCCTTTTCCTTTTCGCAGAATTCGTTCAAAAGACCGCTGCAGCTGGTCACCCGCACATTCGGCAGATGGACGGTGGCCGCTTTCAGCATCTCAACTCTTTCTTTCGGAGTAAAAAGGGATGTTCCTTTGCCCGGATTGTAAAATACACAGACGATGATCTCGTCAAACATCCGGCTGGCACGCTCGATGATGTCGATATGCCCCTTGGTCACTGGGTCAAAACTGCCTGAACACACAGCCTTGCGCATCATTGCTCCCCTTTCTTTTTTATAAAAGTCAGCACGGTTTCCCCATACTGCTGGCTCCGGAAGATCTCATACCTCTCCGGTACCGCGCTCGCGATATCGTCATGGGCGGAATGTTCCGCGATCAGCCAGCCAGCTTCTGTCAGAATTGGGGACTTTGCCAGCTTCGCAAGAATTTTCTGCACCCAGCCTTTATTATAAGGCGGATCCACAAAAGCCAAGTCGAACCGCTGCCCCTGTTTATACAGAACATCAACAGCCGCTTCCGCGTCATGTTTCAGAACCTTGCAGTCCGCTTCCGCCCGGCACTTCTGTATATTGCTGTCCGTCAGCTTCAGGGATGTCCGGCTGTTATCCACAAACTGCACGAACTTTGCCCCACGGCTCCAGGACTCCAGGCCCAGGTTGCCGCTGCCGGCGAACAGGTCCAGCACCGCTGCGCCCACGACCTTGCTGCCGATAATATTGAACAGGGATTCCTTCACCCGGTCTGCCGTAGGACGCACGTTGTAATTTTTCGGCACGTTCAGGTGCAACCCCCGCGCCTTTCCGGTAATAATTCGCATCGCGATCCAGGCCGCGCCTTTCTGTCAGTTTCCACAAACAATACAAAACTGCCGTACCTGCTTTCCCGGTTTTACCGCAAATGGATACAGCGCATTAATTTTCTTATTTATCATACAACAAAAATGCCATTTTGTCACTTTCCGATTGCTAAATATTGTAACAAATCTGTGAAAAACACAAAATATAGTATGGCCGGACCTTAAAAACCATATTTTTTGCAACGTTACTCATCCGGTAAATACAAAAGAGGACAACAGAAAAACCGTTTACCAGCTCCGGGACGATCCGCCGCCCCCGCCGGAACCACCGCCAAAACCTCCGCCGCCGGAGCCGCCTCCGCTGTAACCACCGCCGGAGCCGCCGCCACCGCTGAACAAGAAAGCCAATATTCTAAACAGCAGACTGAGCAACGTTCCGTTAAGAAACATCACATCAATGAATATCAGCGCCAGCACAATAACGACCCAGCCGAAGGTGTCAACCAGCCACTCGCCTGCGTACATAACAAAGCCAAGCACGCCCTCCGGTTTTTCTTCTTTGGAAGAAACCTCCTCGCTGCCACCGGACGCCCCGGAACCCTGCACGGAAGAATTGCTTTGCGGATCCGTACTCCCCGTTACGCCAGACTGTGAATTTCCACTATTTGGAACAACGTTTGCCTGCGTACCGCTTCCCTGCTCCGGTTTTTCGCCGGAAGCTGAACCGCTATTCACCGCCGTCCCGTTCTGTTCCGCCAGCGCCTTATTGAAAAGATCATCCGTAGACTGTCCCTCAGCGCCTGCCTTCACCGTACCCGGTGAATGATTCGCGTAACCGGAGACCGCCAGCTGCACATTATACTCCCTGGCAATCGACTGAGCCAGTACTTCGTAACCTTTGGCAATCCCTTCCTCATAGGTTCCCTTGCGAAAATAGGGAACCATGTACTGATCCTGGATCTTGCCGGTATAGCTGTCCGTCAGTTTGCCTTCCAGCCCGTAGCCCACCTCGATCCGGGATTTACGGTCGCCGGTGGAAACCAGCATCAGCACGCCGTTATTTTTTTCCTTATTGCCAATCCCCCAATCCCGCAGCAGCTTCAGGGAATAATCCTCCAATGGCGCCCCGTTCAGGCTCTTCACTGTCACCACCACAAGCTGGGCCGTAGTCTTCTGGTCGAGCTGCCGCCCCAAATCCTGCAGATAGCCCTGGACAGGCGCAGAAATAACGCCTGCATTATCCTGGACATAAATACCGGAAGACGCAGACGGCTTCGGCGGAACCTGGATGCTTTTCTCCTCAGGCTCATCGTCGCCAAATATAACTCCTATTGAAAACAGGGATGCAAAGACAAGTACTATCAGCTGCGCAATAATTTTCATAATCAGAACTGAACTTTCGGAACCGCTTTAGCAGTCTCCTCCACCTTGAAATAATCCCGTTCCGTAAAGCCTAATGCCCCGGCAAACAAAGAATAAGGCAACGATTTGATTTTCGTGTTGTAGCTCTGGACCGCGTCATTATAATCCTTACGGGCCACCGCAATCCGGTTTTCCGTACCGGAAAGCTCATCCTGCAGCTGCCGGAAATTCTGGTCCGCCTTCAGTTGCGGATAATTTTCCGCCACCGCCAGCAAGCGGGACAACGCACTGTTCAGTTCGGTATTGGCCGCCATCTTGTCGTCTACCGTTTTAGCCCCTGCCATCTTGGCCCGGGCATCGGACACCGACTGGAACACTTCCTTCTCATGACTGGCGTAGCCCTTCACCGTATTCACCAGATTGGGGATCAGGTCGCTGCGGCGCTGTAGCTGGTTATCCACCTGGGACCACTTGCTGTCCACATTCTCACGGGCAGAAACCATGCCGTTGTAAAAACCGAACACCGAACCTACCGCCAGTACAATGACCATCAGAATACTAACCAAAGCGCTCATGGAAATACCTCCTGTATAATTACTTTTACCTGAAACGCATCTTGCATGTTATTTATTTTGCTATGCCTTCACTAAATTGTATTTTACCATATTTCAACTGGTTTTCAATTGGTTTTTTCTGCCACCGCTTCATCAATCTTAGTACCGTCCGGCAGATAGCAGCTGAATTTCAATTTATCACTTTCTGCCTCCAGCACCATATAATTATTCGTTTCCGGCTGTGGCGCAAGGCTCACATCCAGCGAATGCCGTTTCCACAGTTCAGGATAACGCACATCGCCCGCCACACCGGTGAGGATATACAGCGAGCCCTTCGCATCCCGTTTAAAATTAAAAATGCGGCCCCGGTTCCGATAGGTATGCAGATGCGCAGTGAGCACTGCATCCACCCCGTATTTGTCAAACAGCGGCATAAACAGTTTCCCCTCTTCGGAAAAACCTTCTTCCCTTGGCGTCTTGCGTTTCAGGAAACCGTACCGCAGCACATCCTTATGCATCAGCACGATTTTCCATTTTTTCTTTGTCTTTTCCATATCCGCCCGGAACCACGCTAGCTGTTCCTGCAACATATCCGGCTGTAATTCCCCCAATTCCCGCGTCTGGGTATTCAGCACGGTAAAATGCACATCCCCGAAATCGAAGGAATAAAACTGGTTCTTATACTTTTCCGGCGCTCCTTCCGGCAGTTGGAAATAATGCAGAAAAGCCAGCGGCATCCGGACTTTCCAATCCATGGTGTAGGTCTCGTGGTTGCCTAACACCGGCGCCACCGGGATCTGGGTGATCATAGGCCGGATACGGGTGAACCATTCATTCCACTGATACACATGTTCCCCGTTATCCACCAGGTCGCCCATGGCAATAAAAAACTGTGCGTCCGGATTCCGTTTCCATGCAGGCATGGCCACGTCTTCCCAGGCCTTATATTTGGCGCTCTGGCTGTCGGGGAAAATCAAAGCTTTGTATTTCATCCCCTGCGCTGCAGTCAGTTTGTACCAGTCGCTGCGCCTGTCTTTGTATCCTAACCGGTATTCATATTCCGTACCCGGCTGCAGATTTTGCAACGTCACCGTATGGACCCACGTGGTTTTTCCGTTATCTGTGAATTTATCGTTGACGCGTTCCTTCTGCATCTGTATTGTTGCGCCATCCGCTTTTACTTTGCGGTATTCAACAAAGGTGTCCTTATTCTCCGTCTCCGACTGCCACATAACCGTGCGGGACGTTGTACTGTCCGCCGTAATCACCTGCCGGAGATTAATGGCATCCCTTTGCGTAAGCAGGGCATACCTTTCCGCCTTGTCCGCCTTTGCTTCTTTTGCTGTGTTTCCGCAGCCTTGCAGAACTCCGACGGATACGATAAACAATATGACGAGCAGCAACGCTTCCAGCCCCGCCGCCGTTATTTTGTTGAACTTCCTGCCCTGTTTCATTTTTTGTACCGTTCCCTGCCGTTACAACCTTATAAATGGAAGGCTGCCATACTGTTTCCTTTGCATTACGTCCTTTATCATTGTATTGCCTTAAACCCGGCCACACTTTTCTGTTTATAATTATACTACAGTAAGTATAGTTTTTCACATTTTTTAACAGCTTTACAAAACAAGATACAATATTAACCAGGGTCACCTGTTTTTCCCCGGAAAATCCAATTGAATTAAAAAACTAATTGGTGTAGAATAATACTGCTTGTTACCAACGATTACAAAGAAGGTATGGCAGGTGTTTTCTGAAAAAAGTAAGTCAGGAACTGTTATTACAGGTTTGATATGTCTATGCTTGGTGTACGCGGGATTGTTTCACCTGGCCCGTTACATGGGCTGGCTGGCGCAGAATCCCGGGCTGCCGGGAACAATTGCACGAACCGTTTACGGTCCGGACGTTCGGCCGGAAATGGCAAGGCTGAAACACGTCAGGGAGATTTCTCCGGAGATCCCGCCCATCACAGTCCTTTGCTACCACGAAGTAACACCGGAGCGTGGGGATGATTGCATGAACGTGAAACCGGAGATTTTCCGCCGGCATATCCGGGAGTTCAAAAAAGCCGGGTTTACCTTTATCCATGTAGGCGATCTGCAGAAGTTTGCAGCCGGTTCCAAAACGCTTCCCGAAAAGGCGGTACTGCTTTCCTTTGATGACGGCTATGCGGATAATTATAAGTATGCGTTCCCGATTTTGCGGGAGGAAAAGGTGCCCGGCACATTTTTTGTGGTAAGCAGTACCGTCGGTAATAATAACCGGATGACCGCCGGCCAGCTGCGGGAAATGCTGGCAAACGGCATGAAAATCGGCTCCCACACGGTGAATCACGAACGATTAACCGACATGAACGCACAGGAAATTGATTTTGAACTGAAGGCATCCAAAGAAGCGCTCGAAAAAATTTTGGGGGAATCGGTCTGTGCGTTGGCTTATCCCACCGGTAAAGTAAACGAAACGGTACTGGACAAAGCGAAAACGTATTATGATATGGCGTTTGTGGCTTCGGTCATGCCGGATACAAAACAGACCCTGTACACGCTGCAGCGTTACGGCGTTTTCAAATGGAACGAACACATTGAATCCATCTTCAGGAACAGATAGCATATAATTAACGGCAGTTTTTTAAAAAAAGCTGGTAATTCTTTGACAACAGGTGTATAATAACATACGTAAATTAAAAACGCTCGGATAGCTCAGTTGGTTAGAGTGCTGCCCTCACATGGCAGAGGTCCAGGGTTCGAGCCCCTGTCCGAGTACCAAAAAATATCCCGGGAAAGCAGTTCATGCGTTCCCGGGTTTCTTTTTTTATGAAGTTATATAGCGTCTGCAGGAAACTATTCCGTGGCGCCTTTCATTCTGTCCCAGATGACGCCTACCGCCGCGCCCATCACCGCCGCGGTGAACCAGCCGAAGCCTTCATCGTACAGGGGCACCGATGACAGGATGCTTTCCATGGGCACCGGAATAGCCGCAGCTTTCAAACCTTCCACAATGGCAAACAGCGTGACGATCCACATGGTGCAGCGGAACACCCGCTTGTTGCCGCCAAAGCCGAATACGTTAAGCAATGCCAGGGCGATCATCACCGGATACAGGAAACAGAGGATGGGGATCGCCATCTTGATAATCATGTCCAGTCCGAAGTTGGAGAGGGAGAAGCTCAGCAGCGCAATCAGGATGCCAAAAGTTTGTTTGGAAAGTTTTTTGTTAAAAAGCAAATGAAAATAATCAGAGATGGCGGCAATCAGACCGATGCTGGTGGTAAGGCAGGCCAGGATGATGATGGCTGACAGGATGAGCGTTCCGCCGGAGCCCAGATATTCATGGGCCGTTGCCACCAAAATGCCGGCGCCGTTGGAAAATTCACCGGACAGGTAGCGGTGTGCTTCCGCACCAGCGTAACCCAGAAAATAATATATAAATGCAAGCAGGCCGGCAGTGATCAGGCCAGCCCACAGACAGGCCCTGATCAGCATTTTTTTGTTTTCAATGCCAAAGGTCTTAATCGTAGTCAGCGTCGCCGCGCCAAACAGGAAAGATGCCAACAGGTCCATGGTGTTGTAACCTTCCTGGAATCCTTTCAGGAACGGCGCGTTCAGGTACTCTCCCTGGGGAGCCCCCGGCGTAAAGGAAGGGGCCAGCAGCACTTTCACAAACAGTATGACAAGGCAGACCAATAAAGCCGGCGTCAGTACTTTTCCCAGCCAGTTCAGGACCTTGGAGGGATTGTTGGC
Organism: uncultured Succiniclasticum sp.; assembly: GCA_905233365.1. Taxonomy (GTDB): domain Bacteria; phylum Bacillota; class Negativicutes; order Acidaminococcales; family Acidaminococcaceae; genus Succiniclasticum. The sequence goes on from CAJODT010000070.1 coordinate 7,645, forward strand.
CACATAATAGCTGAAAGCAAAATACAGGGCCGAATACAACGCCAGTTGCCAGGGCTCCGTGGTTCCGAACAGCGGCTTGATACCGATTTCGTAACTGAATGCGGCTGTACGGGGAATGGCGAACAGCGGCCCGATGCTCATACTGGATACGAACATGATGATTTTCGCGTAGGCGATGTTGACCGGGGCAGCCACTTCCGTCAGGTCATTACCACCGGTCATGGCGATAGCCAGTACGCCCAAAATGGGAAGGCCCACGCCGGTGATGCAGAACCCCAGCGTGGCAATGTTCAGGTTGCTGCCGGAAAGATAACCGAACAGCGGCGGGAACAACAGGTTGCCCGCACCAAAAAATGAAGAAAATAAAACCAGACTTACCGGAATCAATTTACTGAGAGAAAGAGAATTGTTCATAATATCACCTGTCAGGAAAACGAAAACGCACTTACCGTGCGTTTTCATAATTTAGATTTTACAATCAAGCGATAATACTTTTTCTTGCCTTTGCGGATCAGCACGCCGCCGTCTTCTGCA
>CAJODT010000071.1:0-10255 GCA_905233365.1 uncultured Succiniclasticum sp.
CCGGGTTCTTCCGGTTTTCCGCCATCCATTGCACAATATGTCCTAACGTATCGGACCCCTTATCCCCAAAGGCCGCCGCGTCATGGGCAGAACCAATACCAAACGAATCCAGCAGCGTAATGATCACACGGGCCATGCTCGCGCCCCCTTCCTACAATCTTTTCCAATCATATCGGCACAACCTGCCACAATGCAACATGCAGGCGCCGGCAAATATTGCCTAAGCTAACGCGTCCAGCATCTGCTGCGGGTTCTCCGCAGCCTTCACCTTGCCAAACGCTTTTACGATGACGCCCTTTTCATCTATGAGGTACGTGGAACGGACCACGCCCATGGTCTTTTTGCCGTACATGTTCTTCTCCTGCCACACATCGTAGGCCTTTATCACCTTCAGTTCCGTATCCGACAGCAGCGTAAAGGGCAGGTTGTATTTCTCCTGAAACTTCTTATGGGACGCCACGCTGTCCTTGCTGACGCCCAGCACCACCGCGCCCTTTTCCCGGAACTGGGGGAACAGTTCCCCAAAATTGCAGGCCTGCTTCGTGCAACCCGGCGTATTATCCTTCGGGTAAAAATACAGCACCACCTTCTGTCCCTTAAAGCTCTTCAGCGCAACCGGTTTGCCGTCCTGATCGGGCAATGTAAAATCCGGCGCCTTGGTTCCAATCTCTAACATAGCATGCCTCCTGCCACAACTTCTTTCCATTAATACTATACCGGTAACAACGTCTGTCTTATTATTTATCCGCCGCGATCAGCTTCTCCAGGGCCCGTTTCGCCACTTTCTGGAACCGCTGCTCCGCCTTTTTATATACACCGGGCGGCGCTACGGACTCGCTGTCCGTCCGTTTAGCTACTACGCCGCAGATGGCCCCGGCCCGCAACCCGTGCACACTGCACAGGGTCAAAAGCGTGGCCGCTTCCATCTCAAAATTGGTGCAGCCCAAAGCCTGCCATTCCTTCAGGGTGCCCTGCAGCCTGCGCAACACATAGCCGTTTAAACTGTCGTAGCGTTCCTGGCCTGGCCAGAAGCTGTCCGTGGTCACACCAATACCCATACCGAAAGGAACCTTCAGTTCCTTTGCCGCGTCCCGCAGGGCGATGGTCACATCCAGATCGGCCACCGCCGGGTACTCGATGGGCGCATAGGCCCTGCTGGCCCCGTCCATGCGCACACAGGCCTTGCAGATGACCACGTCACCCAGATTGATCTCTTCCTGCAGGGAACCGGTGGTGCCCACACGGATAAAGGTGGTAACACCCAGACGCCCCAGCTCTTCCACCACAAAGGTGATGTTGGGGCCGCCCATGCCGCTGCTCATCACCAGCACCGGCTCTCCCTTCACACGGGCCAGCCAGCTGGTAAACTCACGGTGGCTTGCCAGAAACACGGCCTTCCTGTCCAATGCTTTGGCCAGGCCTTCCACACGGCCCGGATCGCCGGGCACCAGGGCATACTTCGCCCCCTGCAGCATCTCCACCGATAAGCCTACGTGATACAGTACTTCACCGGGTTTTGCGTAATTTTTCATAGCCGCGACCACCTTTCTGTTGTTGATGTAAAACGAACTCTGTGCATTTACGTTCTTATTATGTATTATACCATATATGAAGGCGCAGGGTGTGAGAAATTGGGGGAGAAAAGAAAATCCCCCGGTGTGTAAATTCGGGGGATTAGTTTGGAGAAAATCATGAGCTATCATAAACACCAGTCTGTTTTGTCATTCAGGAAGGGCCTATGTTTTACTCATTTGAATATTCAGTTTTGTAGGATTCCCAAATAGTAATTATTGTATTGGGATTAATATATCAAATAATGAAATTAAAAACTAACAATTGATTGAAATGGTTCCAACACCTCCTTATCTCCGGTAATCATGACCCTATCGCCTAATTCGGCATTTTGTTGTACCAGAACTGCCCCATTGATACTACTGTCCGATCCAATGGTCAGTTTTCCCTTGCACAACAATAACGCTTTTTCAAGTTTTACCTTGCTTCCGATTTGCAAATTTCGGTCAGCCAAAATTATAATTCGTCCTGTAAATACTGTATTATCGCCAATTACAGCATCATTAGCAAAAGCCAGTATCCCTTCTCCATTTACAGTCAGCCCTTTTGGAATTGAGCACTTATCCATATTAAGATATAGCCAAGCACTCAGCCCATCACGTTGCAATTCTAACGCAGAAGGTAATTTCGTAGAAGCCCAGACTGATATTTCTTCCACAGAAAACTGCGGGAAGAATGCGCCATCTGATTTGCTTGTGATAGAATCAGTATCTTTCTCTCCCGATAATTCCTGTGCTTTAGAATCCTGCATTATAAAAGGTGATTGTACAAATTGCTGATGCAAATGTTCAGGAACATCCATACACCATTGCTGCAAAGAGCATTCGTTATCACGGTTATCTGCAACGTCTAATTTCAGAAAACGCAAACCTAAATCCTTTACCCTTTTAACCGTAACACAAACTTGTACAGTATTATTTCCGGGTTGTAGAGGTTCCAAATCATAAACGGCATCCGTAATCTCTATCTCCTTTTCCTGCTGCAAAGCGGTAAACATAAAACTCTGCGCAACGGTTTCCAGTTGCTTCCGGCATAAAAAATCACGGGCAACCTCCATTTCCTGATATACATTGCGCATATAACCCAATACTACGCCTGAACAAACCATCAGGAATAGCAGGAGTGGAAGCAAAATAAATCCTTGCCTCCCAGCCGTACCTCCCACTATTACCCAATGATGTACCTTACTTGCAAAGTCTCTCATAATGCTTACTGAACTACAGTACCATTACTTAAAAACAAAGATAAGGGTATTATCCTTTCCAATCCGGTTTCCGGGTCTTGCAATGTTATTATGATGCCAAGCTTTTCTTTTCCCAAATACACCGTCTTAAAATCAACAATCTTGATTTCCGGATTAGAAAACGGATTAACTCCAGGTGCCATACCTTTCTCTGTCTTTCGATACAATACCGTACCTGACACATACCAATAACTGCGCACATTATTTAGTGTTTTCTTACAGTTAATCTGAGCGCGTCCATTTAAATCCTTTGCCAGCCCTATACGTGTCGTGTTATAGGAAAGTTCCCGACGCAAAATGCTTTCTGTATAGCGGACAGACTTTACAATTTCAATGTCTGCCAGAATCTTTCTGTAATTTTTCAAAAATGTCTGTGCTACAGAACAATACACATTGGCAATCAAGACGATAACCATAAACAAAACATTTAATTCTAAAAGAATATAGCCAGATTTTCTTTTTTCACGCCAAAAGTCAAGATTTGTGGTCATCGCTATTATCCATTGGTATGAATTCCAAACGGTTCATAAACACTTTTCCCGTAATTTTATGGCGAAGCTCCTTAACAAGGAGAACATACGGACCAACGTTCCGTGTTGACACAAACTTTTCATACGTTTCGTCATCCGCATCACCATGCCAGGCAGTTAGTACCTTTTCCTTCCATATCTCATCATCATCTTCAAGCAATGGGTAAGCCTGTATCATCTCATTCCGATGTACCATAGCCCGTATTGAACAAGAGAGGCATCCTGCCACAGCTGTAGCTAAAGCAAGTATTACCAAAAACAACGGAATCACTGTCAACATAATAAAACCTGATGAAAGATCCCTTTTCTGTGGTTCTTTTTGTCCTGAACCTAAAACGAGATTCTGCTTTGTCATTGGCCAACACGTTCTATCCATACCCTTCCGGTAACAGGCTGAACGTTGACTTTAACCTGCATAGTCGGGAATCTCTCATGCTGCAATATAAAAGAACCGCTTGTCGATGGAACCCCGTTGACAGAAAACCTGATTTTATAAGCAGGAATACTGCTAAACCTCAATGATTCGGACCCAACCGACGCAAAATCCCGCTTTTTACAAACCAGATTCGGCCTCCGATAGACCCAGTACCCTTTACGTCTTCCGTTCAGTTCCACGGACCCCAGATCAAAACCCGCCAGGGATCTTTCCCTTATACTCAGAATATCCTGAGAAAACTCCCGGGCCGCACTTTCCACCTGAACCATTGCCGCTACTCTTTCATACCCGTTAACTCCCAGATATAGTCCGGAAAACAGAATGCTGCATAGAAAAATCCCTGTCAGCCATTCAGCCAGCAGATAACCGTTATCCCTGTGTTTCCGCTGCAACGCTGCCATTAGAAGTAACAGTGTTCCCTTCCGCATCAGATCCAGTCAGTGTATAACTACTGCCTGATACGGAATACTGCAAATCTTCGTTTTTGGCATCCTTAAAACCTTCGTTTTTGGTAATATAATCTGGTACCAGGTTATCAAGTGAAGAAGGTATACTCCCTTGTTCCAGCTTATATGTAGCAATTGCCTGATCCAATGTTGCCAGGTCGTTTTTGAGCTTTGCATTACGTGCTTTGGAACCTGCTCCATCAATCGCAGGCATCAACATGGTAGCCATAACACCGATAATAATCGTAACAGCAATTACCTCTATCAAGCTGAATCCTGCATTATGACCAGCCTTTTTTCGTACCACAAAATTCATTTTTCCTTTAATTTTATTTAACATACCGATTCCTCCTGTTATCCATATTCCGGCATTTGGGTCATCAAATCAAACAACGGCGAGAGCATCACAGCCATAACTGCAAAAATCATCGTCGCAATTACGACAACCAATACCGGTTCTAAAACTGCTTTTAAATCCCGAAAGCGGGCGAAAAGTTCCTGCTCCTGAACTTCTGCAAACTCTGTCAGCATATCCGGCAGATTACCGGAGCTTTCCCCAATACTCAAAAATTCCAGTCCCATTCGACTGAAAAGATCACCTGACTGCATAGCCGCTTCCGTAATGCCTACACCACGCAGTACATTTTCCGAAAACTTTTTTGCGTTATTCTTCATAGACGTATCTGTCAACGTAACAGAAGCACGCAGAATAGCTTCTGGAAAAGCTATACCACTATGCAACATCAGTGCCAGCAACCGTGCAAAACGTATTTCCAGAAAGGAATGTCTCATAAACCTGATTCCCGGAAAACACATAAGCAGGGACAGGATTCTTGAACTTTGCAGCAATATTATCTTGCTACAAACTATACATATACAGGAAAGAGCAACTGCATGATTCTGTAACAGACCGGAAACAGAAACCAACATTTGCAAAAGAGAAGTCTCCTTAACTCCTAGGGAATGATACATCTCAGCAAAATTGGGTACCAATTTTACACTGAAAAAGATAAATGTCAGAAATGCCAAACCGAGCAGAAAGCCCGGATAAATGCAGACATTTCGTACCATTTTTGCAAGTTTATCCTGTTGTCTGTAGAACTCGGACAGTGAAAGAAAAACTTGTGAAATCTGGCCACTCACTTCTCCTGCTTCAACAATCGAAACATTCATTTCAGTAAAAATATCCGGTTGTAAAGACATGGCATAGGACAAAGGGTGACCACTTTGCAGACTCAGGCTAAGCCGGATACAAATCGGCTTATTCTTTTCGCTCAACCTTTCGGTTACCATTTCAATTCCCTTCACAATGGGAATACCCGCATCCAACAATGTTGAAAGCTGTTTATAAAAATTTGCTCTTTCCCTGTTTGATAATTGCAGGCGCGGTTTAAACCAACGCTGAAAGGCTTTTTGGTTATTAATCCTTTCTATGCTAGTAACATATCCGTAATTCCTGTGGACAAAGTCTATAACCTGTTCTTCGCTCTCTGCATAATATTCGCCGTTATACGCTCGTCCACCTGAACTCCGGGCTCGCCATCGGAATAACCGCAATGTATCAACCTCCTTTCGCTTGGCACAAGACATAGTTTACAGATAAGCAACAAAAAAATAAAGTGTTTTTTCGGGTTATTTGTGAAGAAAATTTCACAATCAAAGACTTTTTTAAGTCATTTTCCGAAAAAACACCAATTATTGTATGATTTTGTGAAAAAAATGTGAAAAACCTCACCTCACCATCCACCAGTACACAATGGTCCCGATGCCGATCAGCCCGGCGAAGTTGTAGAACAAAAACATGCGCAGGTAGTTCATCACCTGGTGGGGATAGGCGGCGGCGTACAGCTTGTAGCTTATCACGCTGGCCATGGAGGCGATCAGGGTGCCCAGGCCCCCTACGTCCACTCCCAGCAGCAGTTCCCCGGCGTTTCGGGTGAAGCCGGCCAGCAGCATGGCGGCGGGCACGTTGCTGATAAACTGGCTGGCCAGGATGCCGGTCACGTACACGATACCCCTGGCGTGGTGCAGGTAGTGGTGCAGCTGCCGTATAGCGTCCCAGTGGGACAGGTTGCCGATAAAAACGAAAAAGCCGATAAAGGTCAGCAGCAGGCTGTAATCCGCCAGCTTCAGCAGCTGCCGGTCGGCCAGGGCTACTACGACGACCACCACGGCGGTGCACACCAGGGGGCTTACCACGTGCAGCACGGATAAAAAGCACAGCAGCAACAGTGCGGTAAAGAGCAAAATCCGCGGGCGCGGGCCCGTTTCCACGTCGTGGCCGTCCAGCTGCAGCTTACGGCTGGGCAGCCCGTGCACCAGTATAGCCAGCCACAGGGCGCTGAGCACGGACAAAGGCCCCAGCACGGAAAAGAAGTACTCCGTCGTCAGGTTGTAATGGTAATAGATGAACAGGTTCTGGGGGTTCCCCATGGGGGTGCAGGCGCTGCCCAGGTTGGCGGCCAAGGTCTGGAAAATGACGATGCGCCCCACGTCCAGCTTGATCTGTTTGCCGGTGATCAGGGTCAGGGGCACAAAGATCAGAAGGGCCACGTCGTTGGTCACCAGCATGGACATAAAAAAGGTCAGCCACACCAGCACCGCCGCCACGTGACGGGTGGTACGGCAGCGGGAGAACAAAAGGCCCGCCGCTTTTTCCAGCACGTGCAGCTGGCGGAAGCCGGCCACCACCAGCATAAAGGACAGCAGCATGCCCAGTACGGAAAAGTCGATATAGGAAATACGGGGTCTGAAAAAAAGAGAAGAAACCAGCGCCAGCATCAGGGAGATGGTCAGTACCAGGTCCCGTTTCAGGATGCTCCTGATTTCTTTCTTCAGGGTAATTGTATGCATATTTTGTTACCGTCCGGTCCGTTTCCAGTTGCGGGATACGGAAAGCACCTTGTAGGGCGGCTGGGGGATCGGGATGTGCCGTTCCAGCATGCCGGTGATCCAGTCGCATTTGGCCACGTTCAGGTACTGCAGCGCTTCCTCCGCCGTTTCCTGCAGCCCGGAAGCATCGGGATTTCCGCATGGTAGCCGCCGTCTGGTTCCGGCGTGATCTCATACGGGTAATCCAGGTTCATGTAATAATTAATGTCTTTCATAATCGTGTTGTCCCCTGCTCAGTTAAAACAAATGTACCTAAATATTATACCATATTTTTGCAAGGAACGGAAGAAGAAAATTTTAAAAAGCCGTTGCGGTTGCAGGTATTTTTAAAAAATAATTCAGGTTACGCCCCGTAAAACGTGTGGGTATGCTTTCCCCGCTGCTTGGATGCGTACAGGGCCTTGTCGCATTTTTGCAGCAGATCTTCCACACTCTGCGCCTGGCTGCCGTGAATGATGCCCACGCTGACGGAAAAAGGCGGCAGGCCATCTTCTGCATTTTCCAGTTCCCGGTTGATCTGTGCCATTTTTGTATCGATCAGCTTCCGGTCCACGGCGTTGGAGTGCACCATGAATACGGCAAACTCGTCGCCGCCGATCCGGCAGACGTAATCGTCGGAACGGTAGCTGCTCTTCAGTACCTTCACCAGCTTTTGCAGCGCCTTGTCGCCGGTATCGTGCCCGTGATTATCGTTGATGCTCTTGAAATCATCCACGTCAAAGATCATCAGGTAGGTGGAATCCAGATCGATGCTGGTAACCAGCAGGTCAAACCCGGCCCGGTTGTAGGCCCCCGTCAGTTCGTCGTGGGATGCCTTAAAGTTCAGATTCTCAATACTCTTTTTGTAAACTGCGTACAGATTGTTGTAGGCCCGGGCCAGATACTGGAATTCTTCGGCGCCGGTCTCCTGGATGGGGCTGTCGGCCTTGATCTGGTCCACCGCCTTCACAATGGGGTTGAGGCCCAGGGAAGAGGTCAGCCACACCACGAAGCAGATGGCCAGGATGTTCAGCACGATGCCCGCGCGCCCTAACATCATTTCCGCTTCAAAACTGTTCAGGGATTCCGATTCTTTTCTCTGTGTCAGCTTCTCCACGGCTTTCACGCTGTTCTGGACTTCGCTGCGGATCTTGTATTTCTGTTCATAGTATCCCTCATCCAGCACCATCTCCGTGGCGCGGTGCATCTTCTCCTCCGGGGAACGGGCCGCGTCTTCGTTGCTCAATTTGATGTTTTTCAGCTGCACGGGATACTCTTTAATATTCTTCGCTTCAATGACCAGCCGCATGGCGTAGTATTCCCGGTCCATGAGCCGTACCGAATGGTCCAGCGCCGCCCGCAGCCGCTCCACGGCTTCGGTAGCGTCCGGGTCCGTTTCCAGTTCGGCCAGGGCCTTTTCCCGCCGTTTGGAGGCAACGGCTTCCATAAAATACTGGTTCATGAACCGGCTGTCGCCGTATATGGTAAAGCGCTGTACCATCTCCGTAAGGTAGTCGGAAGCTTCCATCAGCTCGTGGACTGCGGTCTCCAGCTTTATATTCTCTTCTGCGGCATCTTTTACACGCATAAAGCTGCTTGCCAGCCGGTAGGTGGAAAAAATCAGGAAGCAGGTCAAAATGATGGCGATTACAATCAGTCCGTTATGGATCTTGCGAAGGGATACTCCTTGTGTCAGTTTATTCATGGGTTATGGGTCTCCTTAATTTGGGTCTACTTAATTTGAGTCTTCGTTTTCTACGCCGATCTTCTCAAACTCCGTAACCGACATGGGCTTGTAGAAGTAATAGCCCTGCATCTCGGAGCTGCCCTGGCTCTGGAGGAAGTCGGCCTGTTCTTTGGTCTCCACGCCCTCGGCGATGAGCTTCATGCCCAGGGAGCGCACCATTTTTATAATACTGCTGATTATGATGCGGCCCTTTTCCGGATCGCCTTCCTTACTCAGGAAACGCAGGTCCAGCTTGATGCGGTCCACCGGCACCTCTTTCAGCATATGCAGGGAGGAATAGCCGCTGCCGAAGTCGTCCATTTCCACCTGGAAGCCCAGCTCCCGCAGTTTTTCCGTAGTGCTGATGAGAAGCTCCGGGGTATCCGCGTAGGCAGTCTCGGTGATTTCGATACGAAGCTGGCCGCGGCTCAGGCCGTAGGTCTTGACCAGATGTTGGAAAAAGCCGGGGATGTCCCGGTCTTCGCGGAAATCGTTACGCGACAGGTTCACCGAAACGGAACGGCGGTGTCCCTGCCCGTTCCAGCGCTGCAGGTCCTGGCAGACCGTTTCCCAGACGTAGCGGTCCAGGTCGTAGATGAGGCCGGATTCTTCCAGCGTGGAGATGAAATCGTTGGGCTGCAGGCAGCCCAGTTTGGTATGGGCCCAGCGGCAGAGAGCCTCTGCGCCGATGATCTTCCCCGTCTCATAATCCACCTGGGGCTGATACCACACCTTGATATCCCCGGAGCGGATCGCCGTGGGCAGGTAGTTGATGACATCCGCGATGTGTTTGCCCAGTTCCCACTGCTCCGGGTTATAAAACGCATAGCTCTCTTTGCGGCTTTTCAAAGCCTTTTGTTCCGCCACACGCGCGTAATCCAGCATGCGGTCCACATCGATCTTCCGGAAGTCCCTGGGCGTCAGTATATAAATACCGCTGCACATCTGGATCCTGGTTTCCTTCCCCTGGTTTATGAAGTAGTTCTCTACCGGCTCAATTACATTCTTTTCATCGGCGCGCATCTTCTCCTCGTTCTCAATACGGCGGAGAACGGCAAAACGGTCCGACGAAACCCGTCCGATGGCTTCCTCATCTGTCATAAACTCCATGGATTTGGCAACCCAGAATTTAAGAAACGCGTCCCCGGCTTCCCTGCCATAGCTGTCGTTGATGAATTTGAAATCCCTGATATTGTTATAGGAAAGGAAGTAAGGGGTATCCGGGTACGTCCGCAACAGCTCCTCTACCCGCTTCCGGAACCCGTTCATGCTGAGCGCGCCGGTGAGCTGGTCATAATCCACCAGTTCGTGCAGCTTCTTCTCGTGCTCCAGGCGAAGGGAGCGCTGCTTCAGCACGGCAATCGCAATGAGGGCTATAAACAGAAGCGCCACCAGAAGTATGACCAGGCCGTACCGGTGCAGATAATCGGA
>CAJODT010000071.1:10298-21886 GCA_905233365.1 uncultured Succiniclasticum sp.
ATACTGCTCAGGGAAGCGATGGCGGGGTTCAGCCGTTCGATGATGGCCCGTCCCTTCGGCGTATCCAGCGTGCCTACCCGGAATTCCATGGAAAAAAAGGCGGCGTACTGGATCTTCAGATCGGAATAAGACGGCTTCTGCAGCACATAGCTCCAGACATAGTAGTTGTTCAGCAAGGCGTCGACCTGGCCTTTGCGCAGGGCGTCCACGCTCTCTTCCATGGTTTCATAAAATGTAATCCGGATGCCGGGGTAAAGCTGGCGGACCGTTTCCGCTACCCCGGCAAGAGAACGGAGCATGCCTACCCGGAGTTTATCCAGCGGCGGCGTCTTGCGTTTTCCTTCGGTCACAAGGGTAAAGGGTGTCTGCATGAAACTTTCCGATACAATAGCAGGATGTCCCCAGGCGCCGGAAATTACGCCGCCGAAGGGCATGACCAGATCGTATTCCTTATTGTCCAGCGCGTCCTTGATCGACTTTTCCTTTATGGGGCGGAAGGTAACGTTGTAGCCCGCCTTCTCCGCCGCGTAGCGCATCAGGTCCACGCCGATACCCGTAATCTCGTTCGTTTCCGCGTCATGGTAAAAAATGGGGCAGCGGTTCGCGGGCACGCCAACCGTCAGCGTTTCGCCTTGCTTCTGTTCGGAGGTGGCAGCAGTCGGCAATACCGTACCGAACAAAGCAGTACAGGACAAACCGACCATGCAGGCCAGCGCGACAAGGGCGCAAAAAAGAGAGGTATAGAGTCGTCTGGAAATGCGTATTTCTTTCACGGCGGCCACCCTCCTCTCGTTTAGTAAAACAGATTTCTACTATAATTACTTGATATTGTATTTTATCACATTTGTCCCTGCGCCACAAGACATTTATGACTGGCGGTTTTGTCCGTTTGTTTTGCAAATAAAAATCCCCTCAAATCCGCTATTGGACTTGAGGGGTTATTTTTATGGCAGGGGCAGAAAGAATCGAACTCTCAACACACGGTTTTGGAGACCCCGTTGCTCTACCAATTGAGCTATACCCCTGTGGAGCGGAAAACGAGACTCGAACTCGCGACCCCAACCTTGGCAAGGTTGTGCTCTACCAACTGAGCTATTTCCGCATGGCGACCCGGACGAGACTCGAACTCGTGACCTCCGCCGTGACAGGGCGGCATTCTAACCAACTGAACCACCGGGCCGTTCGTCAGTTTACCTGACGTTTTAGAATTATATCACAGGAATGCAAATAAGGCAAGTTATTTTTTCACCGGATTGTTTTTGCCGGTGCTGCCCCGTTTGGTCAGCTCCACACCGTCGCGGCACAGGGGGCAGTCGTCCGCTTTGAAGGTGGGCACGTCCAGGTGCAGCAGTGCTTCCGTCCGTACGCCGAAATCCACCTTGCCGCCGCTACGGTCAACCAGAAGGCCTACGCCGATGACGTTGCCGCCGTGTTCCCGTACCACGTCCATCACTTCTTTTACGCTGCCACCCGTGGTAACGATGTCTTCCACTACCAGTACCCGGCAGCCTTCCGGAATTTGGAAGCCGCGTTTCAGCGTCATCTTGCCGTTTTCCCGTTCCGTAAAGATGGCCCGGGTGCCCAGCGCCTTGCCGGTTTCATGGGCCAGCAGGATGCCGCCGGTGGTAGGCCCTACTACCAGTTCGATATTATCGTTGGCGTAACGCGCCGCAATCTCCTTACACAGTTTTTCCGTATAGGCGGGGTGTTGCAGCACGTTGAATTTCTCCACATACATGGGACTGTGCAGACCGCTGGTCAGCAGAAAATGTCCGTGCAGAACGGCCTGCGTCTCTTCCAGCAGGTGCAGTACTTCTTTTTCGGTTAACATGAATACGCCTCCAGTTTTTTCATGATTTGTTCCATCTGATTTGCCAGGAACACTTAACTGTTATTCGCTTTCTTTTCACATGCTGCCGCAAGAGGAATGCAAAGCAGCAATCAAATTCATCCAATATTTTTTATTTCTTCCACAATGGCTGCGGCAGCCTTTCTCCTGTCCGCCGCTTTCATGATGGGGCGTCCCACCACGATGTGGGACGATCCGTTGGCAAAGGCCTGTGCCGGTGTGGTCACGCGGCTCTGGTCGTCCAGGGCGCTGCCCGCAGGGCGCACGCCGGGGGTGACAATCAGGAAGTCTGGCCCGCAGGCTTTGCGAATCTCCGCCGCTTCCTTCGGGGAAGCCACTACCCCGTCCAGTCCGGCAGCTTTCGCCAGTTTTGCCAGGGCCAGCACCTGTTCCGCAATGGTGTTTTTATAATTCAGGTCGGCGAACTGTTCTTCGTCCATGCTGGTGAGAATGGTGACAGCCAGCAGTTTGGGGCGCTCCATGCCCAGCTCTTCCGCTTTTTCCTTAATGGCGGCAGCCGCCGCTTCCATCATCTTCCGTCCGCCCACGGCATGGACGTTGATCATATCCACGCCCAGTTTCGTTTCCACTTTCAGGGCGCCGGCTACGGTGTTGGGGATGTCCTGCAATTTCAAATCCAGAAATACATGCTTGCCCCGCTCTTTCAGGAAACGGATCATCTCGTTCCCCGCCGCGTAGTACAGCTCCATGCCAACCTTATAATAACTCACCGCGTCCCCGATTTCCTCCACGGCCTGTTTCGCCGCTTCCGCTGTGGGAAAATCCAGCGCGGCAATCAGTCTCGGATCGCTCTGCATGTTTCACCTCATTTCTCCGGCAGCGCCAGCCCGATCATATCCTGAATCTTTTTGATGTTGTGCTCATCCATGTATTCCAGAATGCCGGGACAGATGGTCTCCGCAATGGTGGGATCCACGAAGTTCGCCGTGCCTACGGCAATGGCGCTGGCTCCTGCCAGGAAGAATTCAATGGCGTCTGAGGCGCTCATGATGCCGCCCATGCCGATGATGGGAACCTTCACCGCCTGCGCCACTTCATAGCACATGCGCACAGCCACGGGACGGATGCAGGGGCCGCTGAGGCCGCCGGTCACGTTGCCCAGCACAGGACGCTGACGATGGATGTCGATCTTCATGCCCAGCAGCGTATTGATCAGGGACAGGGCGTCCGTGCCCGCGTCTTCCGCAGCTTTAGCCATTTCCGTAATGCTGGTCACGTTGGGGGAAAGCTTGGTAATGACCACTTTGGATGTGTTCTTCTTCACTTCCCTGACCACCTGGGCCATGCTTTTGGCGTTGGTGCCGAAGACAAGGCCGCCGTCTTTTATGTTGGGGCAGCTCACGTTGATCTCCACCGCATCCACGCCCTGCACGTCCAGCTTCGCCGCCAGTTCGCCGTATTCTTCCGGGGAAGAGGCGTCGATGTTGACGATGACGGGCACTTTGTATTTCTTAAGTTTTGGCAGGGTTTCATTCAAAAAGTAATCGCTGCCCGGATTCTCCAGTCCGATACAGTTCAGGATGCCGGACGGCGTTTCCACCACCCGCTGCCCTTTGTTCCCTGCCCGGGGCGCAAGGGTGGTGCCTTTCACCGTAATGGCGCCCACCTTTTCCAGGTCCAGAAAGTCCGTAAATTCCAGACCGAAGCCGAAGGTTCCGGACGCGGTGGTCACCGGCGTTTTCATTTTCAGTCCGGCAATATCCACGGCCAGGCGGTTCTGATACAGATACCTTACCATTCCGCCACCTCCTCCGCCCAGAACACCGGTCCGTCCTGGCAAACTTTCAGGCGTCTGCCTATGCCCTGGCAGCTGCAGGACAGGCAGGCTCCCAGCCCGCAGGCCATATATTTTTCCAGTGATACCTGGCACTTGATCCCCTTTTCCAGTACGGCAGCGGAAACCGCTTTCATCATGGGCACGGGGCCGCAGACATATACGCAGTCGTAATGCAGACGGCGCAGCATCAGCGGCAGTTCCGCCATGACGGTCCCCTTTGTGGCCAGGGAGCCGTCGTCTGTGGTCAGCCCCATCCGTTCCACCAGGTCCACATACATATCCTTCCAGAACAGGTCATCCGCCGTGCGTCCGCCCATGAGCACGTCGGGGCGGACCCCCTTCTTCACAAAGGTCTCTGCCAGAAACAGCAACGGCGCCAGTCCGGTGCCGCCACCCACCAGCAGCGGATATTCCGCGTTAAGGTCAAAGCCGTGACCCAGCGGGCCCACTACGCTGAGCATGTCCCCGCTGCACACGTCGCCCAGAATGTTCGTCGCTTCACCCACGAAGCGGTAGACCAGACGCACCACGCCCCGTTTTCTGTTCACCCCGGCAATACCAAGGGGACGGCGCAAGAGAGGCGCGGTACGCCGGGAAACCTGTACGTTGACAAACTGGCCCGGCACCGCTTCTGCCGCAATTTGGGGCGCAATCAGGTCAAGCTCCCGGGTAACGTTGTTTAATACCCATTGGCCTATTACTTTTGTTTCTTCTATATATTTTGTCATGCAAATCCTCCGGTTAAGTTTCCGGTTTTCGGGAAAACTAATGTTATAACTTATACTACAAACCAATTCGCAACGGCTTTATCTTTCGCAGACCGCTCCGTCTTTCATGACGAACCTGCCTGCCACGATGGTCGCAACCGCTTTGCCCCTGCACTGTTTGCCTTCAAAGGGCGTAACCTTGCCAACCGTGTAGAACTTTTCGGAGTCTACCGTCCATTCTTTGTCCAGGTCCAGGATTGTAATGTCCGCGGGGGCGCCGGTTTTCAGGGTGCCGCCTTTTAATTTGAAAATCCTAGCCGGGCTGCAGCTCATCTTATCAACAATCTGCTCCAGCGTCAGCACGTTTGTATGATACAGATCCGTTAAGACCACGCCTACCGAAGTCTCCAGTCCGCAGAAACCGTTGGGGGCCCTGCGGAATTCCACGTCCTTTTCTTCCGGGGCGTGGGGGGCGTGGTCGGTGACGATCATATCGATGGTTCCGTCCAGCAGGGCGGCCCGCATGGCGTCTACGTGATCCCGACTCCTCAACGGCGGAGAAACACGGGTGGCCGTGCTGTAACCCAGGCAAGCTTCGTCCGTCAGGGTCAGGTGGTGCACCGTCACCTCTGCCGTAACCGGCCAGCCTTTGGCCTTGGCCTGGCGGATGATGTCCGCCGCGCCTTTGCTGGCCACGTGGGCAATGTGGATATGGGCGCCGGTGTAACCGGCCACCAGCACGTCACGGGCTACGGCGATGTCTTCCGCCACGGAGGGCACGCCGGGCACGCCGATTTTCGCAGAAACTACGCCTTCGTGCATGTAACCGTCCGCGTTCAGCTCGCTTTCAATGCTGTGGGAGACCAGCGGCGCGCCAAAGCTGGTCATATATCTGGCCGCGTTCATTAGGAGGCGGCTGCTGTATACGTAATGGCCGTCGTCGGAAAAAGCCACCGCTCCTTTTTCCAGCATATCGCCCATCTCTGCCAGTTCTTTGCCTTCTTCATCCTTGCTGATGGAACCGATAACTTCCACGTTCACATAGCCTTCCTTCGCAGCCCGCTCTTTGATACCGCTCACTACGATGGAAGTGGAAATGGCAGGCTTCGTGTTGGGCATGCAGGCGATGGTGGTGATGCCGCCGGCCGCTGCCGCCATGGTACCGGTACGGATGCTTTCCTTGGCTTCCAGGCCGGGCTCCCGCAGATGCGTATGCATATCGATGAAACCGGGGGCCACCACTTTGCCCGTAGCGTCATAGGTCTCCTCGGCTTTTTCTGTTAAATTTTTCCCAACTTTTGCGATCTTTCCGTCTTCAACCAGAACATCGCAGATTTCATCCAGTTTCTGAGAGGGGTCTGTTACCCGTCCGTTTTTAATTAGCAGCTTCAATTTGTTTACCTCCAGTCAGTGTCAGGAATAACAACGCCATACGTACAGCCACGCCGTTCTGCACTTCATCGCGGATCGCCGCCTGGTCGCAGTAGCCTACGTCCCAGGAGATTTCCAGGCCGCGGTTCATAGGACCGGGATGCAGCACGATGCAGTCCGGTTTGGCCAGCTTAAGCCGCGCTTCGTTCAATCCGAAAATTCGGGCATATTCACGGGGCGACGGGAACAGGCCGCTCTTCTGCCGTTCCAGCTGGATCCGCAGCACGTCGATAACATCCGCGCCTTCGATGGCTTCTTCGATGCGTTTGTGATAGGTTACGCCCAGACTTTCGATCGCATGGGGCATCAGGGGACGGGGACCCGCTACGTGCACATCCGCCCCCATCTTGGTCCAGGCCGCGATATTGGTACGGGCCACCCGGCTGTACAGGATGTCGCCCAGGATGACCATCTTTTTGCCTTTAAAATCTTTAATCCCCTTTTCCCGCAGGGTGAACATGTCCAGGAGTCCCTGGGACGGATGGGCGTGGGCGCCGTCCCCCGCATTGATGATGACCGGTTTCGCCACTTCCGCGGCGTAGACGGCAGCGCCTTCAATGGGATGGCGCATGACGATGGCGTCGCAGCACATGGACTGCACGGTGAGGATGGTGTCCCGCAGGCACTCGCCCTTTACCACGCTGGAAGAGGAAGTCGTAATGTTCACCACGTCCGCCCCCAGATATTTGCCCGCCAGTTCAAATGAAGTACGGGTCCGGGTGCTGGGCTCGTAGAACAGGTTGATGATGGATTTGCCCCGCAGGGAAGGTACTTTCTTGATGTCGCGTTTCATGATTTTTTTCATTTCCGCAGCGGTCTGCAGAACCAGGTTGTACTCCTCGACGCTGAAGCTCTCCAGATCAAGGACGTCCCTGCCCGCCAGGGACACAGTCGCTTTTGCCATTGCAGTTCCTCCTGTCTGATGTTGGGAAACCTGATTAATCCGTTTTCGCCACTTTGGTTCCGGCAGCCTTTGCCTGAAAAGCGGCTTACGCCATCCGCCGCAAAACAGCAAACTCAAAAACCCGGTTTTCCCAAAAATAAAAGCCTTCTCGTCCCGCAGGATGCAAGAAGGCTTATTTTCTTCCTTAATAAATGCTGTTGCTAAGTCACCTTACAGCCTCACAGGACCGATTTAAAGGTTACGGAAACACTGATTCATGCGTGTCTCCTTATGCATATTCAATTTTTATTATTATACCACGAACAGCTTATGTCTTCAACTAAAAATTCTTTATACAATGGGAACGTTTTAAGGAGATGCTTTGCCTGAAAAAGCGCCCTATGCATCGCAAATACTTGCAAAAAACGCACGCAGCCGCGCCATGCTCCTCACGATATTTCCTTAAGCAGTTCCATGTGTTCGTCCGACAACAGCGGCGGGTTTACGCCCTCCGCCATAAAATCCCACTGCTTTTTAGTCCGGGAAGGCTGGGTGTTTCGCCAGTATTCCGCAGTCATCTGCATAAAAAACCTGACCAGCTTCTGGCGTTTTTCATTTCCCTGCGCAGCGGACAGCCATTCCTGCTGCCAGGCCGCATAGATTTCCCATTCGTCCTTCATCAGAAGCCGGGCGCAGGACGCTACAGTATCCCTCGCGTTCCGCAGCACAAAACGGATGATGTCCAGCGCCTTTTCCTTTTCATCCTGCATCTCCATATTCCGTTCCACCTGGTCAAGGATGCCGGATTCCGGTATCTTCGCTTCCACGACTCTTTCTGCCTGCAGGGCGCGACGGTAACGGCGCATCCCCCACCGCAGCATGACCAGCGTAAACAGCTGGCAGGGATAATACAGCCAGAAGGCGGTTTCAAAATTATCCCACTTGCTTTGCATCTGCATATGGATGGATACATCGGCCAGCGCTTTTTTGATCAGCCCGGTATCCCGCAGGCCACCCAGACACAGGCACAGGTGCTTTAACAGCAGCCCGCATTCTTCCTCCCAGCCCCGCTGGGCGATCTGCGCCGCAGTACCGCTCCATTCCATGACGAACCGCTGCCGCATTACCGGATCCGCCGAGCTCTGGCGCAGCACGTCACGGCTCAGAGAACAAACTGTCGTTAAGGCGTTAACCTGACGTCTGTCCGCCGCCACAAATAATAAATCGGATAAAACAGAAAGCAAACCCGGCGTAACCGTAATTTTGTTGTCTTTCCAGTAACGGTACAGCGCGTCCACGATCTCCCGGAAATCCAGTTCGTTGCGTGTACGCGCCGACGTGTCCGTCACATTCTTAAACTGCAGGTATCCCTGCTCGATAAGCTCCAGTTCTTCCTGCCCCAGCAGACGCAGGCAGCTGAGGATCGCTTCCCCGCAATACCGGCCCAGCCTCGGCATATCCTTTTTAAAAGCCATGCAGCCCAAAAAGCCCGCCTGTTTAAAGAGGTCCTCCCGGACGGAAGGATGGGACTGCAGCGTTCTCCGGAAGATGCCCATGAATTTCTCGGTGGTTTCCTCTTCCCCGCTTCGCAGATAGTACAGGCCCCCGTCTCTGAGTTTTGCTGCCAGCGCCTGCGAGTACTCCTCGCTTTCCACCATCTGGTTCAGCAGCTTAAAGTCCGGCGCCTGCATCAACAGCTGCCGGCGCCGCTCTTCTTTCTCTTCTTCCAGTTCCTGGTCCAGCCGCTTATCAAAATCCGTATATGTTTTTTTGAAAATGCGTTCTTCCTGGTTTGCCATATATCACGTACCGCACTGCTCTCATGCCCGAAAACCGTGTTCAGCCAGCACCTCGTAGGCGTCTTCCGCTTCCGAAACAGGCACCGAGATTTCAATCGCGGCGGCCTTGCCGTTGCGACGTGTCCCCACTGCCTTGAGCTGGCACAGAAAGCCGTTGTCCGCCAGAAGCTTCTTTAATTTATCAGCCCGCTCCTGTGTCGGAGCAATATAAATTACCTGCCACACAGAGTCACACCTCAGGATTCTTTATAGGCTTTGATCTTTTCAATCAGCTTGGGAATGACCACGTGCACGTCGCCCACCAGACCGTAATGGGCCACTTCAAAGATCGGCGCGTTTTCGTCTTTGTTGATGGCCACAATGACTTCCGACTCTTTCATGCCGGAAACATGCTGCAGCGCGCCGGAAATAGCGCAGGCAAAATACAGCTTCGGTGCGATGGTTTTGCCGGACTGCCCTACCTGGGAGGCGTGGTCCACCCACTTTTCGTCCGCCACTGCCGATTTTTCAAACAGGGCCGCCAGGTCTTCCAGTACCTTGAATTGTTCTGCATCGCTGAAACCGCGGCCGCCTGCAAAGACGACTTCCGCGTCTTCAATCTTCAGCTTGCCGCCGGTGGAAAGGGGTTCCTTCTTCAGGATCTCCACTTTGCTTTCCACTTTGTTTTTTACAGTATAGTTAATAACCTCACCCTGACGCCCTGCGTCCGGTTCCATGGGCGCAAAAATCTTGGGACGTACCGAACCCATCTGGGGACGGATGTCGGAGCAGACGATGGTGCCCATCAGGTTGCCGCCCAGCGCAGGCCGTGTCCATTTCAGAAGGCCGTTCTCGCCCATTTCCACTTCTGTGCAGTCCGCGCACAGACCGGTTTTCAGACGGGCTGCCACACGGGGCGCCAGATCCCGGCCGTCAATGGTAGCGCCGAACATGATGCCGTTGGGTTTGTACTCCTGCGCCAGTTCGCAGATGGCATTTGTGTACAGCTCTACGTTGTAATCTTCATATTCTTCACCCAGCACGGCATACACCACATCCGCGCCCTGGGCGATGAGTTTTTCCGCATGTCCTTTATTCTCTTTGCCAATCAGAATGACAGCGGTATTCTGCCCGACCGTATCGGCCAGGCGGCGGGCCTGCCCCAGCAGTTCATAGGTCACGCCAAGGGTCTCGCCATTTTCCAGCTGGGCTATTACCCAGATTGCATTTTCAGTCTTTGCCATTATTGAAATCCTCCCTCGGAAGAGTAATCGCGTCCATAGGACAATCATAGATACACGCGCCGCACTCCACACAGCTTTGTTCTTTTACGGACGCTTTGCCGCCCGTTACGCGGATAGCGCCCGTAGGACAGATGGCCGCGCAGTTCTCGCAGCCAATGCAGCGTGTAATTTCAACCTTAACCGCCACGATGCAGCCCTCAGCGTTTCACCACGCCGGCTTCGATGAGCTTTTCCACCAGCTTGTCCACGGCAACATCCACATCTTCTTCTTTGATGATCTGGGTGTCCACCTTATGCGCTTCCGGTGTAAACACTTTGATAACACGTGTCGGGGAAGCCTTCAGGCCCACGTTGGTAACGTCCAGACCGAGATCGGCAGCCGTCTTAACGGGAATCTCCGTCTTGCGGGCTCTCATTTTGCCCCGGATGCTGGCAAAACGCAGTTCCTTTTCCGCACGGGTCATGGTCACCAGCACCGGCGCGGGAACAGCCAGGGTCTCCGCCCAGTTTTCCGTTTCCCGTTCCACTACGAAACGTCCGTCGGTAAATTCCACTTTCAAAGCGGACGTAACCTGGGGAATGCCCAGATGTTCCGCCATTTCCGGCCCAACCTGCGCCGTGCAGCCGTCCGCCGCTTCCCGTCCGCAGAGGATCAGGTCATACTCACCAAGGTTCTTGACCAGAGCAGCCAGCGCCATACTGGTGGCCAGCGTATCCGAACCGGCTACCGCCCGGTCGGTAAGCAGATATGCCTCATCCGCGCCCAGTGCGATGGCATCCTTCAGGATATCCTTGGCCTGGGGCGGACCCATGGTAACGACCTTTACCTTCGCGCCATATCTATCTTTTAAAATCAATGCTGTCTCCAACGCTTCCGCGTCATAGGGATTCAGAATGTTCTCCACGCCATCCCGGACCAGGGTACGGGTCTCCGGATTCAGACGGATCTGCGTCGTATCCGGCACTTGTTTTACACAGACGATAATGTTCATGTGTTCCTCCTGCTTGCGTATTCTTTTTATGCTTACTATGCTTACGAAAGAAGGTTGCATCTGTTCGGCGCGCTTCGCACAGACGAATACAGTCAGTCTCTTCTTTCGCAACCACATTGTACCTGCAAAGGTACATTATATTATACCACAGTTTGACAGGTTTTCCAAATGGAAAAAGGCCGTCGCGCAACGAACGCAACAGCCCTTTTGAAAACTTTGTGTTAATTCTCAACGTACGTTAATGGTGCGTACCGTACACCACTTCCACGCCTTTGCTCTCCAGATAGTCTTTCATCTGTTCCACCCAGGGGCAGCGTTTCTTCATTTCCGGATTGTCCTTGTCCTTTTTGTTGGTGCAGCTGCTAAAATGAACCACGTCCACCGGTTCCTCCGCCAGACGGTCCAGCTTTTTCTTCAGTCCTTCGTCATTTTCCACCGTCTGCCCGCAGCCGTTGCAGGTCAGTCCGGCGAACAGTTCCAGCTCCTCGTTCCCGTACCGCTCAAACTTTACGGTATGCTCATTAAAGGATTTCATGCAGGATGCACCCACGCAGCGCATGCTCACATCCAAACAGCGAATGATAGCTACTTTCTTCATGATGTTCCCTCCCGGACAGCGTTATCTTTATCTTTTCTTTTTGATACTGTCTCCTGATAACAGCATTATAACATGAAAGGATGCACGAATTTGTGAAAGGTTGATGAAGAAAACATCACAGTACTTTCTTCAAATACGTAATGCAGTTTTCGAACGCCAGCTTTTTGATGGTAGCGTCGCTGAACCTCGCCGCCAGATATTCAAACAGCTGCGGAAACTGATGCACGCCCAGCAGGTTGTACGGCGGATGGCTGATGCCGTCGAAGTCGCTGCCGAAGCCCAGGTAGTCGTCGCTGCCCATCATGTCC
>CAJODT010000072.1:0-8046 GCA_905233365.1 uncultured Succiniclasticum sp.
ATGATAAAACGGATTTACAAACTTAAAACACACTTAATTATGATTTCACTCCCGCAGCCCTTTCAGCAGTCTCCGCAAAAACTTAACAAACTGGGGTACAAAGCCCTTTGTGCCAAAGCCCGCATCAGGGAATATTTCAATATGATGAAACTCTTTATATTCCAGACTGGCCGGATACAACGTCATCGCATAGCTGTTTTCGTACTCAACAAACTGATAGGCCTGTTCCTCAGAAAATTGGGGAAAGATACACTGCACCACCGCCTTCAGCCTGTTAAACGAACGGTTCATCTCGATACGGAAACTGCGATGCATATCGGAAGTAGCGTCTTTTAAAATGACTGTATTCACAATGCCGAACAAAGCCAGCATCCGCTGATGGCGAAGCAGCATCCCGGCCCAGGCAAGACAGAACTTCTCCTGATCTTCAACCGGTTCTGTAAACGTTTTTGCGGCATCTTCCACCATATTCTCAATATCCTTCAGCAAAAGTGTCAGGAAGATATCTTCCTTGCAACGAAAATAATTATACAGGTTGCGGCGCGTAAAATTCAGCTTCCGCCCAATCTCCGAATAAGTCACTTTGTCGTATCCGATTTCCACATACAGCTCCGCCGCCACGTTTGTAATCTGTTCTATCCTTATTCGTTTCTGCTCCCCGCTTCTCGCTCTGATAAAATCCATCGTCGCCACATCCTGTCTGCTTTAACATTTTTATATATAATTTCAGTTGCTCTGATTAAAATATACCATACTCAGGCCGCTTTGCCCAGTTCTTCCATGTGGCGCCCGATATGAGGCTGCAGGCGCCGGACCAAAAACGTAGCGCAGCCCGCACGAATGGACTGATCCAGGAACAAGGCAATCCAGGCACCAAGCAGTCCCAGGCCGGCCACGTACAGGAATAACGCAGTCAGCAACGGACGCAGCACGGCGATGGACACAAAAGAATATAACGCAACGACAGCCGTCTTCCCGCTGCCCCGCAAAATGCCGGCGCACACCAGCCCCTGCGCTTCCGGATAACCCACAATGGCAACCACGAACATAATGATCCCGCTCATGGCCAATGCTGCCGGATCGTCTGAGTACACCATGAAAATCGGCTTACGCAGCAGGAAAATAAACACAAAGCTGACCGTGGAAAAAATCAGGCCCCACCTGACGCCGATCTTACGGAATACATGCCAGTCCCGTTCATTCTTCGCGCCGCAGCTCTGCCCCGCCAGCACCATGCTCGCTTTGCCCAGCCCCATGGCAAAATCCCAGTAATAGTCAACCACGCTCATGCAGATGCTGTGCACCGCAAAGGGAACCGTGCCAAGGCCTGCCGCCATCCGGGTGAAAAGCACCATGCCGAGACGTTCAAAGCCCTGCTCGCTGATCATGCTGCCAAAAATCGGCAAAAATTCCTTTAAATATTTTCTGTCAGGAATAAAGCTGCCGCCCTGGGAAAAGTACTTGTTGTAATTCATAACATAAACCGTAGCGCACAGCGTAAACAACGTTCCCGTCACCGTACCGATGGCTGCCCCCACAACACCCAGTTTTGGGAACGGACCCACACCGAAAATCAGCAGGGCGTTCACAATGACATTGACAATATTGCCGGTCACGTTTGTGCGCATAATCGCGCCCGTTTCCCCAAAGCCAAGCTGGACGGCCTGCAGTACCGAAGTCATGGACGTAACATATACCGAAAAGATGGCAATACGGCTGTACAGCAGCGCCTGGGGAAGATAATCGCTTCCGGCGCCCATCAGCAATAAGATCTTTTCCAGCAGGAAATAAAACAGGATGTGAAGCAGTCCCATAAAAATACCGGCAAGGAACAGCGACTTGCGCAACAGTTCCGAGACGCCCGCTACATCCTTTGCCCCCGCTTTCCTCGCAGTCAGCAACGTAACAGCGGACGCAATGGAACGGGCAAAACAGAGAAGCACCATGCGGGGCTGCGCAAAAATGCTGACGGCGGCAATGGATACCGCGCCCAGCGACCCTACCATAATTAAATCCGCGGAAGCCAGAAAACTCATAAACACACATTCCACTGCCGCTGGCAGCGCTATGCGGAAATACTTCTGCTCATCCGCCGTTTTAAAAAGTTTATCATAAACGCTCATGCATCCTCCCGAACAAACCATTTTGAAAATAAGTACCATGTTGGAATTTATTACGCGGGTATTATAACACAGTCGTAATTAAAACACAAGTTGGAATTTATTTTTTTGCAAAAAAAAAGAGACGCTGATTAAATGAGTTTGTGCGATGACCGAGGACTTTTTGCGACTGACAAGGAAATGGCCCGAGGGCGCAGCCTAAGCAGAGAGCCGCAAGCTGCGCTTGCGTGCGAATCGCTTATACAAAGGAGTAGCTGCGTTGAGGGACATTGACGCAGTCAGTCATAAAAAGCACCGGTCAGCGTGCAGACGAATTAATCAGCGTCTCCATAAGTCGTGGATATTCCACTACTGACGAGAATATGAATGCCGTTCCTATGGCAACATCATCCAGAATTTACAGCTTTACAGCAAGATCGGAAATGGCAACAAGAACAGCCTCCCCACTGATCGCCATCCTGTTATCCCCGCGCCTTTCACAATGCAGGTATCCGCCGCGTTTTGAAGCCTGATATGCATCAATGCTGTCTTTGCGAAGCTCTTTTGACCAATAATCCGCAATCTGGACATGGGCCGAACCGCAGACCGGGTCTTCCGCAATGGAAAGTTTCGGGCAAAAACTCCGGGATACGCAGTCAACACCCTTCCCCTTGGCCGTTGCATTCTGGATGCGTCCTTCAATCTGTGGCAGTTTGATCTGGTCAGGCTGCATCTCCCGCACCTGTTCTTCGGAAGCAAAAACACAGATAAGGTCAAGCCCGAGAACTGCTTTGACGGGACGAACCCCGAAGGCGCGCTCCATTTCATCCGTCACGGGGATTTCCTTCAATTCAAACGTAGGAAAGTCCATTTCGTACAGATTCCCTTTCCTTCTGACAGTCAGCACTCCGCTCAGGGTGTTGAACTGCACAACATCACTGCCCGGTTCATAATAATTCAGGATCACAAAAGACGAGGCCAGTGTCGCATGGCCGCAAAGCTCCACCTCTGTCCCCGGTGTAAACCATCTCAGATGATACCCTGCGGCTTCTTTCACAATAAAAGCCGTCTCAGAGAGATTGTTTTCCATAGCCAGCTTCATCATGGATTCCTCGGAAGGCCACTTCTCCATAACACAGACCGCTGCAGGATTCCCGGAAAAAGGTTCACTTGTAAAAGCATCTACTATATACTGTTTCATATCCTCACGTCACCTCGGCAAGACGGTTAAATCACGGCAATAACTTCTACTTCACAAATTGCCCCTTTGGGCAGGGATTTTATGCCCACACACGATCTGGCGGGTTTTCCCGTAAAATATTTTGCATACACCGCGTTAAAAGCCGCAAAGTCATCGATATCTGTAAGGAAGCAAAGCGTTTTGACCGCGTTTTCCGGTTTCGTACCGGCTTCCTCAAGTATTGCAACCAGGTTCTTCATGACCTGTTCCGCCTGCTCCTCAATCGTCTTTCCCACAAGCTCCCCCGTTGCAGGATCAAGAGCGATCTGCCCGGATGTATATACCATCCCATTGATCACAACAGCCTGAGAATACGGTCCCACTGCCGCAGGCGCTTTTTCTGTAAAAATCTTCTTCATCGTCATTATCCTCCTGTTAAATTTTAAAAAAATTATCTGACTTGCAGTATCATCTGTGGCTTCCATTTAATTAACTTTTGTTTTATTATAACAAAACAGCCGCAGAAAAATCTACAGATGTTGAGCAAAACAACAAATTAGCTGAATTATATCATATGACCAAAACAGCATCCATATGAATTCTTGTTACGCGAGCAAAATTCCGGCACTTCAATGGCATCCGGCCTTTTATTGCCGAAGCCACGCTTCCGCATCCTCATAAATCCGGTTCACCTCTTCGGGCCGGTCGATACCGGGCAGGTCGTCGCGCACCGTTCCCCCCGCCCTGATGCGCGTGTAAGCCAGATACCGGTACGAATGCCGCAACCCCTTAACATCTTCCGGATCAATATGCAGATCTGTTCCGGGAATAGCCGGCGCCAACGTATCGCTTTCATCAATGGTGGTCAGGTCGGATATTTTCCAAATACCGTTTCGTTGTTCCACCCTGTATAACAACCTCATATAGGAAGTCAACACCGCTTCTTCCCCATTCACCTCAATCCAACGGAGTGTGGTCATTGGCAATTCAACATATGCCTTTTTCCGGTTCTGATGAATCACCGGGCTGCCCAAACGGTTTATAATCACCTCTTTGGGCGATGCTTCGGCGCGGTTACCTCCTTTCAGGTAATCCTTAATGCTCCCCTTTGTCCAGCTTGTAGTGACCGTCGCATCCTCAAAATAACAGTTAGCCATTTCTTCCTGCAAATGGCGCACCCGGGCCTGTCGCTCCCACAACACGAGCTGCTGTATCTGTTCGTAATCGGCAGTTTTCGCAAAAGCCGGGTGCAGGTTAAAGATACAGCCAAGCAAAATGAGCAGACACATTATTTTTCTGATCATAGCCTTATCCTTTCGTATATTCTTCGCTCTTTTCCCAGAGTTCCCGCGCATTGGCTTCATTATAGGACAATGCAGATGTGAAACAGGGACGGATGCTCCGGTCATAAAAATGCCCGGAACTCATGATGATACCTTCTGCGTATGCTAATTCAGCCAGTGCGGAAGAGGAATTGTCGAGATCGCCATACCGCTCCGGCCAGTTAATCCGGACAAATTCATAGAAGGATTCGTTAGTATCTTTAATCAGATGTGTTTTCATCAAGCCGGGATTAAAAGCGTTGACTTTAATACCGCTGTTTTCCTTTTTTAATCTTCTTGCCAGTTCATAAACAAAATACACGTTACACAGCTTTGAATACGAATACCTTATACGGCTGACAGCCATCGAGTCATCCGGATGCGCCAGCGCTTCGGTTCCCGGCCATTCGAAAGTTTCTCCTGCTTCCAACGGCGGATTGTGCATATCGCTTGCTGTGACAAGGATTTTTCCCTCTTTTTCCATAAATGGCAGCAATAATGTTGTCAGCAGAAAATGTCCCAGATGGTTCGTCGCAAAAAGAATATCAAACCCGTCCTCCGTCAGTTGCTTCTTCTTTAAGCCGACGCCGCTGATTCCCGCGTTGCATAAAAGCGCGTGAATCGGTTTGTTATAGACGCTTTTATATTGTTCGACAAAGTCGCGGACAGATTGCAGGGAAGCAGTGTCCAATTGCATGAAAGATACATTCCTGTTTCCCGTTGCAGCGATAATTTGTTCCCGTGCCTGCGCAGCCTTTTCCAGATTCCGGCAGGCGAGGATGACAGCAAAATCCCGGGAATGGGCGGCTATTTTCTTTGCCGTTTCAAAACCAAGCCCTGAATTTGCGCCTGTAATAATCACTGTTTTCATTTTGTAACCTCCTCGTTTCATGTGTTTAAAAACCGCAATGCGCTTCGCCATTCGGGGGTCTACGGGTTGCAAATCTTTATTGCGCGCTTCCCAGCATCCTGTTCAAAAGTGTTATAAGCTGCGCTTTTTCCTTATGGTTCAGAGTCTTAGTCAATTGCCGTTCTACTTCTTCCCCGGCATGATAAAGCGCTTTTTTTCGTTCCTCTGCCTTCCGGGTCAGACGTATCACCTTGCTCCGCGCGTCCTGTGGATTAGGCAACCGTTCAATCCACCCGTTCCGTTCCAGATTTTGCAGGATCCCTGTAACCGTAGGATTCGTCAGGGAATAATACCGTTCGATATCAATTTGCCTTACCGTTGCAGGCGGCTTGCGGTACAAAAGTTTTATAATTTTATACTGCACAAGCGTCAGACCATGCGGTGTTAGAACAGGATAGGCAATTTTGTCACATTCCAGCGATGCTTTTTTTATCAGTATGGCAATTTTATCATTGCTCAATGGCTCCCGGCTTGTATCTGCGCAACATTTTACATCTGCTTTCATAACTTGCCTCCTCAGCACTTATTTTCATAGGTTGCTATGCATTATATCATAGGGAACTATGAATTGCAAGTGAAAAATAAAAGCAGCCTGCCTGAAAAGACAGACTGCGAATATATCTGTCTGCAAATCATTGCCGGACAGCAGATTCAAACTGTATGACAAGAGGGAGCATAACGTTTTGGCCGCTAAAGTTACTTTTTCAGTATCTCCTGCCACATATGCAGATGGATTATCCCACTGCCCCTGGACACCTTTGTCCGCTACGCCATTCCATCCGGCAATATCTTGCGATTTTTCATTCTGCCTGCCCGCTCTGCCAGATTTCCCGCAAGGCTGACGCAACACGCTGGACTTTGGGGCCGATCACCACCTGTACGCTGTTTTGTCCCGGCCGGATCACGCCTTTGGCTCCGGCTTTAACTAATATTTCTTTGTGCACCGCTTTATCGTCTTTCACTTCGATGCGCAACCGGGTCACGCAATTGTCAAGGGAAAGAATATTATCTTTTCCACCCAGCCCGATCAGGATGGCTTCCACGTCGAAGCCGTCAATCCGTTTCGGTTTGCTCGTCGTGTCATTCGTCTGCTTCGATACGTTTGCCATTTCAACCATTTGATTTTCTAACGCACCTTCCGCCTCATCCCGTCCGGGCGTTTTCATGTCAAATTTTGTAATCAGAAACCGGAACACGCCATAAAAAATCACAAAAGCCGCCAAACCCAGCGGTACGATTTGCCAGGTTTCCCGGGCCGCCGGCAGCGAAGAGGAAAAAAGCAGATCCGTCGCGCCGGCAGAAAACGCAAAACCCGCGCGGAAACCGGTCAGGGCAACCACATAACTGAAAATTCCATAGAGCAGCGCATACACAACATACAACACCGGCGCCGCAAACATAAACGCAAATTCAAAAGGTTCCGTAATCCCGCAGACAAACGAACACAGCGCAGCGGATGCCACGATGCCCGTCGCGTAACTTTTTTTGTTTTGTTTCGCGCATTGCACCATGGCCAGCGCCGCCCCGGGAACACCGAACATCATGCAGGGGAAAAAACCGGACATGTACATGCCCAGGGACCAGGAAACATCCGCCGACGTTTTGCCCGCCCAGAAGTTTGTCAGATCGCCTAACCCGATGGTATCAAACCAGAACACATTGTTCAGCGCATGATGCAGACCTAACGGAATCAGCAGCCGGTTGAGAAACGCGTATATCCCCGCTCCGGGCGCACCGGCTCCGGCAATCGCCTGCCCTGCCTGAATCAGGACCGTGAACAGCGCGGGCCAGATGAACAACAACAGCACAGCAACAAAAATGGATGAAATGCCGGCTACGATCACAGTGCTGCGTTTGCCGCTGAAAAACGCCAGCCATTCCGGCAGTACGGTATGCTGAAAGCGATTGTAGCTCAGCGCACCGATCAGACCTGCCAGAATGCCGATAAACGGATTTTCAATTTTAGCAAATGCCAGAAGCGCTGCCTGATTTTCTGCGACAGAAGGCAGCGCCAGCTTTACGGCTTCCGGCTGCAGCAGCGTGGTCAGCATCAGCCAGGACACAAGGGACGCAATCCCCGCAGCCCCATTGCCGTCGTCTGCCATACCCACGCCGATGCCGATTGCAAACAGGAGCGCCATGTGATCGATCAGCGCGCCGCCGGCCTTCACCAGAAACATGCCCACTGCCGCTGACGCACCCGTTACGGCGCCGCCCTGCATGGAAGCCGGGCAAAGCAAATACCCGATGCCCATCAGGATCCCGCAAAGGGGCAGACAGGCAACCGGAAGCATAATCGCTTTTCCGAGTTTCTGCAAAAATTTCATGATTTGCTTTTCCGATTCTATCTATCCCACTCGTACGCCAGCTTCGGTCCCCCATCGAACTGAACCAGACCGCAATACGTCGTCTTCTGCGTCGGGTAATCCGGGTGCCACTGCTCAAACCCTAACGATTTATGATAGGCTCTCGCATCTTCTATACACTGATAGCATATCCCGGCTTCATTTTTCTGTGCCAATCGCAATTCCATCC
>CAJODT010000072.1:8123-8787 GCA_905233365.1 uncultured Succiniclasticum sp.
TTACTCTAATTATAACAAAAAAGCCATGGAAATAAAATCCACGGCTTTTGAGGAATATGAATCTATAATTGCCTACAACTGCTTTCATTTCCGGTTTTCATTTCCCCAATCACAAAGTTTATCCAGTACTTTGACAAGAGAATGCCCCCGCTCGGTCAGCGAATACTCAACCTTGGGAGGAATCTGCGGATACACTTTACGCATGATCAGGTCATCGGCTTCCAGTTCTTTCAGGTTCTGACTGAGGGTCTTATCCGCCACCTTTTGCAAATACCGCTGCATTTCGTTAAAGCGGACCGGTTCATACTCCATCAGGCAGTACAGAATGACAGGCTTATACTTCCCTGAAATCAGGGAAAGAGTGTAACTGTATCCGGTTTCGTTGAAGTCAGCATCTTCAATCCGCTTTCCTTTCATTTCTTACCTCCTGGTAAGTACCTAACTTAAAAGTAGGTACTTGTTACATTTCTGGTTTCATGTTATCATACTGGACAGGAAAAAGCAATACGCAAAGGAGCTGATTGAAATGCCAAAAAAAATCGTAATTTTAAATGGCAGTCCCCGAAAAAACGGCAATACCGCTTCGCTGACCGCCGCTTTTAAACGGGGTGCGGAAGAAGCCGGCCATACCGTGACGGAATTTTTCCCGGCGCATATGAAAATC
>CAJODT010000073.1:0-6046 GCA_905233365.1 uncultured Succiniclasticum sp.
GATTTTGCCAAGATTGATCTGCGGGTAGCTACGATCCTGTCTGCGGAACGGGTACCCAAGACAGATAAACTGATGAAGATCCAGGTGCAGCTGGGCGAAGAGGAACGAACCATTGTGTCCGGTATTGCCCAGTATTACACACCGGAAGAGCTGGTGGGGCGTAATGTTATTGTGATCAAAAATCTGAAACCCACCAAGCTGAGGGGTATCATGTCCTATGGCATGTTGCTGGCGGCTTCCGATGGGGAAGGGAACCTGGTGCTGGCGGATGCGCCCAACATCAAGAGCGGGAGCAAAGTGAAGTAAAATGTCTCGTTTAGGAATTATAGATACGCATGCGCACTTAGACGATAACCGTTTTGACACTGACCGGGCTGCTGTGATGGAGCGGCTGGAGCAGGATATGGAAGCGGTCATCACCCAGGGGACCACTTATGAATCTTCTGTTGCTTCAGTAAAAATGGCAGAGCAGTATGATTTTGTGTATGCTGCGGTGGGCTGGCATCCGGAGGATCTGGCCGGCATCAAAGACGAGAGTTATATCGCGGAGCTGGAAAAGCTGGTCCGGGAGCATGCAAAGGTTGTGGCTATTGGGGAAATCGGGCTGGATTATTATTGGAAGGAAAATGAGCCGAAGGAAGTGCAGCTGCTGCGTTTGAAACAGCAGTGTGATTTGGCGTATTCATTAGATCTGCCTGTGGTGATCCATAACCGGGAAGCCCACGGCGACTGTCTGAACTTTTTCCAGAATGAAGTTCCCAAAGAGTTAAAAGTAGTGTTCCATTGTTATTCCGGTTCCCTGGAAATGGCGAAGGAGTTGTGGAAGCGCGGTTACTATTTAGGCTTTGGAGGAACTTCTACCTATAAAAATAATAAGAAGGTACGGGAAGTGCTGGCTGCCTGTCCGGAGGAATTGTTTGTGCTGGAGACAGACTGTCCGTATCTGGCTCCGGAACCCTTTCGGGGGCGGCGCAATGACCCGAGCCTGACAGAATATGTAGCAAAGAACGCGGCCCAGGTCCGGGGCACGAGTTTTGAACATATTGCGGAACAGACAACGCAAAACGCAAGAACACTTTTTAAAAGATTAAAATGATGTGTGGGAAGAAATCGCAAAACTGTTTTCCTCTTTCTTTTCACACAAAACCGGTTTGAGTTTTATTGAATCAAAAATCCAAACAAAAGAGGGTTGAGATCATGGAGGATGGCGAAAAAAGGGTTTCAGTATTGTCCGCATTAAAAGCAATCAAAGCTAGGCGCAGCATTCGCAAGTTTAAATCAGACTCCATTTCCGAAATGGATCTGCACGCGATTCTTGAAGCAGGCATCGCGGCGCCTTCGTCCAAAAACCGGCAGCCCTGGCACTTTACGGTAGTGCGGGGCCCGGCCAAGGAAGAACTGACGCAGGTGATGGAGCGGGGGCTGAATCTGGAAGTAAAGGCCCACGAACCGTTTTTGCCGGAAAGCATGAAGTATATCAACGGCGCTTTTACCAGCGTGAATGTGATGCGGGAAGCCCCGGTGGTGGTATTGGTCTCCAACAGACTGGGCGTGGCAACCGATTTTACGGCAACTCTTTCTGTAGATGAACGCGTGGGAGAAATCTGCAATGTGCAGTCCGTTGCCGCTGCGGTAGAAAATATGCTGTTGGCAGCCAACGAACTGGGCATCGGCAGTCTGTGGATCTGCGACATCTTCTTTGCCTATCCGGAAATTTCCGAGTGGCTGGAAAAGAAAAATCCGGGACACGGCATGCTGGTGGCAGCCCTTGCCTTCGGCTACGCGGATGAAGCACCCAAAGCCCGGGCCCGGAAAAGCCTCCATGATGTGGCGACATTTTTAAAATAATATTTCTGAGAAGTTTATGCATTTATTTCTAGAGGAAGGTATCTAATTTAATGTTCGGCTTACTCTTTCCTTTTGAATATGTTGACAGTGTTTTTTCCATAGATTATAAAAAATTATTGCAAAAAGGCTACAAGGGAATCATTTTTGATGTCGATATGACGCTGGTTCCCCATGGAGCCGATTCCACAAAAGAAATAGATGAGCTGTTTGAAACCATTCACCGTATGGGACTGAAAACAATTCTGTTAACAAATAACAGCGAGGAACGGGTAAAGCGTTTCATAAAAAATATTGATACCCTTTACCTTTGCGATGCGCAAAAGCCGGACCCTGAATGGTATTTAAAAGCGGTTGAGATGTTGGAAATACAAAAAAACGAAACGGTTTTCATCGGCGATCAGATTTTTATCGATATTTACGGTGCCAATAAATGCGGCATTGCCAATATCCTTGTTAAATATGTGACGGCTGAGGTAGAAACCAAAATCGGAATCCGGCGGAATTTGGAAAAAATAATTCTTGCGCTTTACAAAATAACGAAAATATATCAGCACAGGCTGGGAGATATTCATAAGACGGAGGCAATTTGAAAATGCTTTTTTGTGAGATTCACCCGATTTGTTATGAAATTTCTTTAAAAAAAGAAATTTGCAAACGGCACATAAAAGATTTGTTAAGCGATGAAAAATTTGCCAAAGAAAAATGCGGCTCGCTTTTGCCGAATGTAGTTGCAGGTTACAGCTGCAATTTAATCAAAAGAGGCAAAGGCGTCGATTTAAGGCTTCAGGAAAATAAAGCCGTCAACATCCGGCTGGCCTGCGAGAAACTGGATGGTCTGATCATTCACCCCAACGAGATATTTTCCTTCTGGCATTTGGTAGGTAAAACTACAAAAGAAAAAGGCTATAAAGACGGACGTGTCATCATCCATAATAAACTGATCCCCGGGCTGGGCGGAGGTCTTTGCAATTTAGGAAACACGATACATTACATGGTCCTGCACAGTCCTCTGAAGGTTACCGAGTTTCATCATCATTCCGATGCGCTGGCTCCGGAAGAGGGTAAGAGGGTTCCCTTCAGTACGGGCACTTCCATCAGCTATAATTATATTGATTACCGTTTCAAAAATAACACAGACCAGAAGATCCAGCTGCATGTCTGGTGCGATGCGGACAAATTACACGGTGAGTTGCGGAGCGAAACCGAGTTCCCCTGGAGTTATTCACTGGTTGAAGAAGATCATCATTTTCAAAAAGAAGATGACAAGTATTTCAGGGTTTCAAAAATCTTCAGAGAAGTTACGGATCGTTCCACAGGTGACGTAATAAATAAAGAACTCATCTTAGATAACCATTCAGAGGTCATGTACGATTACGATCTGATCCCTAAAGATATGATAAGCGGTTAGTGAAAGAAAGGAAGCAATTATGGGAAACGCGCCGGAACTGATTGTCATGCTGACTCATAATGATCTTACTGTGCATAATGCTTACGAAATTTTTGATCAATGTAAAAATTCCAAAGCAAAATTCTGGGGATTCAAGGAAGAGCCGCTGCCTCTGGAGCAAATGCAGAAGCTTTTCAGCTTTATGAAGCGTTGCGGGAAGACTACGTTTCTGGAAGTAGTCGCTTATACTGAAAAAGAATGTCTGGAAGGCGCAAAAAAAGCGGTTGCATGTAACTGTGATTTTCTTTTGGGTACAATATTTTCTGATGCAATCAATAACTTTTGCAAAGACAATCATCTTAAATATCTTCCCTTTGTGGGCAAAATTTCCGAACGTCCTTCCATTTTGGAAGGCTCAATCAAAGACATGATACAGGAGGCCAATGCCTACATTGCCAAAGGCGTTTACGGGATTGACCTGTTAGGATACAGATATACGGGCGACGCCACACGCCTTAACAGAGAATTCGTTGCCGGTGTAAACGCTCCGGTCTGTATTGCCGGCAGCGTAAACAGTTATGAAAGATTAGATGAAATAAAATCGGTTGCTCCCTGGACATTTACCATCGGCGGAGCCTTTTTTGAGAATAAATTTGAAGGTACGATGAAAGAACAGATTGACAAGGTATGCGAATATATGAATAAGTAAATTTTCAAAAAAAATGATAAAAATGTTACTTTTTTTGTAACAGCAGGGGATTGTATACACAGAACACAGAAAAACATTGACACTATTTTTTGTTATAGCTATAATTTCAAGCAAATAGTTACAAATATTGTGGTATGTCTTTTGCGAATGTGCATAAGAACACAAATTTGAATTTGGTTGTAACTAATTAAGGCTGAGGGGGGAATAAAATGAAATTCATGAAAAAAATGTCTGGTGTATTGGTAGCCGGGGTTCTGTTGGCAGCGATGACTGCTGGCTGCGGCGGTGGCGGCGGCGACAAAAAAGCTGCGGATAACAAAAGTGCGGAAGCTTTGATCGGCGCCAACTATGAATTGACCGGTAACGTTGCCAGCTATGGCCAGTCTGCACTGTCCGGCTGCAAAATGGCGGTTGACGAAATCAACAAAGCCGGCGGCGTAAACGGCAAAAAGCTGCGTATTGTGGAAGCCGACAACAAGTCGGAGCCTTCTGAATCCGGCAACGCGGCTACGAAACTGGTTACCCAGAACAAGCTGATCGGCTTCGTAGGGCCGGCTACTACCGGCTGCACCATGGCTGCCGAACCGATTGTTACGTCCAACAAACTGCCGTCCGTAGCGCCGACAGCCACTGCGGATGCGGTCACGTTTGACGCCAAAGCAGGCAAAGTACGTCAGTTCATCTTCCGCGCCTGCTTCATCGACCCGTTCCAGGGCAAAGTAATGGCAGCTTTTGCCCAGGACAAGCTGAAAGTTAAGAGCGTTGCGATCTACCGCGACAACTCCAGCGATTATTCCAAGGGCCTGGCTGACGCATTCAAACAGAACTTCAAAGGCAAGATCGTTGCGGAAGAAGCTTATCTGGCAAAAGACATGGACTTCAAAGCCGGTCTGACCAAGATCAAAGCCACCAATCCGGAAGCGATTTATGTTCCCGGCTACTATGAAGAAGTCGGCAAGATCGTAAAACAGGCCCGTGAAATCGGCCTGGACGTTCCCATGATGGGCGGCGACGGCTGGGATAGCCCGAAGCTGATCGAAATCGCCGGCAAAGCTGCGCTGAACAAGACCTATTACAGCAGCGCGTACAGCGCGGATGATACCGATCCGTCCACCCAGAAGTTCATCAAAGCGTACAAAGAAAAATATCAGAAAGATCCGGATTTCTTCTCCATGATGGGCTACAACACCGTTCTGATTCTGGCTGACGCTTACAAACGCGCCGGCACCGAAGACGGCGTTAAGATCGCCGAAGCCATGGCCAAGACGAAAGACCTGCCGGTTGCAGGTGGCAAGCTCAGCTTCGATGAGAAGCATAACCCGATTGTTCCGGCTCTGGTCATTGAAGTAAAAGACGGCAAACCTACCTTCGTTGACAAGATCGGCTTCTAATTTCATTTAACAATCATAAAAAGTTCCTGCAGTTTTTGCTGCAGGAACTTTCTTTTTTAAAATCCTTGTCATTTCCCCAAATTTAAGGTAACATATATAAGGGTTTATGCGGCAAGTTGCCGACGAATATTTTTTAATAAAAAGGAGAGAATAATTATGTCCACCAAGTATTCCGATTTCCTGGCTCCAAACGGTAAATATTTCGAACAGAACGATATTGATTATTTGATGAAAAACGGATATTCCCTGAAGGATGCTCTTGAAGAGTTGTCAAAGATCGATAAATATCGCAAGAAAGCTAAAAAGAGCAAAGATGGCAGTGGCAAAGTAAAAAAGAGCAAAGACGGCAAAGTAAAAAAGAGTAAGGAAGGCAAAGCTAAAAAGAGCAAGCCCAGCGTTAAGAAAGCAAAGCCTGCCAAAGCTAAGAAACCCGGACGTGCTGCAAAATTGGGAGCACTTGCAGCTAAAGGAGGCCGCGCCGGCAACGCTGCAAAAGCAGCTTACGCTAAATTTAAAGAAACTGGTGATATTACCGTAATCGATGAAGTATTGATGGAATACGAAGAAGAGATCATCATTGAAGAAAGTATATACGAAGAGTATCTGGAAGAATTTGAAGAGTTAGAAGAGTACGATGACGATGATGATGACGACGATGATGATGACGACGATGATTGGGACGACGACGATGATGATGACGACGATGACGAC
>CAJODT010000073.1:6133-26657 GCA_905233365.1 uncultured Succiniclasticum sp.
ATGATGACGATGATGACGACGACGATGATGACGACGATGATGATGATGACGATGATGACGACGACGATGATGACGATGATGATGACGACGATGACGACGATGACGATGATGACGACGATGATGACGATGACGACGATGATGACGACGAAGAAGACGATGAAGAAGACGATGAAGAAGATGATGAAGAAGATGATGAAGAAGATGATGGTGACGACGAAGAAGATTACGATGACGATGACGGCGGCGATGACGACTACGACGACGGTGGCGATGACGACGACGGCGACTACGATGACGATGATGAATAAAAAAATAAGGGCTGCAGCGATTTGCTGCAGTCCTTTAATATTTTATGGGAAGGTGTGAAACTATTCCTGTAACTCAGGCTGAGATTAGGTTATCAGTCGTCTTCATCCAGTAAATCTTTATCAATGGGAGGGAAGATGCCTTTTTGGGCATTGCGTATAAACGTTACCACTTCTTTTTCATCCATTACACCCAGCACGGTGGATGAAAGGTCGCCCTTGTAAGTAAATTCCATATAACCAAAAAAATAACTCAAATCGGTCATTTTACGGTAAAGCCAGATTTCCCTGGAGCCGTCTTTTTTATGGCAGGTCAGGGATTCTTTGCGAAGCTCCATGACAGTATAATCACCGAACATTTTGGATTTCAGGTATACGTAATTCAGGAGTTTGACTCTGGCCAGAGATTCTTTTGCCTCTGCGTTTTCTTCGTCCAGTTCTAACACCTTTTTATAGCATTGTAAGGCTGCTTCCGTGTCAGATTTCTTTTCGTATTTTTTCGCCTCGGCCAGCAGGTTTTCAATTTCTAAAGCGGCTCCTTTTGCATTATTCAGGTCATCGGACAGATTCAGCATAAATTTGCTGTTGCAATAAGGACAATAGGCGGAGTTTGATTTTGCATTAATTTTCAATTGTCCGCTGCAGTTGGGACAAGTGGTGGAAGCAAAACTGATTACGTTTTTGTTTTCCGGCGCAGGCATGGACTGTTTTGCACCGCAAAAATAACAGAATAAAGACTCGTCGGCTATCTGTTTGCCGCAACGTGAACAAAACATTTTTATCCCTCCTGATGTTTTTGGCTTTTGGGAACGAGTTATTATGTTTAAAAAATCATAACTTTTCTTTAACATTATACCATAGTTTGCAAGGAAGAAAATGTTTTTTATGTTCTTTTGGAATTAGGGTTACTTAGTTCACATTATTGATTATTTAACAGCTATGTGTTATTCTATAAATCGTAAAACATTTTTATCAGGAAAACCGGGTGATAATTGTGGAAGAACAAAACGGTAAAAAAGAAGTTGACTCTTGGAATTTACTGATGCCGGGCGGCTTGCTTGTGGTTTCTTATCTGTTGCTGTATTACCTGCCCCAGGAAACCACGCTGCGGTTTTGGATGATTTTCGTCGTGTCGGTACTCATGTTCTGTTTCGGCTTTTTCTGGTTTCTTGGGGAGTTGCCGGTACCGCAAACCAAAAGCGGAATGGTTTTGTTTCGGGGCCTGTTGTTTGCTGTCGCGGCCGGAATGTTTGCTTTCGGGTTGTATCGTGTTTATATTGATAACGGAAGTTACCCAAGCATGGCGGTTTGTACATTAATGCTGATAGAAGCCCTTGTGATGATCACTCCCGGTGTTGCTGACAAAGCTAGTATGAACCCGGTTGAAATAGAAAAGAGAAACTGGTACCTCCGGGCGATTGTGGCATTCATGGCCGTTATCGGGTTTTGGTTTTTCTGGAAAGAGATTTCCAGCGATACAACGGACAATGTCGGACGGATAGAAGTGGCAACGATGTTGTGGATTGCAGCTGCCGCAATTTACGGAATGTGTTCTGTCGATTCAATAAGTTATATTAAAAAGAAGAAAGGAAAGAAGAACCAATAGTGACGGGAGGTTAATCAGCGTTTCCTAAAAAAACACTGGTCAATGTGTTTGCATGGTTGCTTGTAAATGTGCAGACAAATTGACCGGTGTTTTTTACATTTGTGGTGGTTGTTTCATTCCTTCGCAATATGTTGTGTAGGCGCTTGCCGTGCGGATAACAGGTTTGCGCTAGTTGATTTTTTGTGATAAAATGACAATACTGTCGGAGGAATATTACTATGAATATGAAGAAAAAAGTAAAAAACAATATTATCCAAAATCTGTATCAGGGTATTGCAGCGATTGCTTTATCTGTAAGTGTTTTTGTGCTGCCGGTGGCTGGTCTCGCGGAAGAGGTACCTGAAAACGCAGCCGTCCCGCAGAAAGTTGTGATGCCGGAGGAACAGGTGTTTTTAGATCCGAGCCAGGTGGAAGCAGCTAAACAGCAGCTGGAAGCAGACGCAAGAAATAATTCCGGTCCGCAAAACAATGCAGCTGCTGCAGAGAAAGAAGAAAACAAACCTGAAAACACAGCAGTTCCACAACCTGAGCGTCAGGTGAAAGTTGTGATGCCCCAGGAGCAGGTGTATCTGGACCCAAGCCAGGTGGAAGCAGCAAAACAGCAAAAGGCAGAGGACGCGCGTATCAGTGCGCAGCCCCAGGCGAAAAATGTGGAAGTCGTTTCCGGTGACAGAGTTATTGCGGATGTAAAAGTTGTTGAAAAAGATGAAAAAGAAAATGTAGCTTCAGCTGAAAATAATGCAGAGATTAAAAAAGCTGAAGAAGAAAAAACCGCAACAACGGAAGTAAAACAACCTGAGGCCGTCCAGCAGCAGGAAACGGTTAAAGAAAAAACAGAAACACCGAAAACCGCTGAAGAAAAAGTAACGCAACCCGAAACCAAAACAAACGCAACTGCTGCAGAAAACAAAAACGAAACTAAAACTGCAGCCCCGGAAGCACAAGCTGTTCCCCAACAGAAGCCGGTCCGGTTGCACCGTTTTGGCATGGCCAGAGAATTTACAACGCACCACGCCACTGTGGGAGAAGTGTTGCAAGATATGCATATCAACCTGGAAGAACGTACCGTTTATCCTTCACCGGAAACAACAATAACTGACGGCATGGTCATCCACGTGCTGGCCCGCAAGTCCTTCCTTTCCCAGGAAGAGGTAGAAGTGCCCTATGGTACGCAGGTCATTAACGATCCGGAAATGGAATTTGGCGCTAAAAAGGTGGAAAAAGAAGGCGTGAAGGGTAAAGACCTGGTCACGTACGAAAATATTACGCGCCCCGGCCGCGAGCAGAAAATTGAGCTGGACCGCCGGCGTGTGGTTGAACCGGTGAATGAAATCGTGAGGCAGGGTGTGGCCCAGTCCATACTGACGCCCAACGGGTATGTACGTTACAAGAAGAAAATTTACGGAGAAGCTACGGCTTACACCTGGGGCGGCGGCGCTTCGGGAACGACTTCCATCGGCCTGTGGCCCAAGCGCGGCATCGTGGCGGTGGATCCACGGGTAATTCCTTATTACACCAAGCTGTATATTCCCGGTTACGGTATGGCAATAGCAGGCGATACGGGCGGCGCCATCGTGGGTACCCGCATCGATCTGTTCATGGACTCATTGTATGAATGCTACCAGTGGGGACGCAGAGACGTGGAGATTTATATTTTGGAATAACGCAATCATTCCCGATGTTTTGCCATGTCTTTTCCTGGCTTATAACTTTTTTATAAATCGTAATCATTGCATGAGAGGTTCTATTGTTAAAAGAAGTAATAATAGTAGAAGGAAAAATGGATACGGTCGCGGTGAAGCGGGCGCTGGAGTGTGATACCATTGAAACTGGCGGCTTTGCTCTCCGCCCGCGAACGTTAAAGCAGATTGAAGCTGCTTACAAAAAACGTGGCATCATTATTTTGACAGACCCGGATGGGTCCGGGGAAAGGATCCGCAAATACCTTACAGAACGTTTTCCTGATGCGGGGCAGGCCTTTGTACCGAAAAAAGATGCCCGGGTTCCGGATGATGTAGGTATTGAGCAGGCAAAACCGGAAGCCATTTTGCTGGCGCTAAGCAAGGTGCATCACCACGAATATAACCCGGAACCGGTATTCAGCGTGGCAGACCTGCGTGACAACGGACTGTCCGGCAGTTCAGATGCCAGTCGTAAACGTGACCTGCTGGGTGCGGAGCTGGGAATCGGGTACGGAACGGCCAAAGCTTTTTTGCGCAGATTAAACACCTACGGCATTACCCGGGAGGAGTTTGAAAAAGCGCTGGAAAAAGTGGAAGAAGGTTTGCGCGAAGAAGCTCCTGAACAAGATTAAGGCAGTAGACTACAGAGTGTAGCCGACTGAAAACAGAAACCGTTACAGATTGTAACGGTTTCTGTGACGGATAATTAGAAGAGGAACGCATGGAAGACATTCAGCCCATCATTGCCCGGCGGGAAGTGACGACGCGCATCCTGCAGGCATTTCATTTAAGAGCAGATAAAAATCTGGGACAGAATTTTCTGGTAGAGGAATCTGTAGTCAGCCACATCGCCAAAGCGACAGAGCTCACTCCGGAGGATACGGTATTGGAAATCGGTCCAGGCATCGGTACCCTGACTCAGGCCCTGGCCATGACCGGCGCGTCGGTGGTCTCTGTGGAACTGGACAAACGGTTGATCCCGGTGCTGCAGGAAACGGTGGGCGCATACAAAAATGTCCGCATCGTGCAGGGAGATATTTTAAAAGTCAATATCCCGGAAATAATTGAATCTGTTAAGGCCAATTGTAAAGATACTGAAGCTGGAAACAAAACTGACAGAACAGTTGCTGAAAACGTAAAAACAATTAGCGGAAAACCGGAAACGGAAGATGTTGCGCAAATGAATCGCAGCAACATAGAACTGTCTGAAAAAAAAGCGGTAAGCGGCATACCTTTTAAAGTTTGTGCAAACCTTCCCTATTATATTACCACTCCCATCATCATGTATTTGCTGGAGCAGAAGCTGCCCCTGGAGCGATTAGTGGTGATGGTGCAGAAGGAAGTAGCGGAACGGATGATTGCCCAACCGGGTGGAAGGGACTACGGTGCCATTTCCGTGGCTATGCAGTATTACACGGAACCGAAAATTGCCTTTATCGTAAAAGCCGGTTCCTTTTTGCCGGCGCCCAAGGTGGACAGCGCCGTACTGGTCTGCAAACGCAGAACAGTTCCACCGGTAGATGTACCGAATGAAAAAACCTTTTTCAAAGTGGTAGCCGCAGCCTTTTCTGTTCGCCGCAAAATGCTGACCAACAGTCTAAAGAACATGGGTGGTCTCACCAGCGAACAGGTAAAAGCGTGGCTGGAGCGGGCAGGCATTGACGGCAAACGCAGGGCGGAGACTTTAAGTCTGGAAGAATTTGCGGCGTTGGCAAGAACGTGGAAGGCAAATTAAAAAGTTTTTGCAAAAAAAGAAACCCGATGAAAGTTTAATTTAGAAAAAACAGTTTTTACCAAACGATAGTAAGCACTTAACCACATGAACAGTAATATTGTAAAAGTTAAAGAGGGGACAAGCTATGGCAGCCAAAAGACCAATCATCGCGTTAATGTACGATTTTGATAAAACCCTGTGCACCACGGATATGCAGGCATACACTTTTATTCCAAACCTGGGCATGTCCGCTGATGCATTCTGGAAAAAAGCATCCGATCTGGCAGAAGAAAAAAAGATGGACCGCATCCTGGCTTACATGTATCTGATGCTGGATGAAGCCCATATTTGCAAGAAACCGATCCGCCGCAACGATTTTGTGGTGCTTGGAAAAGACTTGGAACTGTATCCCGGTGTCCAGGATTGGTTCTGCCGGATCAACAAGTTCGGCAAAGAGCAGGGCGTCACCGTCAAACACTACATCATTTCCTCCGGCCTGAGGGAGATCATTGAAGGCTCCTGCATCTTTAAGGAGTTTGACGATGTGTTCGCCGGGGAATTTCTGTACGATGAAAACGGCGTGGCCTGCTGGCCGAAAAATGTGGTGAACTACACTACCAAGACGCAGTTTTTGTTCCGCATCAACAAAGGGGTGCTGGATATTTCCAACGACGACGACCTGAACCGTTTCACAAAGGAAGAGGACCGTCCTGTTCCTTTCCGCAACATGATCTACATCGGCGACGGACTGACGGACGTGCCCTGTATGAAGCTGGTGAAAGTGAACGGGGGCTGTTCCATCGCAGTGTACCAGCAGAACAAACGCAGCAAAGTAACAGACCTGATCAAGGACGAGAGGGTGAACTTTATTGAGCCTGCCGACTATAGCGAAGATTCCAAGCTGGATATCATTGTCAAAGATATTATCCTGCACATGGCCAGTGTGGAGAGGCTGAAAGCCCACACTAAGTCGCAGCTGGCTGCGGTGAAGAAGTAAAAAAGTTTTTAGCGAATTACTATGAAAACCATACACGTTGTGGCCGCAGTAATCTGTGACGCATTTGATAAAAAGCAAAAAATCTTTGCCACCGCAAAAGGCTACGGAGAATTTAAAGGTAAGTGGGAATTCCCCGGCGGCAAGGTGGAACCCGGTGAAATACCACAGCAGGCTCTTGTGCGGGAAATTCAGGAAGA
This sequence comes from uncultured Succiniclasticum sp., assembly GCA_905233365.1. Lineage (GTDB taxonomy): Bacteria > Bacillota > Negativicutes > Acidaminococcales > Acidaminococcaceae > Succiniclasticum. The sequence continues at coordinate 12,635 of CAJODT010000073.1, forward strand.
GCTGGCAACGAAAATTCGTGTGGGCGATCTGATTACTACCATAGAGTTTGATTACCCACAGTTTCACTTATCCATGGATTGCTTTTGGTGCGAAGTGGAGGAAGGCAAATTGAAACTGTTGGAAGCGGAAGATGCTAAGTGGTTGACCAAGGATGCGCTTTACAGTGTTAGCTGGTTGCCTGCGGATATGACACTGATTGCAGAAATAGAAAAGCAGATGAAACAGAGATGAGCTGCCTTTAAATTGCGATATAAATTATATTTATAATAGAAGAAAATGGAGGAATAAACACAAATTAAAATTATTTTTTGAATAAAACATCATAATTTTAAAATAAAGCATTGACAACCAATCCTGGTTGTGGTATTATATACCCATATTGAAAACAAACATTTTTAAAAATTAGCAGAAGACTTCGGATCAGGTTATGCCGAAAGCTTCAGGTTATGTTTCTGCATCCGGCTGGTGACCGGGTGGATACGTCGAACGTTAAATTTCCAAGTTCAATCAGTCATTGTTCAGAGATGTAAGTTTGGAGTCTTACAGGTATGGCTTGATTCGAAGTCTTTTTTTGTCTCTATCAGTCATCAAAGAGAAGCAGGATGCACTACATGTGCGACCTGCTCTTCTCAACTTTCTTCCTATTACATATACGTTACAGCAGTATCTTTAGTTATCACGCTGCAGTGCGTGAGAAAGGAAAACACCATGCAAAACATCATCCAGCGTTCCTCCAGCGGTCTCAATGTCATTTCCCTGAATACTGTCAACTTTGACAAGCGCATTGTAAACATCCACGGTGAGATTAACCAGGCAAGCGCCTTTGAGTTCGCGTTGTCCCTGCGCTGAGGAGTTGCCCGGCAGCCGGCTGCCGATTCCCCTGACCGCCATCTGCGATGATTTCGCAACCGGCGGACAGATACCAAACTTCCAGCATCACATCAGCATCTTCCGGGAAAAGGGAATTGCTGTGATGATGCTGGTGCAGAGCCTCTCCCAGCTGGCAGCGATGTACGGCAATTACGGTGCTGTAACCATTCGCGACAACACCGACAACATCGTATATCTGGGTGGCAACGATTTGGATACGGCAGACCAGATTTCCCGCCGCATTAATAAACCGGTGGATGAAGTACTGGCTCTGCCTATCGGGCAGGAGTATCTGTTCCGCCGGGGACAGAAGCCCTTGCAACTGCAGCGTTACCAGATCTACGACGACCCGCTGTACCAGCGGGAAATTCTGCCGAACGACGTAACGAGGGCCCAGGTAATGCAGTAAAATAACTTGCCGCGTCGGAAATAAACGCTTCCGGGGCGGCAAAATTTATAGTTTTGCAGAAGGTAAAAACAATAGATTTGTTGTATAATATTAATCAAAGGTAGTCAACAGTAATAGAATTACAAATGTACAGTATTTTCAAAGTAACCGGGAGGAATTTAAATGGTAGAAATCACCTGTCCGAAATGTCATGCGACTTTTACGATAGAATATAAATCGATCCGGGCACAGCTTCGTGACCAGGAATTTGTTGCAGCGTTGCATGAACGGGAAAGAGATTTTGAGCAACGTAAACAGGATGCGGTAAAAATAGCCGAAGCAGCAATCATTGCAAGAGCGCAAAGCAAAATTGCAGAAAAAGAAACAGAAATTGCAAAACTGAAAGCTCAGATTGATTCAAAAAAAACTGAGCAAGAGCTGGCTATCAAAAATGCTGTTGCTGAAAAAACAGATGAACTCAATCAAAAAGTAATTGAGATAGAGCAACTGAAAGGCCAGATTGACAGCAAAGAAAAAGAAGCGGAACTGGCGCAAAACAATCTGAAAGCAAGCTATGAACAGCAACTGAAATTTAAAGATGAAGAGATTGAGCGTTATAAGGATTTCAAAGCAAAACAGTCCACGAAAATGATTGGCGAGAGCCTGGAAGTGTTCTGCAAAAATGAATTTGATAAGATGCGCCCTGTAGGATTTCAGAACGCCAGCTTTGAAAAAGACAATAAAATTAGCGAATCGGGCAGCAAAGGAGATTTTATTTTCCGGGAAACAGAAGATGGCGTGGAATTCATTTCCATCATGTTTGAAATGAAAAATGAGGCGGACACCACTGCTACCAAACACAAGAATGAAGACTTCTTCAAAGAGCTGGACAAGGACCGCAAGGAAAAAAAGTGTGAGTACGCCGTTCTGGTGACTCTGCTGGAACCGGAAAACGATTTGTATAACAACGGCATCGTGGACGTGTCATATAAATACGAAAAAATGTATGTAGTAAGGCCCCAGTTCTTTATTCCTATCATCACCCTGTTACGCAATGCGGCGCGTAATTCGTTGCAGTATCGGAAAGAATTAGTTGCGGCACAGAACCAGAATATTGATATTACAAATTTTGAAGCCAAATTAAATGGTTTTAAAGAAAAGTTTGACCGTGACTGCCGACTGGCAGATAAAAATTTTGAAGACGCTATCAATGACATTGACAAAACCATTAAGAATCTTGAAAAAATAAAAAAAGAACTGCAGCTGACTGTCAGCCATCTGAAGCTTGCTGACAATAAACTGCAAGACATTACTATTAAAAAACTGGTAAAGGGTAACCCAACCATGGCTGCAAAATTTGCTGAACTGCAAAAAGAGCAACCAGAAGAGGAATAAATTTTCGTTACGCGTACAAACTTTTCGTTATAGAATTAAGCTGTCGAAGGAATAATCTTTCGGCAGCTTTTTCAACTTCCCCACTCATCACAAAACAAAAATCGTAAAAACTATACAAAAAAGTTCAAAAAAAGTTCACTTGTTAAAAATAATTCTTTTCTAAATTAGGTTTTGCGGTTATAATATAAATGTGGGAAAAGGTTTCCTTATCAACAGTCAACATTCTTAATGACAAAGGGGGATAGTAATCATGTTGAAGACAAACTTCCAAAAGGGTGTGTTCACTGTGCTGGTGGGTGTCATACTCTGGTTCTGCCCGATGCCGGCAGGACTTAAACCTGCCGCATGGCACATGTTCGCAATCTTTGTTGCGACCATCATCGGCTTTATCCTGCATCCCATTCCAATCGGTGGCGTAGCACTGATTGCAGTAGGTCTCACCGGGTTCCTGAAAGTACTCAAACCGGGCGAAGCCCTGTCCGGCTTCGGTAATGCAACCATCTGGCTGATCGTTGGCGCTTACATGTTTGCCAAAGGCTTTATCAAAACCGGCCTGGGGCGCCGTATCGCATATGTCATTATGTCAAAAATTGCTACAAGCTCCCTGAAGCTTGGTTACTCCCTGGCTATTACGGACTTTATCGTTTCGCCGGCAACCCCGTCTAACACGGCCCGTGGCGGCGGCATCCTGTATCCTATCGTTCGTTCCCTCTGCACTGCGTTCCAGTCGGAACCGGATGACGGCACACGCAAGAGAATCGGTAACTTCCTGATGCTCTCCACCTTCGAATGCGACTGCATCACTTCTTCCCTGTTCCTGACCTCCGTGGCGCCGAACCTGCTGGTAGCAAAACTGGCCAAAGACGTGACCGGTCTGGATATCACCTGGGGCACTTACGCGCTGGCCACCATTCTCCCTGGTATCATTGCTTTGATCATTACTCCGTATTTAGTTTATAAACTGGCTACACCGGAACTGACCCAGACTCCGGAAGCTCCGCAGCTGGCCAAAGACGAACTGGAAAAGATGGGTCCCATGAGCGGCGCGGAAACCACCGTAATGATTGCCTTCATCGCAGCACTTGTTATGTGGGCGACAACTTCCTTCACGGGTTTGAATGCTACCATGATTGCCCTTGTCTGCATCGGCTTCATGCTGGTGCGGGGCGCGCTGGAATGGAATGATATCATTACCGAAAAAGGCGCGTGGGATACGCTAGTATGGATGGGCGGTCTGATGAGCCTGGCTACCGGTCTGGCAAAACTGGGCTTTATTAAATGGATGGCCGGCGGCATCGCGGGCAGCCTGAAAGGCATTGACCCCATGACCACTCTAATCATCCTGTGCCTTATCAACATGTACGTGCATTACGCATTCGCGTCCCTGTCCGCACACGTCAGCGCGGTATATGCCGCATTCCTGGCCGTGGCGGTTGCAGCAGGCGCTCCGCCCATGCTTTCCGCTATTGCACTGGGCGTTGAAACCGGTATCATGGGCTGCTTAACCCACTATGCAACCGGTCCTTCCCCCATCTACTTCGGCTCTGGTTACATCACCCAGCCGGAATGGTGGAAAGTCGGCTTCATCTGCTCCATCCTGTTCCTGATCTGCTTCCTGGGCATTGGCTCCATGTGGTGGAAGGTCATCGGACTCTGGTAAGAAGAGCAGAAAGATTGTTTTATCATGCAGGCAACAGTCTGCTGATAAGTTAAAAGTTTTATCAAAAAAAGGAGCGGCTCCGTTTGGGGCCGCTTTTTAATATGAAGGAAGTTTTGGGAAAACTTTTCAATTTAGTTAAGCAAGGAAAGCATTATTTCGGGCTAATAAAATCAGCCTGGCCAGCAATGGCCAGGCTTTTGTAATTCATTTATCTTCTGTGGTCTTCGAATATTTCCCGTAAGGTTTCATTCTTGCCGGAGCTCTGCAGCGTTCCGATGTTTGCCGGGCAGGTTACGTTTTTCACAACAACGGGCTCATACCCTTTCAGCCAGAGGATGATATCATAGGTCTGGCCTACCTGGCCGGGAACCGACACGTTGCCTTCATCATCTACGTGGCCGGTCGCGATACCCAGACGGGCCGGTTTCAGGAACCAGCGCACATCCTGCTTTTCAATAGCCAGAGGCGACAGCGCGAAAATTGCCTGAGCCCGTTTCATGGGAGCGCCATCGGGGCCGATGAACTTGCCGAGGATTTTTGTTGATGCCTGGTTAGTAGAAGGAGCCGGCGCGTTATTGGTGGGGGCTTTGGTATTGTTTCCGGGCAGGTTCACCTTCACGCCCGGCAGCTTAAATCCGGCGTCAGCCTGGGAAAAAGGCATAACTGCCATAACCGCTGCAATCAGTAAAGCACTTAAAATCGTTTTCTTCATTCAATTCACCTCTTTCTTAAAAATGGTTTTGCAAATTCAAAAATCAATATATAATAATTGCCTAAAGCGTAATGCCTTAACGTTAAAATTATTGTAACACAGAATAAAATATAAAAGCAATCAATAATCTTCAGAATTGTGTGAAACGGCTCTGACTTTTACAAAATTTATAACTTATAGTAGATTATTTTTCGATTCGCCTGTATAATAGTGTTAAACATTTTTTAATGCGTGGAAGTATTGATTCATTTGCACACAAACTCATTAAATCAGTGTCTCCTTAAATCAATGTCTCCGCGCAATCAGGAGGGGAAAAGATGAAGACGAAGAATGGGCTGTTTAAAGATATAGCAGAGAAAGATTGGAATGACTGGCGCTGGCAGGTCACCCACCGAGCCACTACTGTAAAGGATCTGGAAGAGTACGGCATCGTTCTGACTGAGGAAGAGCGTAACGGAATTGAAGCGACATTGGGGAGACTCAGGATGGCGGTGACTCCCTATTATCTTTCGCTGATCGACCTTGACAATCCCTACGACCCTGTCAGGAAACAGGCGATTCCCACTGCCAATGAATTGCATTTTGCCCCGTATGAAGATGCGGATCCCTTGGCGGAAGATGAATTCAGCCCTGTGCCGGGGGTGACCCACCGTTATCCGGATCGGGTACTGCTTCTTGTTACGGACCAGTGCTCCATGTATTGCAGGCACTGTACCAGAAGAAGGTTCGCGGGCCAGCATGATCAGAACGTTCCCATGGAACAGATCATGCGCGGCATTGAATATATTAAAAACAATAAACATATTCGTGACGTGCTCATTTCCGGCGGTGATGCGCTGATGCTCAGCGACAAGGTGTTGGAAACTGTTATGTCCGAATTACGGGCCATCGATCATGTGGAAATTATCCGTTTCGGCACTCGGACGCCGGTGGTCTGCCCGCAGCGGATCACACCGGAGCTGTGCAATATGATTAAAAAATATCATCCGGTGTGGTGCAACACGCACTTTAATCATCCTAACGAACTCACCGAAGAAGCGCGCAAAGCCTGCGCTCTTCTTGCGGATGCCGGTATCCCCCTGGGGAACCAGAGCGTGTTGCTTGCGGGCGTGAATGATTGCGTGTATGTGATGAAAGAACTGGTCAATAAGCTGGTAAGCGCACGGGTCCGCCCCTACTATATTTACAATTGCGATCCAAGTTTAGGCCTGAGTCATTTCCGGACGCCTGTCTCCAAAGGGATCGAAATCATGGAAGCGCTGAGGGGTCATACGTCGGGATTCTGCATTCCCACATTTGTTGTGGATGCTCCCGGCGGCGGTGGCAAGACGCCGGTGATGCCCAACTATCTGATTTCCCAGACGCCGAGGAAGGTGATTCTGCGAAATTACGAAGGCGTGATTACCACTTACACGGAGCCGGAAAACTACAAAAACGAATGCCACTGCCCGGTCTGTGAAGGCAAGGTGAAACCGCTGAACCCGTTGACCGGTGTGGCAGAGCTTGCATCGGGCGTGGAGCAGAAGCATCTGGATCCGGATAAAATGCTGCGCAGGGAACGCAAAGAAAGTTGGAGTAAAAAATAACAAACTGACAGAAAAATTGTTTGGTTATGCATATTAAATAGAAGAATTAAAAGCAAAGGCTTCGCAAAACCGTACATGGTATTTTGCTTCAGCCTTTGCTTTTTGGTTTTCACATTTATTTCACACAAATTGCAAAAAAATCATGTTTTCATTAAAAAAACGGAAAAAATCTCGTCAAAAGACATAAATTATTCACAATCTTCCTTCAAAAACCCTTTACTTTCTTGTAATATAGTCGTAAACTAACACTTGTGTCAACGTTAAGGAAGCACTGATTAATCCGTCTGTACGCTGACGGGCGCCTTTTGCGGCTGGCTGCTTCAATGACCCGACGCAGCTACGGCTGTGTCGTTGGGCCATTTCCCTGTCTGTTGCAAAAAGTACCCGTCAGCGCACAAACTCATTTAATCAGCGTCTCCTTAAGCGTTGAACAAATAATTTTTAATTTATATAAAAGGAAGGTAGTAAAGAACTATGGAAGAATGGAATTTTGAGGAAAAGTATGAGATTATTGAAGATTTGCTGGGTGAACTTAACGAAAAGAGAGAAATTTTTAAAAACCAATCTGAAGAAGAATTTTTTCAACCTCTATTCCACATGTATGATGTAATGGAAAAGAACGCTTTGTTCATTCGGGATGAATGCCGCAACTTTTTAGAGCCCGCCATTGAAGAAATGCATTTGTTGGCAGATAAACTTGAAAGCAATGGCGGAAAGCTTGCCAAAGATGAAATAAAAGAAGGGCGTAATACTTTTTTAATGATTGGTTTCGAGCAGGACTGCCTGAACGCGTTGTTTATGATGAACAGTGAGTTGATGGAAGCATTTTACAAAGATTTTTTTCCGGAGGAAGAGCGGGAACCGGAAATAACGGAGCTGATTAAAAAACACTATATCGGGCCTGATGTGGATTTTGATAAAATGCCCGGGCTGCCTTCCGTTTTAAATGTTTCTGACTTTGAAGGCAAAGTAAACCGTCTCGAGTGGCTGGTCGATCATTTTTGTGATGATGTAAATGCAAGAATTTACCTGAAAGCCAGACAGGATGTGCGCAAGAAATACAAAGCAAAAGTAAAAAAGGTACCGGTCCGCGTGCAAGCGAATTAAGCGGTGTTCCTTAACAGTATGTTTGCAGTTACAAAACAAAGCCAGGCTTCGGTCTGGCTTTTTGCCTGTCATCCTTGACAAAGCGTGTAATTATTGTAGCTTTTTTTTGGAAACGAAAGCAAGAAAAGCTTTTATTGACGCCCAATTATAACGTCATATATAATAATAATGAAATAAGCAATGTCTGTATAAAAATTAAACATTTAATCAGTGCTTTCTTAAGATGGGAGTTGCAGCATGGATACATTCACTCTATTCATAACCCCTCTGGTCCTATATCCTGATAGTTCTTCTGATTGGACTGGGACTGTACTTTACATTCCGTACCGGATTTGTACAGATCAGGTATTTAGTGGAAATGGTTCGCTTACTGGCGGAAGGCGTTGGGACGCAACGGATGGGAAACCAGATTTCCTCCTTCCAGGCCTTCTGTGTAAGTACGGCCAGCCGGGTAGGGGTAGGCAATATTGCCGGTGTTGCCATAGCCATTGTGCTGGGCGGACCGGGCGCTATCTTCTGGATGTGGATCGTGGCCGTCGTGGGCAGCGCTACCGGTTTTGTGGAAAGCACCCTGGCCCAGATTTATAAATTACCCAAAGGCAAATGGACTTTTCACGGCGGTCCTGCTTACTATATCCAAAATGCGTTGCATATGCCCAGGCTGGCAAAGCTGTTTTCGGTACTATTAGTGATAACCTTTGCTCTGGTTTATAACTCCCTGCAGGCGAATACCATCACACTGTCACTGTTCAGCGCCTTCGGCTGGGATCGAACCATCACCGGCGTAGTCGTTTCCCTTTTGTTAGCCCTCGTCCTCTGCGGCGGGGCCCACTTTGTGGCCAGAGTTGCGGAAATGCTGGTACCGGTCATGGCAGGTGCGTATCTTTTGATTGCATTCGTCGTCATCATTATGCATTTAGGACAGTTGCCTGCGGTTTTTGCTTTAATTGTAAGCAATGCCTTTGCGCCCCAGGCTGCCGTAGCCGGCGGTTTTGGTGCCTGCGTCATGACCGGTATCAAGCGGGGACTCTTCTCCAACGAGGCCGGTGAAGGTTCCGTACCCAACGCAGCGGCCACCGCATTTGTGACCCATCCGGTGAAGCAGGGCCTGATCCAGGCCTTTGGCGTTTATGTGGACACGCTTCTGATCTGTTCTGCCTCCGCTGCCCTCGTCCTGCTCACCGGCGTGTATGAAATCGGTGGGCAGTTAACCGGTATCGAACTGATACAGCACAGTCTGGCAATAGAGGTAGGCAAATGGGCCATAATTTTTATCGGCGTCATGATCATGATGTTTGCATTCAGCTCTTTAGTGGGTAATTATTATTACGGGGAAATCAATCTGGCCTTCCTTACGGACAGCAAAATGGCATTATATATATTCCGGGCAGCCGTGGTGGCCATGACTATGTTCGGAAGTGTTGCGTCCCTGCCGCTGGTCTGGAATCTGGCAGACTTATTCATGGCGTTTTTGGCAGCCACAAATCTTTACGCCATTTTCCGTCTGTTCCCCTACGCGAAAATTGCGCTGGACGACTATGAAAAGCAACGCAGCCGAAACTATGACGCCGATTTTGATCCGCACGTACTGCTAAACCTTGACGGCGTGTACGCCTGGGGTATGGAAAAAGAAAAATGAAGAGCATGTAAAAAGCCGGTCCGCGTGCAAGCGAATTAAGCAGTGTTTCTTTAACAGTATATTTGCAGTAACAAAACAAAGCCAGACTTCGGTCTGGCTTTTTCTCTGTCATCCTTGACAATGCATATAATGAAAATGGACTGACAAGTTACCGTGTCAGTGCCACACTCAGTTGGGTAATACGCCAATAGTCTGAGAAATCAGCACAGTCTGCTCCGAGGACAGGCCAACAGCTTTGGCGAATGCTTCCCGGTCAATGGAACCGCGGACGCAGGTGCCCAGTCCTTCATTGACGGCGGCCAGGGCCACGCTTTGTACCATGGTGCCCGCCACGATGCAATTAAAGGTATGTTGCCGCTCCAAATTTACCGGACGGGAAGGGTCTCTGGGCGGAACCGGGTTGGCCACCAAGAACAAGGTCAGGGGTGCTGTATGGACAAATTTCTGCTTTTCATTGATCAGGGGACGGAAATCCTGCGGGGAAATCAGCGTCAGGGAATGGGTAGGCGGCTCATATTTGTAAATGCCGTTGGCCATCACCGCGTACACATCAATATTATAAATTCCCATGGTGGTGGGGTTCACACGTTTTGCTTTTTCCGGACGGTTGATGCCGTTGGCTGCCCACAGTATGGCTGACAACTGTTTTTCATTCAAACCTGCGTCTGCAAACTGCCGGGTACTTCTCCGCCGGTCCAGTGCTTCCATCACCGTAAGGCCGTCTTTGGTAAACGGCGCGGGCAACGAAATGGTGGCAGGCGATTTCGTTTCTGCTGCATGCACCTGCATCGGCAACACAAGAGCGCCGGCCAGAATGCCGAACGCGCAAACAGCAATAAAAAGTTTTTTCAAGTTTTTAACTGCAAAATGTTTCATAGCGCACCTCACTAAAAATAAATTAATTTAAATAATATCAACAGTTACGTCAGTTCTTATGACTTTTCAAATTGTTAAGCGCATCAACATTGTTCCCGGTGACCATGGCGAGCTTTTTACAGGTTTCCATTTCGCCGCAGTCTCCGCAGGTCTCATATTTTTTGCCCAAAGCGCACTGTCTGATGGGACAAAGGGAACCACTGTAGGGTGTTTTCGCTCCGTCGATCCGGCAGCCGGAGCAGTTGATCATTTCCGGTGCGATCTCCACATGGTTCAGTTCCGACCACTGTTTTGCAACAGATTTACGCAGTGCATTATCATCATTGACTGTTGCGATGCGGGCTTCACAGCTCTCACAATCCAGTCCGCAATACGCAATTAAATCTTTCATAGGTCAATCCTCCCGCGGATTTAGTCCTCCGCTTTGTACTTATTATAACAAAACAGATATAAAAAAGCATCTGCCATTTTAGATTGATGTTTTGAAAGTTTGCTGATGGAAATCAAAAAATGTGTAAAATATCTATTAAAAAACCAAAAAAATGTGTAAAAACTGCTTAAAATAATTGAAAAAATGTGTTAAAATAAAACCAAAGCAGTGAGAGGACGGTGATTTCCGTGAAACGTAATGCAATACAGGATTTGATTCAATGGAAATCTGGCGAAGACAGGAAACCGCTTGTGCTGAAGGGCGCGCGGCAGGTTGGCAAGACCTGGCTGATGAAAGAGTTTGGAAAAAGTTATTATAACCATTACGTTTATTTTAACTTTGACGAAACCGATGAGCTGAAATCTGTATTTGAGACCAATAAAAACCCGCAGCGAATCATTGAACTGTTATCCCTGGTTGCGGGTGCAAAGATATTGCCAGGAAAAACGCTGATCATCTTTGATGAAATACAAGAGTGCCCGGCTGCTTTGAATGCGCTGAAATATTTTTATGAAAAAGCAGGGGACTATCATGTGATTGCGGCAGGCAGTCTTTTGGGAACACTTCTTGCACAGCCAAAATCTTATCCCGTAGGCATGGTCAACTTGTTGCCCCTTTATCCGCTGACCTTTGATGAATACCTTGCGGCGGCGGATGAAGCCCTGTTTGTCTATTACCAGAGCATAAAAAAAGGACAGGTCATCGAAACTATATTTCATAACCGCCTTACGGAAGCCTATAACAATTATCTCATAGTGGGCGGAATGCCGGAAAGCGTGGCGTCCTGGCTCAAGTACAAGGATCCGGCGAAGATCGCGCGGATACAGCAGGAATTGATCGAGGTCTACGAAAACGATTTTTCCAAACACAACGGTAAGGTCAACAGCGGACGGATCCTGATGGTGTTCCGCAGTATTGCTTCACAGTTGGCCAAAGCAAATGAAAAGTTTATGTACGGCGTTGTGCGCGAGGGTGCCCGGGCCCGGGAGTTTGAAGAAGCGATAGAGTGGCTTGTGTCGGCCGGTATGCTGGTGCGCGTTTACAACGTATCGAAACCGGAGCATCCGCTGGCAGCTTTTGACAAACTGGATCAGTTCAAGCTTTTTGTTTTTGATACAGGGCTTCTGAAACATATGGCAGGTATCGATAACAGCGCAATCCTTTTAAAATCGGATTATCAATTTAAAGGCCCGCTGACGGAAAATTATGTGCTGCAGCAATTGCGCGGGCAGTTTGCGGTGGAGCCGCGGTACTTTTCCAAAAGTAACTTTGAAATTGATTTTGTGCTTCAGCATGGTACAGAAATTATTCCCGTGGAAGTAAAAGGCGGCGAAGATAAATCTGCGCCGGCCTTTAAGCGGTACATTGCCGAACGCAGTCCGGACCATGCCATCCGTTTTTCCAAACGAGGCTACCGGCAGGATGAAAAAATTACCAATATTCCTTTGTATTTGGTGGGGAAGACAAGAGAGTTGATATAAAAAATGATAACTGCTTGATGCAAAAACATCGCTTGGAGAGTTGAGAAAAAAACATCTTCAGTAGCGGAATTGGTGAAGTTTATCTTGCTCTTTGCAAAGAAGAATGATAAGTATGCAAAAATTTACCTGAAAGCCAGACAGGATGTGTGCGAGAAATACAAAGAACAAGTTAAAAAGATACCGGTTAGCGTGCAAGCGAATTAAGCGGCGCCTCCTTAACAATATGTTTTCGGTAACAAAACAAAGCCAGGCTTCGGTCTGGCTTTCTCTGTCATTCTTGACAATACGTATAAAATACGTATAATATAAATGGAGATATCAAAGTGAAACGAAAAATCCTGATTAAAAAGTTAGAAGCTGCAGGTTTTGTTTTTAAAGAACATGGCGGCAATCATGATACGTACCAGCGGGGCAACGACATAGAGCAAGTGCCCCGGCACACGGAGATAAATGAAATTACGGCAAAGCGGATTTTAAAAAAGTGGGGGATAAAGCCATGAAAAAAGTGTACCCGATCATAATTAAACAAAGTGGAAAAGATTTTTTGGTGTTTGTCCCTGACATGGAAATCTATACGGAAGGCAAAGATGAATTTGACGCGATTGCAATGGCCCGGGACGCAATCGGCCTGAAGGGAATTGAAATGGAAGACATGAACGTTGCGCTTCCCGAGGCTTCTACCTATGCCGGGGCCATCGCACTGGCGAAAAAGGATGCGGACGAAAACTTTGATTTTTCCGATGGCTTACTCACCTTTGTTGATGTGGACTTTGCCGCCTACCGGAACAAACTACGCAACCGCGCCGTGAAAAAGAATTGTACTATTCCGTATTGGCTGAATGAAAAAGCTGAAGCGATGGGGCTGAACTTTTCAAAAGTGTTGCAGAACGCGTTGATGGAACAGGTGGGAGAGCAGAATTAGGATTGTTGAAAGTGAAAAAAGGTTAGTACAGCGCACGCCAAATTGAAATGGCACGCGCTGTTTTTCTTTGCCCTGGTCGTAATAACGACCAACCTTGAATCGCAAACATGCATGGATACTGAAGTTTGGTTCCTCTGACTCTTATGTTTTTAAAGGTAGACCCCTATTGGAAGCACCTGATAGCAATGACTGGACTATAGTATATTCAAACTGCTTGAGAGTGGAGGTTCTGGGTTTGCCCGGTCAAATCGTCAAACGGATACTTATTGATACCAAAAGGTGCTTGCAAAGTTCCCCAAAACTTGAGGTCAAAAATTTTGACTTCAAGTGAAGAACTAATAATCGCAAAAAATGCGTAATATTATTTCTAAATAAAAGCATCTGCCGTATTTCAGGCAGATGCTGCGGAAGTGTTGCGAGTCTGTTATATTTTTTATTCTTCTGCCACTACGGCGTCTGTTTCCTTTGCTGCCGCTGAAACTTCTTCAGCAGTAAGCCCTGTGTGTTTCATAATCTGATCCACAGGGACTTTATCTTTCAGCATATTCCTGGCAATCTGAAAATTTGCATTCCTCTCCCCAAGCCACTCGCGAAACTGCGTCTCTGCTTCATAAAACATAGCGTGAAACCTCCAATCCTCACTATCCCGAATGCGTTTCACTTCGTTGTCCAGATTTTTTTTAAAAGAACTCTCTGCCGCTTTTCCGTTGACGTACGACAGGAAAGCGGCTAATTCTTTGTCTGTCGCTTTATCTGCTGCCGTTGCATTCAGAAAAATATTTTCCGTCAGATCGCCCATTTCCAAAGAAAGATTTTCCCTGCACCGGTAGCTGAATCGATACATGGGCAAGCCCTGGCGAAACGGGTCGAAGGTGCAGATGAAAATTACATAGGATTTGCGCAACTGCCAGTACTGCATACCTTTCAGCAGCATATCCGTACTGATGAGGCTCTGA
>CAJODT010000074.1:0-3493 GCA_905233365.1 uncultured Succiniclasticum sp.
ACGAATTAATTGGCATCAGACCCTGCACATCATGGCATAAAGTTCTTTAAACATATCTTCTTTCATCCGCTTGGGCATCATTTCCATGTTGTTCAGAACCGTATAGCGTTCTTTGCGGACCTCCCGGGCGAAAAGCCAGGCCCTGATAAACATAACTTCCGTGATGCCTCTGCGCTTCGGATTAATATCAATGCCGTATTCTTTCAAAAATTCCAGCAGCATCCGGTAATCGCGCTTCTGCAGCCAGGCGGCGCCAATGGTACCGATGCCTACAACGATACCGTGGGGCAGGCCATGATCAAACAGTTCGTCTAACGCATGGCAGAACAGATGGTCTGAACCGCTACAGGGACGCGAACTGCCGGCGATCTGCATGGCAAGTCCCCCCAGTACAAGGGACTGGGCCAGCATTTTAATCCCCTCCGGACTGCTGAAGGATTTAATATTGGAATACAGCAACGCATTCAATGCCCTTTCTGACAGCATATACGCAAAGTCATTCGGCTGGCCGTGGTTAAATTTGCAATCCAGTTCCCAGTCATACAGGGCCGTATAGTTGCTGATAATGTCTCCTACGCCGGCTTCCAGCAACAACCGGGGGCACTCTAAGATAATGTCCGTATCAATCAGAAGTCCGTCCGGTGTTTTGGACGTAAAAGAATGGGTCCTGTTGCCTTTGGAAAAAAGAACGGATACAGGGGAACAAACACCGTCATTGCTGAGCGCCGTGGGGATGGCTATATACGGCACATTCGCTACAAACGCCGCATACTTTGCCGTGTCCAGTGCGGTTCCGCCGCCAAAGCCCATAATCATACGGATTCCTTCCATGCTGATCTTTTTGGCAACGGAGACAGCATAATCGTAAGAACTGGTTTCTACCGTAACCACTTCATACTCTTCCAGCTGGGACAACAGTACGGTCACCTTTTTCTCCAGCCTTTGCAAAAGACCTTCGGTCGTCAGTATCAATACCTTTTTTCTGACGATATCCGGAAAATACTGGTCCAGGTTTTCTTTTAACTCTTTCAGCGCATCCGGCTTCACTTTCATAAATAACGGAAGGTTAAACTCTCTCATGTCGTCAATGTCCTTTACAAGGTAATCTACTCAAATAGCAGGCACGATATTTTAATTGATCCTTATATCCCCTTGGCTGAAGCAAGGGGGTTACGGGGCTTTCGATAATTGTTATATTTATTATTTTAAATTGAGACTGCGCACCTTATCCCGCAGGGGAAGCACGCTGGTGGCGGAAACAGACAGTTCATCGATGCCCATGCGCAGGAACGCTTCTGTCAAAGAAAGGTCAGCGCCCAGCTCTCCGCAGATGCCCACCCAGATTCCGGCTTTGTGAGCATTTTTCGCCGTCATCTCAATAAGCCGCAACACAGCAGGATGATGGGGGTCGAAGAACGCATCCAGTTTTGTCTGCTGCCTGTCGATGGCCAGAGTGTACTGGGTCAGGTCGTTGGTCCCCAGGCTGAAAAAGTCTACTTCTTCCGCCAGGGCGTCACTGACCAGAGCCGCCGCCGGGGTTTCGATCATGATGCCTGTTTCGATTTTCTCCGCACAGGGAATCCCCTCTTCTTTCAGCTGTGCCATCACTTCAGCCAATAAAGCTTTTGCCTGCTTTACCTCATCCACAGAGATGATCATGGGAAACATGATCGCCAGCCTGCCATATACGGATGCCCTGCACAGTGCCCGCAGCTGGGTCCTGAAAAGTTCGGGCCTTGTGAGGCAGATGCGGATGGCCCGGAGGCCCATGGCCGGATTTTCTTCCGGATCCAGTTCAAAATAGTCTGCTTTTTTATCGGCGCCGATATCCATGGTACGAATGACCACTCGTTTTCCTTCCATGGCAGTCAGGGCTTTTTTATAGGCTTCAAACTGCTGCTCTTCCGTAGGATAATCATCATTTTCCAGATACAGGAACTCGCTGCGGAACAGGCCGATGCCTTCCGCGTCGCTGGCGATGACGCCGGGCAGATCGGCGGGATTCCCCGCATTGGCATAGATCAGCACCTTTTGCCCGTCCAGAGTCACACTTTCCTTGCCCCGGACATTCTCCAGTCGTTCCCGTTCAGCCTGGGCCTGCTTTTGTTTTTCCTGCATGGCTGCCAGAGTCGCTTCATCCGGGTCCAGATACACCGTGCCGGTAAAACCGTCAACAATTGCCAGTTTGCCTTCGCAGTCCGTATGGATCTGGGTCCCGGTGTTGACCACGGTGGCTATTCCCAGATTCCGCGCCAGGATGGCCGTATGGGAACTGGCGCTGCCGCCGGACAGTACAAAGCCCAGTATCTTTTTCGTATCCAGCTGCATGGTTTCGCTGGGGGCCAGGTCGTCCGCAGCCAGGATAACCTGTTCATACTGCGAAAAGTCAATGGCCGGGCCGCCGCTCAGGATCTGTTCCACCCGGCGGGAAATATCCAGCACGTCCGCTGCCCGCCCCTGCATGTATTCGTCATCCATACCCCGGAACATTTCAGCAAGCTCCCGGGCCGTCTTGTCCACAGCCGCTTCGGCGTTCAACATTTCTTCCCGGATATGGTTTTCCACACCTTCGATATACTCATCATCTTCCAGCATCATCTGGTGGATCTCAAAGATGGCGGCATCTTCTTCGCCTACGGTTTTCAACGCTTTATCATATAATTCCCCCAGCTGGGCACAGGCCTCTTCGCGGGCTGCCTGAAAGCGCTGCACTTCCCCTTCCGGATCTGTTATGGCCCGGGCAGCCGTGGAAATCGTATTGCGGTGGAATAAGGCCAGCGGTCCGATGCTGACAGCCCCGTATACGGGTTTTCCTGTAATAGTAAGCATAGGCTTCTCCTCTTCATTAATGACAAGAAGACCGGGAAAAAGCGGCTCAATGATGCCCTGCAAGACTGCGCCTCCCTCCCCGGTCTGTTCATTTTGCTCTGAACGGATTATCAGTCAGCTTTTTATAAGTTAGCTTTGAGGAAAGCTTCTACAGCAGCCGCAGCCGCTTCTTCATCCGCGCCTTCCACCTCAATCGTAATCGTTTCCCCCTGTTTCACGCCCAGGCCCATAACTGCGAAGAGTTTTTTCAGGTCTGCCTTCCGGACGCCTTTGGCTACAGAGATTTTGCTTTCAAACTTTTTGGCTTCCTTAACCAGTAAGCCTGCGGGACGGGCATGGATACCGGCCGGATCGGTAATGGCATAGGCAAATGTTTTCATAGATACTCCCTCCTTTTACAATAAATAAAACAGGTTAAAATAATAAATGGACATTATATAAAACGAAGTTATTCAACGGCATCTTTACGGGTGAACCCCAAAATGAAACAGGCCACCAGAGCCCCGATTACCAGCGCCACAAAATACATGGGCCAGTTGGTTACCACTCCGAACACGAAGAGGCCTCCGTGGGGCGCCGGCACGGTGCAGTTAAACAGCATGGACAGTGCGCCTGCCACTGCCGAGCCGATGGCGCAGGCCGGAATCACATGCAGGGGGTCAGA
>CAJODT010000074.1:3558-4547 GCA_905233365.1 uncultured Succiniclasticum sp.
TTCTTTTTGAACAGCAGCGTACAGAGCGCAATGGCTATAGGCGGAACCATGCCGCCAATCATAACGGAAGCCATGATGCCGGAGGAAACAGCCTGGCCGGAAGCTCCCGCCAGGGAAGCTGTACCGAATACATAAGCCGCTTTGTTGATAGGCCCGCCGAAGTCAATGGACATCATCCCTCCCAGGATAAAGCCCAGAATGACTTTGCTGGAAGAAGACATGCCGGCCAGTACATCCGCCAGCCATTTATTGAACATAGCCGTCGGCGGGTTAATGATGTAAGTCATAATGATACCCATCAGCAAAAGTCCCAGCACCGGATACAGCAGCACAGGCTTTGTACCTTCCAGGGCCTGGGGAAGCCCGGACAGGGCTTTCTTCAGCCAGTTCACAAGGTATCCGGCAATAAAACCCGCAAACAGGGCGCCGAAAAAGCCGGACCCGCCGTTCACCGCCAGGAAACCGCCAACCACACCGGGCATCAGGGCCGGACGCTCGCCGATACTCATGGCTATGTAACCTGCCAGGATCGGCATCATCATACTGAAGGATAATCCCCCGATATTTTTCAGGAAAGCAGCTAACGGGGTGCCGGAGCCAAAGTTGGCCGTGCCTGCATTGCCCATATCAAAAAGGAAAGCCAGGGCGATGAGAATGCCGCCGCCAATGACGAAAGGCAGCATGTGGGACACGCCATTCATCAGATGCTTGTAAATCTGGCGGCCAACACTTTCCCCTTCTGCCGCCGTGGCAGCCGGTTCATCAGAGGGGGCGCTCTCTCCGTTAAAGACGGGAGCTTCTCCTTTCAGAATGGTATTGATCAGATTTTCCGGTTCCTTGATGCCCGCGGACACTTTTACGAACAACACCTTTTTTCCGGCAAACCGCTGCACCGGAACGTTCTTGTCGCAGGCTACGATTATACCTTCGGCTCTTTCAATATCGGCGGCCGTCAGGGTGTTTTTCACACCGCCTGAACCGTTGGTCTC
>CAJODT010000074.1:4663-13596 GCA_905233365.1 uncultured Succiniclasticum sp.
TGCCGGAAACTTCAGCAGCCCCGGCCGCTGCCGCTGCAGTCACTGCCGCAGTCCCGGCCTCACCGGCTTTTTCCGCTGCAGCAGATGCAGCCTGTTCTGCCTCTGCCTGTTTCCGTTCTTCTTCTGCCTCGGCTTCTTCCTGTTCGATTTGGATCTTCTCTGCCTCGTCAATGATTTGCAGATATTCTTCCGGCGTCTTGGCGTTCATCAGGGCTTCGTGAAAATCATCATCCATCAGCATCCGGCTCAGACGGCTCAGTACCTCCAGATGGACATTCTCTCCCCCAGCTGGGGCCGCGATCAGGAAAAACAGGAATGCCGGCTCTTCATCCAGGCTTTCATAGTCCACCCCGGCCCGGACGATCATGCTTGCTAGGCCGGGAGCTTTTACCGCCTCCGTCTTTGCGTGAGGGATAGCGATCCCTTCCCCGATGCCGGTACTGCCCTCCGCTTCCCTGGCCAGCACCCGGGCTTTGTACAGTGCCTTGTCAGCCAGGTTCCCCCCGCACCAGGCGCTCTACCGCCGCCGGTTTGTCAGCGACAACAGCATTCAAATCAATGCTTTGCGGTTTTAAGAGATCTGTAATACGCATAGGCCTTCCTTTCCGCCGCCCTGTTACAGTTGGCACATCTCATATTTCGGCCAGCAGCGCTTCGATTTCTTCCCGCTCTGCCAGCCAGTCTTTAAATGCCGTGGCGCTTCCACCGGCAATACCGTATCGTAAGGCTTCCGATAAATCTCCTCCGCTGCGTTCATAACCTGCTAAGAAGCCGGCTACCATACTGTCCCCGGCCCCTACCGAATTCACCAATGTACCCTTAGGAGACCGGCAGCGATAGATTTTGCCGTCCTCTCCCGCCAGAAGGGCCCCATCGCCCCCCAGGGACACCAGTACATTGTGGGCTCCCTGCTGTCGCAGCTTCTCTGCGCAGGCAGCCACCTCTTCGTCGGAATGAAGCTCCTGTTTGAATAGCTCTTCCAATTCTTCTTTATTTGGTTTTATCAAAAAGGGATGAAAGGGTATGGCACTGGTCAGAAGGCTTCCTTCCGCATCAACCACCACGCGTACCTGTTTCCCGTTCATTCGTTCCAAAATTTTCTGCCGGAAAGTACCAGTATATCGGTACCCCCTAATGTTTCAAACTGCTGCAGCAACGTCTGCAGGTCTTTCCCGGAGATGTCCGGTCCCTGTCCGTTGACAGCCGTTTCCTCCCCGGTTTCAGCCAGCACCGTTTCCCCCGCTTCTGTGCCGGCCATCCTCTTTTCCCCGGCCAGCACTGTTTTGCCGGCGCAAATCTTCACATTGATTCGGGAAAGGCCTTCCTGCAAGTGGATGAAGTCACATTGACAGCCTGCCAGACCGGACAGCCTTTCAATCTCCGCGCCGGTAAATCCGGCCACAAAGCCCAGAAGCTTCACAGGCAGCCCCAGCCGGTGCAGGATAATTCCTACATTAATCCCTTTCCCTCCCGGATAAACGGCTTCCTGTTCAGTCCGGTTGATGGCCCCGGCCTGAAAAACCGGCATGTGGACCGTATAGTCCAGGGATGGATTAAAAGTGACAGTATATATCATTGTTAATTCCCCCTTTCAGGAAATCCGGTATAGCCTTTTCACAGAATTATAATTGTATCAGCCCTTCGCCACCGGCAACAGGAAAACATACAGGATGAACATGACCAGTGCCCCGGTAGCTGCATGAAGCCAGGCCGCCAACTCCCCATCTCTGTAGTACAGCAGCGCGATGCCGATACCGGCCCCCATCATCAGAAGCAACAGCCCCAGCACCAGGCCGCCAAAAAAAAGTTCCGGACTGTTTTGTACATATAAAACACAGCCTGCGGCAGACAGCACACAGGTGAGTACACTGACCCGGGCCCAGCCTGCAAAAAGTCCTCCCTCTTCCCGCAACATGCGGTCAATGTTCCAGCCGGTCAGCATGGCAAAAGCAGGAAAACTCAGCACCATGGCCAAAGCCCTCTGCACATGGAACTGATTGGAAACAGTCAGGGTCACCAAGCCCCATACCAGCAGACACAAATTCCGGCGCAGGTCTTCTGTACGGCTTTCGGAAATACCGTCCTTGCAGGATTTCAGTAACAGGCCTGTCCAGGGAAACATGCCTGCCAGCAGCGTCAGTACCGGATGCCATGCCAAAGGTTCATCCGGCGTGACCAGTATTCCGTACAAAAACAACAGGCTGCTGACCAGCACCAAACCCGCCCAGAAAAAAGCGCCCTCGTTCCAGTGTTTCATTCTCCGGAGCCTTTCTGATCTGTACTTTTTTCCGCAATAGAAAGCACGTTAGAGCCAAAAGCACGCAGGGTGATGACGGCTCCTAATACGAAAGGCAGGTACTCTGCCGTAAACCGCCATAAAACTGCCAGGATCCCTACCGTACCGCTGGGAACCAAATGATTAAAGAGCGCCACAAACCCCGCTTCCGCAATACCGCTGCCTCCAGGTGTCGGTGAAAAATACAGCACCAGATTCAGAAGGTACATGCGTCCCATAACCTGCACCAGATCAAAGGGAAACTGCAAGCCCAGAAAATAAGCGGGAACTGTCAGATAAATGAAGGTCAGGCTGACGCCTGACTCGATAAATGCCCGCAACACCATGACAGGCTGTTTTCCCATGATATAGACCGCCTGACGGAAATCATAGTACAAGCGGAAAGCCTGGCGCCGCCGTTCATGCTTAAAATATCGGGAAAAATAATAGATGATCCGTTTCGGGTAGTTTGTACGCATCAGCGCAACGGCTGTAACGGGAATTGCGATAAAAATCACCGAAACCGTCATGATGACAGGCATGGGAATCCAGCTAGTGATAGCTTCATCCTGCTTCATAAAGATGGGCAGCATAATGATCAGGAAAAAGATGGACATAATGGTCCGTACAAGGATGATTACGGTAGAACGGGCTACCGACACACCGGCCCGGCGCATAAACATAACCTGGGCAATCGCCCCGCCGGTAGCACCGGGAGTCAGTACCGCCAGAAAGTAATTGCTTAACACCACCTTGGTCACATCGGACAAAGGCAGGTCTTCCCCGGTGATCCGGGCCAGGGTAAGCAACCTCGTACCATCAAAGAACAACCCGATAGCCAGGGCTCCCAAAGCGCACAAAACAGACCATGAAGAAAACATGGTCAGGTAGTCCAGCGCCCTGATATCAAATGTAAAATAAATGACTGCCGCAGAAATAGCAAGTACAAATACCACTACCAACGCAATCCGTTTATACAGTTTATTACGATGCATTTCCCTTGGTCACCAGTTTTCCTGCCGCGTCACCGTCCGCAGCATGATATGTTACAGCTTTTGCGTATTCGCAAAATGCAGTTTCACAAAATGTTCCAATACTTTTGTTCCCTGCTTTTGGACAAGTCGACGCGCGGCATTCGTCGCAGCCTCGCCTCCGCCTTTGGGAATCCGGCCGATGCCGGCCTCTTTTCCCATCTCCTGAATCATCTGCAAAAAAGCAGCCCGGGCCAATACGCTGGCCGCTGCCACTGCAATATCCTCTTCCGCCCGGGGACGCTGCCACACCTGTAAGTCCGGCGCAAAAGCATGAACCCCTTCCGGAATGCTGTCATTCTTTGCGAACTGATCCACCAGAGCCTGCCGGCATTGCGGATATTTCTGCCAGGTCTGCTTTAATGCCGCAATATGTCCCAACGCCAGCAGGGTATTCAGGTTTCCGCCTTGTTGCTGCACCTGTTCATACCGCATATTGTAGGCATGGGGTTTCATGACCAGCACAGTGTAAGCAAGCGCGGTTTTTTCAATTTCTTCTTTCAGGGAGAGAATCTTCAAATCCGTCATTTCCTTGCAATCTCTTACCCTGGCGTTCAGCAAAGCTTCGCCGCCATGCACGTCAAGACATACCGAGGCTACTACCAAAGGCCCGAAGTAATCGCCTTTGCCGCTTTCATCACTGCCCATCCAGACACCGGAAAAGCCCGGCTCCCCGGCTAACAGGATACGGGTTTGTCCTGAACTTATATGCACTTGCTCAGGCGCGTTTAAGCACCACACATCTTCGTCCGGTACAGAAACTCCTGAAATCAGCTTCGCGGAATTTGACTGGCTTTCTTTTCCGGCAGAAGCTGCTGCCATATGGTTTACTCCAGAATTTCTGAAATGGATTTTATGCACCAGATCAATGGCCAGGGTCTGCAATTCCGAATCCCCGCCTCCCCAGACCAGGCGGATGCCCTTCTTTCCGTTATATATATTGAGTGTAACTTTTTTACCGGTTTCGGTCAGGATAATCTGAACGCCGTAGTTAATGTCTTTAGTCTGTACATTGCCTAATGAGCACAGCGTTTCTTCAATCGAGTTGACGTATTCTTCAAAGTCCAAAGTGGGTTCCTCTGTTTCTGATTTCCAACTTTCTTTTACAGTTCTTAGTTTCTGATAAATGGCTTCGTGAAAAAAAGGTAACAAGTATTAAAATAAAGTTTCTTCTTAAATCATCATTAATTTTGCAAGGCAGCGGCTTCCACTGCTTTTAAAGGCTGCCCGCTTTCCCGTGCGATGCGTTTACAGTCTTCAAATTCCGGTGCAGAATTGATTACCTGTCCCTGCAGCAGCCCTTCCTTAACACGTACCTTCCCCCAGGGCGTATCCGCTTCTCTCCAGCGGCGTTCGAGCGCTATGCGCGTAACCGGGCAGCTGCGGATCCCCAGCGTGGTGGTTTCCATAAATATAATCCGCTGCAGGCTTTGCTGCAGTGATTCCTGACAAAGCACCTTTAACAGCTGTGCCGGACGGCCCTTTTTCATAATGACAGGCTGCAGCCAGACATCCTTTGCTCCGGCTTCCAACAGTTTATCCAACACATAGGGCAATATTTCCGGATTCATGTCGTCAATGTTGCATTCCAACATAATCAGGGTTTCAATCCCCGCGTCTTTTCCTCCGGCCAGACTGCCTTCTTCATACATGCCTACGTTAATACGCAACACATTCGGAATGGAAACATCGCGGGTACCTGCCCCGTAACCAATTTTTTCCACTGTAAAGCCGGCAGGCACTTCCTGTACCGGAATCGCCAGCACTTTTAAAAGCGCGGCCCCGGTAGGCGTTGTCATTTCTTTATCTACGGTTCCCCTGTAATGCGGCATTCCCTGTAAAAGCTCCGCTGTCGCAGGAGCTGGCACCGGCATCTGTCCGTGGGCGCATTCCACAAAACCGAATCCGGTGTTCACCGGGGCTGTAAATATCTTTTCAATCCCCAAATACTGCAGCGCCAGGATATTCCCGACCACATCAATAATGGTGTCAATTGCGCCTACTTCATGGAAATGGATTTCTTCCACCGTACTGCCATGCACCTTTGCTTCCGCTTTGGCGATGGCCAAAAAAACTTCTTTTGCTTTATTTATTACAGAAGGCGCTAACTCGGAATGTTCTAAGATTTCTTCAATATCGTGCAGATTGCGGTGCTCATGATGGCGATGATGAGCATGTTCATGGTGATGTTCATGGTCGTGATGATGTGCATGATGATCCGCCTCTGACGCATCATGACTGTGGGCAATCCCGTGCGCATGCATCCAGGCATGGTCGTGAACCGTTTCTTCCTCATATTCTAATGTATGGGAATGACAATGTTCATGGTGATGGTCGTGCCCGTGATGATGTTCCGGTTCTTCCGGCAGCAGCACATTGAAGTATTGCGCCTGGATACCGCTTTTATTCACACTCTTATGAACTAATTCATACTCCCCCAGATGCAGCTTGGCAAACTCTTCCTGCAGGTACGCAAAAGGCACTCCTGCATCCAACAACGCTCCTAACAGCATATTGCCGCTGATACCGGCAAACGGTTCAAGATATAAGGCTTTCATGTCCCTCTCCAGATTACTGCGGACAGGCTCTTGCCTGTTGCAGTATGTATTTCGGCCTCCGGCCATTTTATTGTCAAATACTATTCCTGTTTTTCCAAACGTCTTCTGACGAAAACAGCCGGGCTTCCGACTGCACAACGATTTCATTATCTTAAATGGTTAATGATGCTGGCCATACGCCCCGCTCCAAAGCCATTATCAATGTTCACTACGGCTACCCCGGCGCTGCAGCTGTTCAACATACCCAATAAAGCTGACAGGCCTTTGAAGTTAGCGCCATAGCCTACACTTGTTGGCACTGCAATCACGGGTTTATCTACCAAGCCGCCCACTACACTGGCCAGCGCGCCTTCCATCCCGGCAATGACAATCACCACATTCGCGCTGCGGATTTCCTCCACCTTACCCAACAACCGGTGGATCCCCGCAACGCCCACATCATAAATGCGTATGACTTCATTCCCCATAATTTCTGCCGTTACCGCCGCTTCTTCCGCTACGGGCACGTCGCTGGTCCCGGCAGTGATCACTGCAATTTTATGGTCGGGATCTTTGGGTAAAGGCTTCTTTTCCAAAACGATCAGCCGGGCCTGTTCATAATAAACTGCATCCGGCATATCCGGTTTCACCGTCTCGTATAACTCCCGCGAAGCTCTGGTACCCAGCACATTCGTGTGGCGGGAAGCCAGCACTTTTAAAATAGCGGCAGCCTGTTGGAGCGTCTTGCCTTCACAGTAAACAACCTCAGGGAAACCCCGGCGTAAACTCCGGTCATGATCCAGTTTGGCAAACCCAAGGTCAGAAATATTCAATTGATGAAAACGCTCAATAATGTCCTCATCGGAAAGCGTTCCGGCTTTATAAGCGGCCAGCGCTTCTTTGATATCAGTTTCATAACTCATACAGAACCACCAAATTAATAAACTTAGTTAAAAAGAACCTCGCAACCAGAGAGTTCGTCTGGTACTATAAAGACAGTCGGGCACAGCTGTTGTCAGGCCAAGGACTTCATTGTGCCCCGGCTTTTTGCGCATTCCTTTTTTCTTTATACTCTTCCGTCAGCATATAAATCAGAGGCACTACAACCAATGTCAGCAACGTGGAAGTTGTCAGGCCACCGATCAGCACCACGCCCATGCTCTGCCGCAGTTCCGCGCCGGAACCGATGCCCAGCGCTACGGGAGTCATGCCTAACATGGTGGAAAGAGTAGTCATAAGGATAGGACGCAGACGAAGTGAACATGCTTCCAGGATTGCCTCTTTGATTGGCATCCCCTTCTCCCTTGCCTGGTTGGCATAGTCCACTAACAGAATTGCGTTTTTGGTTACCAGACCCAATAACATGGTTGCGCCGATCAGGGACATCATATTGCCGGTCTGATTAGCCATCAGCAGGCCCAGTACTGCGCCGATGATGGCAAACGGCAGACTCATCATGATGACAAAAGGCTGGGAAAAGCTTTCAAACTCCGCTGCCAGCACCATGTAAATCAGCACAACTGCCAGCACTACCGCTTTCGTGATTTCTCCAAAAATTCGGCTCATCATATCTGACTCGCCGACCAGCTTGTAACGGTAACCGATATCCATGTTCAGTTCCGGGATCAGCTTATCTTCAATCACTTTCAGCAGATCGCCGGGAGACGTACCCACAGCATTGGAATACACGGCAATCTGGCGCTGCCTGCCTTCACGGTCGATACGGGTAGGACCGGAACCTAATTTAACTTCCGCCACATCCCCTAAACGCACATAACTTCCCGATTCTGTGGATACCATCAGATTGGCCACGTCCTGGATGGTCCTGCGGTCATCTTTATCCATTTGGATAATGATATCATAGTCATTATTGCCGATGGTGTAAGAGTTCCCGGTGCTCTTGCCCTGGAACGCGTACTGTACCACCTTGCCTACGCTGGTGTTGTCCAACCCCAGCTGGCTGGCTTTGAACTGGTCAAGCCGTACTATGATTTCCGGTTCCGGATCGATACCGATCACTTCCACGTCTGCAGAACCCGGCACCTGCCGGATCTTTTCCGCCAGTTCGTTGGCATACCGGGTCAGCTTTGCCAGGTCACTGCCCCGCAGGCCGATCTGTACCGGACGGGGATCGCCCCGGAAACCCTGATTTGTTACTACGGCCACCTGCATGTCGCCCACGTCCCTGAATTTTCCCCGCAGGTCCGCCATGATCGCCAGCATGCCGCGCTTACGTTCTTCAGCCGGCCTCAGTTTCACTTCAATGGCGCCTTCGTTAACTCCGGTCCGGACACCGCCCAGATGCATGTTCTCCACCCGGACTTCATCCTTCAGTTCCATGAGGACCTGTTCCAGCGGCCAGGTCCACTCCGCCATCTGGTTCAGCCCGATACCGGGGGCCGCTTTGACATTGACCCTGAATTCACCGGAATCATAAACCGGTTGCAGTTCCGTTCCCACAAAAGGCAAGAGAAATAAATTAAAAATCAGCGTCAACAGTGAGCCCAAAATAATTTTTTTCGGGTGCCTGACAGCAAATGACATCAGTTGCTCATACAAACCGCGGGCATAATCGAATCCTGCATTAAAACTCTTTAAAATCGAGTCTACAAATTTCGGACGGTAATCAGCCTTATCTTTTGTTTCCGGGGGTTTCAGCCAGTGAGCCGAAACCATAGGGGTCAGAGTGTAAGCCGAAATCGTAGAAAAGGCCAGGGCAAACGCTACGGTAAGGCCGAACTGCTTAAAGAACTGCCCTATAGTTTCGCCCATGCTGCCGATAGGAACGAATACGGCCATCAGCGACATGGATGTAGCCAAAATAGCCAGTACCAGTTCCTTGGTAGCATCTGCCGAAGCAAGGAACGGTTTTTTCCCCATCTCCATGTGACGGAAAATATTTTCTACCAGTACGATAGCATCATCGATGAGGAAACCTACAGCCAGGGACAGACCCATCAGAGACATATTGTTCAGGGTAAAGCCCATAATATCCATCAGGAAAAAGGTAGCGATAATGGAGGTGGGAATGGCAAGACCGCCGATGATGGTAGCCCGCAGATCCCCCAGGAACATATAGGTGATCAGAAG
>CAJODT010000075.1 GCA_905233365.1 uncultured Succiniclasticum sp.
GCTGCCGGTAGCCTGGGCCGCGTCCTGACGGATTTCTTCCAGTAAAACGGCCACACTGCTGTGTCCGGATTTATACGTTCTTCCCATTCCGTCCGGCTTCTGATCAAAACTGCTGCCGGACTTTTTCATCCTGCGTCCTCCGCGATGGACATTGCCGCTGCTATATGTTCTGACGTTCCCAATCGCTCCGCCCAGCTGCGTCTTGATATAATCACGCATGGCATCGTTCTCTCCGGCCATGATGAAATCGATGCTGCGGTCTTCTATGTTCACCTGCAGCACTTCAATCTTCACCGTGTCCCCCAGCCGGTAAGTATTTCCGGTGTGGGTCCCCGTCAGGCAGTAACGGTCTTCAATGAATTCATAGTAATCGTCTGTGAGGCTGGACATATGGACCAGACCTTCCACCCCGTTGGGCAGTTCCACAAACATGCCGAAAGAAGTCACACCGGAGATGACACCTTCATAGGTTTCCCCAATGTGATCCAGCATGTATTCGGCTTTCTTTAAATCCACAGTCTCCCGTTCCGCTTCCGCCGCGTTGCGTTCCTGCACGGAAGAATGCTCCGCCATACTCTCCAGACTGTCTTCCGAAAGCGCAGCCAAACTGTGAGTCAGGTCCGGATCCTTCAGCCAGGCGTGCAGAATACGGTGCACAAGCAAGTCAGGGTAACGACGGATGGGCGAAGTGAAATGACAATAATACTCTGCCGCCAGTCCAAAGTGCCCGATGTTCTCCGTCTGATACACAGCCTGTCTCATGCAGCGCAGGGCCACCGTATCCACCAGCCGTTCTTCCGGACGACCTTTCATTTCTGCCAACGCTGCCTGCACATCTTTGGGGCGCACTTCTCCGTTTTTCGGAATGCGCAGCTTCACGTTAAAGCTTTGCAGCAGTTTGGCCAGTCCTTCCATCTTGTCTTCCGCCGGAGACTCATGGACCCGGTACACACAGGGCCACTGCATCATGGTCAGATGCTTCGCCACCGTTTCGTTGGCCGCCAGCATAAACTCTTCAATAATAGATTCCGGCAGTCCGTGAATGCGCTGTTTAATTTCCAGCGGCTTACCTGTTTCATCCAATACTACCTTCTGCTCCGGCAGGTCAAAATCAATCGCGCCGCGCCGTGCTCTCTTTTTCTGCAAAATGCGGCAAAGCTCCCGCATCTCTTCCAGCATGGGAACGATGTCCGCATAGTTCTCTCTTGCTTCTTTGTCTCCCTCTTCCAGAATGGAACGAACTAAATTATAGCTGAGGCGGTGATGGGAATGGATCACTGCCGGGAAGATTTTATATTTTGCAACCTTGCCCGTCTCTGCTTCAATTTCCATTTCGCAGCTCATGACGAGGCGGTCAACCTTTTCGTTCAGGCTGCAGATACCGTTGCTCAACCGCTGGGGCAGCATGGGCAGTACCCGATCCACCAGGTACACGCTGGTACCCCGCTCCTGCGCCTCCTGGTCCAACAACGTTTTAGCTTTTACGTAATAACTTACGTCCGCAATGTAAACTCCCAGCAGATAACGCCCGTTCTCCAAACGCCGTACATACACCGCGTCGTCCAGGTCTTTGGCGTCTTCACTGTCCACAGTCACAACGGGATAATCCCGACGGTCCTCCCTGTCTTCCCAGTCCTTTTCCCGGATTTCTTCAGGCACCCGGGCTGCCGCCCGTTTTACGTTTTCCGGAAAATCCAGGGGCAGGTCATGCTGCTTAATGATGGACAAAATCTCCAGCCCCGGGTCGCCTACGTACCCCAGCACTTCCACCACACGGCCTTCCGCACTGCGGCGTTCTGCGTTCCGGTCTTCCGTAGGCCACTCCGTAATCTCCACAACCACCTTCTGATTGTTGGCCGCGCCGCCGAAATTCCTGCGCAAAATGTAAATATCGCTGCCAATCCGTTTGTCGTCGGGAACCACAAAAGCAAAATCCAGGGTGCGCTTGAACACGCCCACCACTCTTGTATTGGCTCTTTGAATAATACGGATGATCTCCCCTTCGGGGCGGCGCCCCGGCGCATGGCTGTCGATACGGGCCATGACCCTGTCGTTGTTCATGGCGCCGTGACTCTTTCGGGGCGGGATGAACACGTCCGGCTTCGTCCCCTTGTTGTCGGGGATCAAAAAGCCGAAGCCCTTGCTGCTTAACTGGAATCGTCCTGCCACCAGTCCCATTTTTTCCGGCAGGCCGTAGGTTTCAAAACGGGTCTTCACCACATACCCGTCTTTTTCCAATTCCATGATGGCGTCCCAGAATTCGTGCATGGGTTCTTCCTTCACGGGAATGGCGAAGATCATCTCCTCCGCCGTCATGGGCGCATAGCTCCCCCGTTGCATGAACGCCATAATCTTATCTTTCAGTGAGAGTTTAACCATAAATAATAATCCTTTATTTTTTCTCCATCATCAGGGTGCTGGTCGCTTCCGCCGCAATGCTGCCATCCGGATTGGTGATGACGCCTTCCATAATTACCAGACGCCCTTTCCGTTTCACTTCATGCCCTTCGCAGCGAATGGTGGTACCTATCAGCACCGGATTACGGAAACGCAGGTCGATGCGGGCCGTATAAGCGGGCACGCCTTCCTTTTTAAATATATAGTTCCCCATAATCTCATCCAGCAGTACTGTGATCAGACCACCGTGCATTCGTCCGTCGTAACTCTGATGTTCCTGCCTCGGTGTAAAAAATGCCAGCACACCATTTGGAATCCAGAAAAAATGTAAATGCAGCCCAATGGGATTTTGCTCCCCACAGGCAAAACACATTCTATATTTTTGGTCCTTTGACATTTCAACCAGTTTCTCACCGTACTTTTCCTCTTCCGCCGCCAGCAGATTTTTCTCCGTTTCATTCATCTGCAGGTGATCCGGTAAAACTGTATTCTGTAATTTTTCCATATCAGCTTCCCCCTCTTGAATTTGTCTTTTACAACCCTTTTTTGTGAAAATATTTATGACGTCATTTCGACTTTGTTTTTACGTCAGTTCATTCTTTTGAAATTTAAATTTGCTCTGTCAGATATTTTTCTTCATCCAATTTTTCACCAGCTCGATTGCTTCCTTACAGCGTAAATCCAGATGATGATTGTCGCCTTCCAGGTAGTGCAGCTCCTTAATCCCCCCTGCAATTTCTAAATTTGTTTTCGCCTGATCCGGGGTCACGATACAATCCTTTTCCCCGTGGAGAATCAACAGCGGACCACTTTGCCATTTTTTTAATAACTCTGCAACATCATATTTCATCAAATCGGAAACAAAAGCAGGCGGAATTTCATCGCGGCCACGCTCGTCATCCAGTACAACGGCCTTGCCCTGCTGCAACGCTGCCTGAAATGCATCTTCACCCAGAACCTGGACAAATGTACTTTTTAAACTGTTGGGCGCAGACCACAACACCAATCCGTCAGGACGATAGGTATTACCCTCACACGCAACAATTATGGAAGTCGCTCCGCCGAAACTGCGCCCCAACAAAAACAGCTTCTCCGGTTTCAGCGTTTCGCGGACAAAATCCAAAACTGCTTTCAGCTCCGCAATCTGATTGCTCAGCATGGTACACCAGGTAAAATTGAAACGCACCACAGAACAAATATCCTGACTCAGTTCCTCCGCCAGTTTAATTGCACGTCCGCCCCCATCCATAGAACCGCGGAAACCGTGAGCCATAACCAACACGTTACGCCGTTTGTCCTCCGCCTCGCACAAATTGATCACGCCGCTTAATTCGCCAAAAGGTCCTGCAATGGTAAAATTCTGTTTCATCTTTCCCTCCGATATTATCTAAAAAGCACCTTCTTATCTGTTTATATTTTACGTAAAACATCAATTTGTATGCTTCAATATCTTGTCAGCCTTCGGGCGAAACACCTTGTCATTTCCCGGACGACACCCTCCGTCTGTCAATTCCTTTCCTCTTGTAATGCTTTTCCTTTTCGGCATACATTTCAGCATCGGCTATACGTTCAAGATCATCCACCGTAGCTTCCCGGTGATTGCTGTACGAAGCATAGCCCACAGACAAGGAAACTTCATCCGTGTACATCCCATGCCATTCGCTTGCTTTTTGCCACATCTTTTCGCGTATCTTTTCCGGTTCTTTGGTATGTACAATCGCCATGAACTCGTCCCCACCGGTCCGATAGGTCTTCCCGGCCTGCCCGACTGACAACACAAGACAATCCGCAGCTCCTTTAATAAGTTCGTCTCCTGCTGCATGTCCCTTGGTGTCATTTACTGTCTTTAAGCCGTTCACATCAACAGAGAACAGTACAAAATCGTCTTTCAACGGTTTGTTCCTATATTCGGACATATCCTCTTCATAACACCTCCGGTTATAGAGCCGGGTCATCTCGTCTGTCATAGAAATCCTCAATAAATACTCTTCACGTCTTTTATCCTCTTCCACGTTTCTTGTCGTGTAAATCACAACATTCGGTATACCATCCTGCGCTGCGTCAACGGTAATATACTGGGCCCGGAACCAGCCTGCCACAACATCAATAAAGTCGGCGCTGATGATTTTTTTGTTAGTAAGCCGGTTTCTTACCGTCGTTATATTCGTGAAGGTCAGGAACGCTTCTAACTGATCGGGCATAACACTGTTTTTGATTCTCTGGTTCATGAGCGTATGCGTCTGGGCATTCATGTCGATGCCATGTTTCTTTTGTTCACTGTCCCGTAACGACATCTCTGTATTATCGACAAAACTGATCAGATTAACATTGTCATATATTTCTACCATTGAATCCAGTATGTCCATTTTTTCCTGTACGTTCTTTTCCTGATTCCTGATCACCTCATATTGCCGGAAGTTTTCTTTAAAATAATTCACGGCCAGACTTCCAATCATATATCCTGAAACGGCCATAACCAGCGTTTCTATGGTAAAGCCTCCTATTATATCCCAAAAATAAGAGGAAGTGTTCTCAATATGAAACCTTTGATTAACATAGTAAGGCGCAGTCACCCAGGTTGCCGCAATCATCAATACATAATTTAAAACCAGCGCATAGAAATACAGCATCCTGTCACAAAACAGGATGCTCAGGAGAGGAACAAGAAACCATGTCAGATGAATGCTTACGTGTCCAAACGCCATGTAAACAAGCAGGATATCCAGCGCAGTAAGTGCGAATACGCTGGTTAATAAGGATTTAGGAAATCTCTTTACCAACATAAGATGTATGACAGACATAGCGGCAATCAGCAAGGAAATATTAAAACATGTACGATACGTAATATCCGGGAAGATGCCTGCCTTCACCCCTAATGCTATAGCCGGCCCTGCAATGACAAAAAACCAAAGAACCTTGTTCAGATAATGGTTTACCTTTATTCGGTTATTTATTATAAAGCTTTGATAATCCCGAGCAATAAACTGGTCCACTTTTCTATCTCCCTTTGTAAAATACGCCGTGATATCACATCAGCAGTTCGTCGGCAGTCTTGCACTGCATGGCTTTTTCAAACATTTCTTTTGTGATTTCGTTTTTGTTGATTGGCATAATTACTTCCTCCTTCAAAAACTACTTTGCTAATATTATATACTCCGCAACTTCTTCCCCGGTTTCTTTGTTAAAGATAAGTAAATCTATATTACGATTGTCCACGTATTCAACTGTATAATTGAAAAGTCCTTTTAATACCTGTCAAAAAATAACGCGGTCTGTATTCGCCTTACAAACCGCGCCTGTATGCGTTTTCAAGTACAGAGACAATCGTTAAAATTTCTATTTCAATTCTGACAACGAATTCGTCAAAACAAAAAAACTTCTAAACTTATTTCAGCGCCAGGCGGATTTCCTCAACACTCTTTTTTAAAATTCCGGCAGCGTCCTCTTCCGTCATGCCACTGGCAAGCAATGCAGAAATAAATTCTTTTAACGCTTTGGCTTCGCCTTTTTTAAAGCCAATGGCTTCGCCTTCTTTGCGCAAAAAACTTTCCCTTGCATATTTGTCGCGCAAATACTTCTGGTGCTGCTCATAAGCAGTGATATAAAGAGGGTCTTTCACAAATTCTTTCTCCGCTTCCATTGCAGTACGAATATTTGCGTCTTCCATAGCCAGTTGCCTCCTCTCTTCCAATGTTATTGTAACACATTCTGTAGTTTTTTACTATGACAAATTATGAAGCATAAAGTTTGAAAAGGACAAAAATCCTGATGCGTGGTAAATCATCAGGATTTTTGTCGTTTTTTAGATAGTAAATTTAGAAAAAAACATTCCAAACTCTACCTGGTCGTAAAAACGACCAACTTTGAAACGCCAACACGCATGGTTGCTGGAGTTTGGTTCCCTATACTCTTATGTTTTAAAGCACCTGACAGCAATAATTGACTGTCAGTAAATTCCAACTGCCTGAATGCATAAGAGTGGAGGCTTTGCGTCTGCCGTGAATTTGCACTGACGGCAGCCCTGCTCATCTTCAGTTCCCTATTGCATTTTATGTGGATAACTGCTTTTCAAACTATCCCCTGAACATCTGAATCCAGTAATGTGTATACTCCGTACCTTCTTTATGGCAATACCCCACGCCCAGCTCCTTAAAATCCTTGTTCAGCATGTTGGCGCGGTGCCCCGGCGAATTCATCCACTGATCCACCACAGCTTCCGGGGTTTCGCTGCCGGCAGCTATGTTTTCACCCAAAGTACGATTTCGGTTGCGCAATAAGGTAAAACAATCACTGCCGTCCGGACGTTCGTGGGCAAAATGTCTTGTAATCTCCTCTGCGCGAATGGCTGCCGCATCCATCAAATCCTGGTTCAACCGCAAGGGACGCGCCCCCACCTTAGCCCGTTCGGCATTTACCAAATTCAACACCTGCATAGCAAAGTCAGAAGCTTCACGGTTTTCACTGTAATCATTCACGGCCTCTCTGCTTTCGCTATAAGAGTCCCCACCGGAGGTATTCTTTGCGGCCATTGCAACCGCCGGAGTTGAACTTCCACCAAAGTCGATCGTGGTCACATCCGAATCGTCAGAGCCTGCCGATTCCAAGCGATTGAAGTAAACATAATTTTTCGTGCTTCCGTCATCCATTGCAACGACCCTGGTGCCAACAAACTGGAAATCGTACGGAAGCTTTTTGCAGAACTTCTGCACCAGCTTCAACGTTTCGGGTTTTGTATAGGCCGTTTTGTATTCGCCAGCAGGATAGCTGATCAGTTTGTTATAAACAAGTCTGTCTGAATCATTCAACCTGTTTGCAAATTTATCACGGTATTCCGCATAGGACATCGGGTCAGAAGGAGGTGTCTGATTGCGACGGTTGTTATTAGCAATTGCCAACAATCCTATCATCGCCGCAATACCCGCCACCGCAGCCGTATCATGCTTAGTCCATTTATCATGGTAGTGGTCGTGATGGTGGCGCCCATGTTTTGGCGGTGGCGGACGATGACTGGCCGCAAAGGCAGCCGCAGGAACAAACGCATACGTTATCATCACAGCAGATAACGTTCCAGCAACCATTCTTACAAACCGTTTCTGAATGTTCAGCATAACCTGTTCCTCCTGTTGGTTGTAGTAATATGGCATTTTCTTTGCTGAACATTATAAAAAATAAATTTGTCTTTTATGTGGCTACCAAAGTGCGAAGTTAGACATTTAAACGTCAAAAAAATCCCGAAATATTTCTAGTATTTCGGGATAAAAAATGTTATGCAATTTGGCGCGCGAATTAATTATTATTAATGTTTGGCTGTAGTATCTTTAACAGCTTTCTTTTTATAACAAAGTCCTTTAAATGAATGCTCAAATATGACATCATCTTTTATTAATTCTCCAGGAACATAATTTTTTATCTTTATGTAGTGTAATACTATTTCATCAGAAGCCAGTTTTATAATTTCCCCTCCATAGCTCGGGGCTGTTTTTCCTTCAGGCATAGCAACAGCAGCTTCGATTACAATTTTATCTTTATATTGGTTTTGCATACCAAAAATTTTGAGCCAATTCTCACGCGTTTTTGTTCCACTTTTCCGTAACAATTTTACAAGAAAAACCGAATATGCAACAGCCTGCTTAATGGCCATATCAAAAGATTCGGTTGTTTCATTCTGATCTTTAATTTCAATCGCTACTAGTCTGGCATTTGTTGCATCACATTTTCTTCTGCAGAGTAAATCAATCTCCCCACCCGTTTTTGTTTGTTCTACTATATCTTTTAAAGATTTACTCGCAGCGAGGGATGTTTTCATATGTATTCTCGTATTTGCAAATTTTACCGGTTGTATGCCACATAGTGTTTTATTATCCGAATTTGTTTTCTCCATTTCAGAATATAATGCACTTTCTACCATATGTTCTTTTTGTCTCGGCAATTTACTGTCATTTACATCACCTTTAAAAAACTTCCGAAACTCTTTAGCTTTGCCATTTTTCTCATTCCATACTGCATCTTAATTTCCCCAAGCGGGTAATCAAAACAGTCAAAATTGTTTTTAGTTTTTGTTTCATCAACAATTAATGATACTATCCATTGTTTGTCCTTATTTTTTTTAATCTTAAGATTCCCAACACTTTGTCCCAAATACCGAATATCAAAAGTTTTAACCCCATCTTTAGCATTGCCAATAGTTAGATAGTAACGTAAATTAGCCCACTGCTTAAAAAGTTTCCTGGCTTCCCTAAATTTTTCTTCATTCTTAAGCATATCCTTGGCGTAATTGTTATATTGATCAATCCATGCTGTATTTGCATCCAACTCTGCTTCTACTATTTTTGCCCAATCTTGATAATCTTTAAGTTGATGTTTTTTTAACATATACATCCTCCCCAAATACGACTGATATAGATAAGTGTTCTAACAAATCTTCTAAATATGTCTCCGCTGCATTTCTATAATTCTCAGATACAGAAGCTTTATGGTATCACCTCAAAGCTACTCTATATTTGATTATACCATATTATCTTTCTCATACACCTCCAACGTGCTCCTCAAATATTCCACGTAACCTTTCCGTGCCTCTTCGGGCTGCACAATTTCCACCCCATCACCGTAACGGGCCAACGTCTGGTAAAGCCCGGTGTTCACAATGGATTTCATGTAAACGGTAAGCGAACCATCACCATTTTCCTTTACCCGATCTGCGCTCAGTACCAGTTTGCTGTCCGCCAGAAAATGCTCCGCCTTCAGCACAATCTCTTTTGGCAGGATACCGCTCCACATGTTCTTCATCACGCGGCGGTATGTCTGTATATCCGCAAAACCGCCGCCATCAGACAGAACTTTTATTTCACCAATCTTGCGTGCAGGCTCGTCCGTTTCTTCTACCCTCTCCATGCGGCTCACCTTAAAACTGAACGGGGTATTACTGTAACTTTTCCCCGCAGCAAAGGCAGCGGTCAGATAATACTCTTCTTCATATAAAGATAACGCGTAAGGGCTCACTTCGTAGCTTACTGTGCGTTCCCCACCCGGCTTTTTGTACCAGAACTTCACTTTTTTCTTTTTCTGAATGCAACGGAACAGTGTGTCCAGTTTATATTTCATTGTAATATCTTTGCTTTTCATCTTGGGATCCATAACCGTGGTTGCAGCAATCATTTCATCGCCTGATTCCGTTGCCATCTCCCGCAGGCGTTCAATGATAAATTCACTTTCTTCCAAGGGCAGATAACGTGCGTTGGCAATGTTGTCTGCCAAAATTTTTAATTCGTAATTTTGGAAAAGCTGTCCGTCGGTCATGAAGCTGCCGCTGTAATTTGTCACTATATCATAGCCTGCGTCTTTCAGCGTAGCTAAGTCCGCGGCAATAGTTTTGCTATTGCTGACCTCAATCCCCTGCTCCACCACTTTGTTCATGATCTGGTTTTTGGTGAGGGGATGATCCTCATCGGTACGCTGCATGATTTTTAACACAGCCAGCAGGCGCAGCTTATCATTCCCAACATTTTTCTTTTCCGCAGTTTTTGTGTTTTGCTTTTTGTCCGTCATTCCGTTTTCCTCTTTTCAGTACATCCGTCGTTTCACAGCAAAAAAAATTATAAAAATTAAATCTGCAATACATCCTTATCTTCCAGCAACACTATCTCCCGTTCCGGCAACAGTTCCCGCATAGCATCCGGATGTTCCGTATGAATGGGGATAATGTGCGCGGGGTTCACCGCGTCCACAAACTCCTTGATTTCTTCCGGCAATGCGTGACCGCCCGCATGGATAAACGCAGTGATTTTATATGGTTTCAGGAAATCACAGAGATATTCATTTTTCGCCGGGCCTTCTTTCAAATACCCGCTCCACATGGAATATACGATGGCACTGTCTTTCTCATCGTAATAATGCTCCAGCATCCATTTACTCCAGTAATTGGCACGAATCAGGGCAACAAAGCCACACTTTTCCATCAGATCCTGTAACTTTTTATTCTTTGTAGAATAGGTGTATGCGTAAGGTATGCGATAAAAATAATCCGACTTACCATAGGTATTTGTCACATATTGTAAAACAGTATTCTGATACAGGTCGCTTACCATCGGTACATGATAGTTGCGATGATGATAAAACGCCGCAATGCGGTCAATATGAGTACTGGAACACAGCACAAATACTTTTTTGTACTTTTTCATCAACGTATCAATCTGTCCAATCACATCCATCTCGGTAGGACTGGTACGTTTCTGGTCAGGAAGCATGGTTCCTTCGCAGATCAGGTAATCAATGGACGTGATATTCTTTTCTTCAAGATGTTTTTTTACCGCTTCAAGCCACTTCTTCCCTTCCATCCCATGCAAGGAAAAATCGCCAGTATGCAAAATGGTTTTGCCTTCCGCTTCAATGAGCAGCATGTAAGCGTCCAGCGCGCTGTGAGATGTCAGCAGCGGCGTCACTGTAATATCTTTAATCTGTATCGGCTGACCGGGTTTATAAAAATGTGCATCATGCAGCCGTCTCATTTTTTCCGTCTGGTCAATGCGCTTGCAATAAATACTATAAATATTTCCGGCAGCCTCTCCCATATATAACGGTATCTCCGGCAGCAACGCATCAATCCGGCCAATATGATCCCCATGATAATGCGTGATAAACACAGCATCGCAAGTTCGAGACTTAATCATCTGACCATTTTCATTTTTATCCGCTTCGCCGTCCATCGCAACGGGAACCGTGACGCCAGGTAACGCAATGATCTCTTCCTCGGCTACGCCCAGCTCATTTTCTGTTTTGCTGCCAGGCAACGGCGTACCCATGTCAATGACAATACGCGCTTCTTCTGTTTTTATTTCCGTAACGCAGCCGCCAATCTGATGAGTACCACGATGAATGATGATTTCCATAAATTTGTTTCCTCCTGTGCAATCGTGTTTTGTATTGTTTTGCGTTTTCATTTCACTGCTATTGTAACACAAAACGAGCTAACTATCATCCGAAATTTAGGATAATTGTTTTTGTTGACTTTGCTATAATCTGTCACAGAAAAATTAAAGACAACGAGCAAGGAGGAACAATCATGCTATTTTACAAAGCGAACATTCATTGGAAATCAGAAGAAGAAAAAACA
Organism: uncultured Succiniclasticum sp.; assembly: GCA_905233365.1. Lineage (GTDB taxonomy): Bacteria > Bacillota > Negativicutes > Acidaminococcales > Acidaminococcaceae > Succiniclasticum. Next base: position 11,507 of record CAJODT010000075.1, read on the forward strand.
GGAACCTTTTGTAACGCAGAAAACAACAATTACCCGGCAGCTCTCTCCAAACATTGGAGCAAAACCAATGCCAGCGTCTGGAATGAAAAACTGTATGACGCCGTAAGTTATCGAACCACCTTGTGCTTTATGTCGGAATACGAACCGACCAGAGGACAGGCAACTGTTTACTTCGGAACAGATAATAAAGAATCCGCCATTTCCTTGCTTGCTACCTTTAAGCAGGTATTAGCAGGAACTGCGGGCGATGCAGACTTGCAGTGGGAAGAAACTACCATTTTCGAAATTGTAAAACAGCACAAAGCCGCAGAGCGCAAACGCTATCTAGCGGATGTGTACGCCCCCACATGGAACCTGCTGGACAATTACTTTCGTTATGAACGTAACATCATCACGGGAACAGAAGGCCGAGAATCAATTCAGAAGCAAAGCGTGTATGGTTTCAGCGAAGTGTTGCATCAGGCCCGGAACAGCTTTGCAGATGATTCTTTCCGCGAAGAAATCGAACGCATCTACTCTGACAAAAATCCTAAAAAGTTTTATGGCGTTCCGGTACATTACGATTTTTGTTTCACCGACAGCAGCGCCGCCAGAAAACTGCTCAGCCTGCTGTCTCAGGCATTGCTGGAAAACGGACGCCTTCTGGGACGCCGCATCACAACTGTATCCTTTTATAAACTGGACCTGCAAAATGACGAAGATAAATGGGAGGAACTGGAAACCGTTTGCAGACTGGCAAACGGCACCATGCTGGTAATCGACTTCACCGATAATGACAGTAATACAAGAATACGGCGGCGTCCTGCCTTTCTCAACGCAATTTCAGAAAAATCAGATGAGGAAGTCCTGAAACGGTTCTTCCGGCTTATGGAAAAATATCATCAGAAAACTTTGTTTGTACTGTTGGAAAACCCACAACAGAGAATATTGCAGAGGTATTCCGCATCAGAAAGCATGTGGCTTTCCTTTTTACAGTTTGTAGAACAGATAAAAGACCGGGTAACTGCCCTGAAATTTCTGGCGCATTTGTTGGAAGAAAGCAATGTTAAAGACTTTGTTCCTAAAGACTGGGAAAACATTTTAACAGAGCAGGAACACTACACTGCCGAAAGCGTGACCCACGATTTTAATTCCTGGTACAGCCACGCCTTGCAAGATCTTGTTTATACCGCTTATCACGGTTGTCTCCAGGAAAAATCCAAGTTAAACGAAACGACGGACAACTACGCAAAATTGCAGAACATGGTAGGCTTGAAAGATATCAAGCAGATCATAGATACAATACTGGCGGATTTTCAAATTAAAAAAATGCGACAGGAAGCTGGATTGCTAATCCAAAAGAAAAGCCTGCATATGTTGTTCACCGGCAATCCCGGCAGCGCCAAAACTACCTGTGCCCGTCTGCTAGCAGGCATATTAAAAGACCGGGGCCTTCTGTCCACCGGTGAATTCATAGAATGCGGTCGCAGTGATTTGGTCGGCAAATACGTGGGCTGGACAGCTATCATTGTCAAAGAAAAATTCAAACAGGCCCAGGGCGGTGTGCTTTTCATCGACGAAGCCTATGCGCTGAACAGTGACGACAAGTTTGGACCGGAAGCCATTAACACCATTGTGCAGGAAATGGAAAACCATCGTGACGATGTAATCGTAATCTTTGCCGGTTACCCGGAACCCATGGAAGAATTCCTAAGATCTAACGAAGGCCTGCGCAGCCGGATCGCCTTTCATTTGAATTTCCCGGATTATAACGCGGAAGAAATGACGGAAATATTTGCCTTAATGCTGAAAGAACAGGGCTTTACCTGCAGCAAACGGTTTTTAGAAAAAGCCTATGATTTATTTTCAGAAGCTGTAACCCATGCGGATTTCGGGAACGGCCGCTTTGCCCGTAACCTGCTGGAACAAACTATTATGAAACAATCTGCCCGGCTTATTCATTTAAGTGAAGGAACAGATTCCCCTTCCCAACCTTTGCACCGCAAAGATTTGATTACACTGGTAGCTGATGATTTAGCAGTGGAAAGCGCGCAGAACTATAGGGTGGAAAAGCCAAGCATCGGATTCAGGTAAAGATGACCCCTATAACATTTAAAAGTTCTGAAACATATGATATAATAACCTTACAAATTGTAATGATTGATTGGAGAAATACTATGCCAGAATTAAGTCGTTTCGGAGGAATGGTCATTTACATGCTGTTCCATGATACAGGCCAGCATAATAAGCCACATATTCATGTTTACTATGGTGATTTTGAAGCAGCCATTGGAATTGATGGCGAGTTGTTAGCCGGCGCGTTACCACGTAAGCAGTTCAAAATCGTTACTGGTTGGCTGGCATATCATGAAGAAGAAGCTTATAAAGCATGGAATTTGGCTGTAAAAGGCGAGCATTTTGAAAAAATACCACCTATGTAATGAGAGAAGGTGACAACGCGTGTACATTAAAGATGATATTTGCAGGGGAATTAAAAGAGAATATAAAAGTTACAGACGTAAAACCTTTACGCGGCCGCATGTTACTGATTACGTTTTCTACAGGAGAGCAACGATTATTTGACGCAACAACACTACAAGGCCCAGCTTTTACGCCTTTGCTAAAAGATGAAGTATTTACTAATCCTGTGTTGTTCCATGGCGTGATTACATGGAATAACGGTGAGATTGATATTGCACCTGAAACCGTGTATCGTGACAGTTACGCTTACGATCGCGAAATTGCGTTATAGCTTCTGTTACTTTTCTGCGTATACACTTTCAAATAACGAGAGAACATCTCAACCCTGCCTATAAAAATACCCCAGAACACTGATATTGGCGTTCTGGGGTGCAAATTCCGCAAGAAAGGCATGACCGTTCCGGAGGAACGGCACGCCAGTCCGCTTCAAACGGCATAAGCCGTTAATTAATTACTCTGTCGCATGTCG
>CAJODT010000076.1 GCA_905233365.1 uncultured Succiniclasticum sp.
TGGTCCGCGTTCTCTTCATCTTCCGGACACAGGTTCAGCTTTTCCGGACGCAGGGCAAAGGTGTCGCTGCCAATATCGAAGAAATTGCTTTCGCCGATGAAGCGGGCCACAAAGGTGTTTTTGGGATGATGGTAGATGCCGTTAGGGTCCCCGTCCTGCTGGATGACGCCGTCGTGCATGATGACGATGCGGTCGCTCATGGTGAGGGCTTCTTCCTGGTCGTGGGTGACGAAGACGAAGGTGAGGCCCAGTCCCCGTTGTAAGTTTTTCAGTTCCAGCTGCAGTTTTTTCCGCAGCTGATAGTCCAAAGCGCCTAAAGGTTCATCCAGCAACAGCACTTTGGGGCTGTTTACCAGGGCCCGGGCGATGGCCACGCGCTGCTGCTGCCCGCCGGACAGCTGGGAGGGGTAGCGGTCACGGAACTGTTCCAGCTGGGTTAAATACAACACCTGGTTGATGCGTTCCTGCGCCTCGTCGTTGGGCACGCCCTGCATTTTTAAACCGAAATGGATATTATCGGTTACCGTCATGTGGGGAAACAGCGCATAGTTCTGGAAAACCATGTTGACGTTGCGTTTATAGGGCGGCAGCTTGGTGATGTCCTGGCCGTCCAGGATCACCCTGCCGGTAGTGGGCGTCTCCAGGCCCGCGATCATGCGCAGCAGCGTAGTTTTGCCGCAGCCGGAAGGACCCAGCAGTGTTACAAATTCACCATCGTTGATGGTCAGGTCCAGCGTAGGGATGATAAGATGCTCGCCAAACTTTTTGGTAATCCCTTCCAAACGGATTAATTCATTCATTGCGATCACAACCTTTCCCCCATTTTTGAAATTTATTGTACTTGCATTATACATGCAAAAGGGTCAGATTACAATATTTTTTTTAAATTTTTTAAAACGGTTGCCAGCCTTGTGGCGATGAGGGTTGGCAAGGGGTAAAATTTTGTAAAAACGAAACCTTTCGCAGAGCCCTTTTGATACAGTTTCGTTTTACATTTACCGATAAATGTGCTATAATATTTTTGCAAAAAATGTTGCAACATTTAGCGAGTTGCGGCATTTAGTAAAAAACAAATAGAGGTCATTTGTGCAGCGTAGTGAAACTGCATAGTATTATAAAAAGAAAAATAAAAGAATGCAAGGAGGAAAACGATCATGGGACTCATCGAACAATCTATGATTCCGCTGAACAAGGCGATTAAGGCAATGAAACTGGACCCCAGCGCGGCTGCCATCATTGCGGTACCGGAAAAGACCACGGAAGTACATATTCCGGTAAAGATGGACAACGGCAAGGTTCAGGTATTTACGGGCTATCGCTGCCAGCACAGCACCATCATGGGACCGGCCAAGGGCGGCGTGCGGTATCATACAGCAGTAAACATGGACGAAGTAAAGACCCTGGCTTTCTGGATGACCTGCAAGTGCGCAGTGGCAGGGCTTCCGTATGGCGGTGGCAAGGGCGGCATCATCGTGGACGTGACCAAGCTGTCGGAACGGGAACTCGAAGCCCTGACCCGCGGCTACATTGACAAGATTGCAGGCGTCATTGGCGAGAAGAAAGACATTCCGGCTCCGGATATGAACACCAATGCCAAGATCATGGGCTGGATGATGGATGAATACAGCAAGATCACAGGGCAGTACGAACCCGGCTTCATCACCGGAAAGGATTTGTCTATAGGAGGTTCCCTGGGACGTACCGCAGCCACCGGCCGCGGCGTGGTGACGGCAGCCCTGGAAGCCCTGAAAGTGAAAAACATGAAGGTAAAAGGCGCCACCTGTGCCGTACAGGGCTTCGGCAATGTAGGCAGCTGGACCGCCAAGCTGGCTTTTGACGAAGGCATGAAGATTATTGCCATTTCCGATGTATTTGGCGCTATTATTAATAAGAAGGGCATCGACCCCTACAAGCTGGCGGAATATACGGCTACCAGCAAGGGTCACAGCGTAATGGGCTATCCCGATGCAGACCCCATTGCCAAGGAACTGGTGCTGGAGCAGAAAGTGGACGTGCTGTTCCCCTGCGCTATGGAAAACCAGATCACCAAGGACAATGCCAAGAGGATCAAAGCAACCATCATCTGCGAAGGAGCCAACGGCCCCACCACCCCGGAAGCAGATGAGATTCTGGACAAGAAGGGAATCTTCGTGGTTCCCGATATCCTGGCCAACGGCGGCGGCGTAACTGTTTCCTATTTTGAATGGGTACAGAACCTGTACCGTTTCTTCTGGTCGGAAGAGGAAGTGAAGAACCGCCAGATTAACCTGATGGTGAAAGCTTTCAAGGAAGTGTACGACCTGACTCTGGAGTACAAGGTGCCCATGCGTGTGGCGGCGTACATCGCAGCCCTGAAACGTTTGGCTGTGGCCATGAAGTTCAGAGGAATGTACTAAGGGTAAAAAATTTTATCATGAATTAGTTTAGAACCGTAAAGCGCCAGACCGTATCCCTCCTTCCCCCTCGTCGCTTCGCTCCTCGAAGGGGACCCCTTCAGGGATACGGCTCTGACGCTTTTTCTTTTTAATTCCTTTCATTCCTTTGTTGACACTGTATTTTACAAGTGATAAAATTTTTTATATACAATTAATATGGAGAGGGGTTTTATTATGGAATATAAATTTGCAAGCAGAATGGAACGGATGAAGGCGTCGGAGATTCGTGAGTTACTGAAGCTGACGGCCCGTCCTGATATCATTTCCTTTGCTGGCGGTCTGCCTGCTCCGGAACTGTTCCCTGTGAAAGAGATCGCCCAGGTCTCTCACGATTTAGTTTTAAAGGAAGGCCAGAAGCTGCTGCAGTATGCTACTACCGAAGGCCGTCCCACGTTACGTGAAAAGATTGCCAAACGCATGACGGAAAAATACAATACTCCGGTAGTGGCTGACGATATCCTCATCACCACCGGTTCCCAGCAATGCCTGGACTTTGCGGGCAAGCTGTTCCTGGACCCCGGCGACGTGGTGCTGTGCGAAAGTCCGTCCTATCTGGGTGCGCTGAATGCGTTCAATGCGTACCAGCCTGTGTTTAAGGAAGTTCCCACCGACGGGGAAGGCATCATTCCGGAAGAGCTGGACAAAATCCTGGCCACCACCCCGAAATGCAAGTTCATCTACGTGATTCCCGACTTCCAGAATCCTACCGGCATCTGCTGGAGCGTGGAGCGCCGCATTAAATTTATGGAAGTCATCAACAAGTACGACCTGCCCGTGTTCGAAGACAATCCCTACGGGGAACTGCGGTACCGGGGCGAAAGCTTCCCTACCCTGAAGTCCATGGATACCAAAGGCCTGGTGTCCTTCCTGGGCACCTTCTCCAAGATCTTCTGCCCGGGCCTGCGTTTAGGCTGGATTGCCGGACCGCACGACATTGTTGAAAAGTTTGTCATGATCAAACAGAGCGCGGACCTGCACACTTCCAACTTTGACCAGGGCGTGGCAGACGCGTACATGGAGACTTATGATCTGGACGCCCACGTGAAGGAAATCGTAGAGCTGTACGGCCATCGCCGTGACCTGATCCTGAAGACCATGGAAGAAGAGTTCCCGGCCGGTGTGGAGTTCACCCGTCCCGACGGCGGTCTGTTCCTGTGGGTTACGGTGCCGGAAGGTGTCAGCGCCCGGAAGGTATTTGACAAGTGCATCGAGCAGAAGGTGGCTGCCGTGATCGGCGATGCGTTCTATCCCAACGACAAGACTGACCGCAGCATGCGCGTGAACTATTCCTGCATGCCTGACGACAAGATCGTGGAAGGCGTAAAGCGCATGGCCAAGGCCATTAAAGAGTGCATGTAAACAGAGGTTGCAAGGTTAAAAGCTTCTGCTGTTAAAGAGCGCAGGCTGAACTGGTGCGGTACTGGTTGTCTGAGCCTGTGCCGGAAGTTGTTGTGTGCTGTTACTGCCGGTTACAAAATAAGGCAAAAGCGTAAGGAAAAGAGGTACCCGTTATGCCGTTTATCATTATTAGTGCTATTGTTGCTATACTGGTCGCGATTCTGGCTCTCCAGAACTCTATGATGGTGGACCTGACCCTCTTTATGTGGAGCTTTCGCCTGAATCTGGTGCTGGTGGTGCTGATTTCCGTCATCTGCGGCCTGTTGCTGGGGGTGGCCTGGGGCCTTTTGGTAAAGACCAAAGGCATGTGGCGGATGCGCAAGCTGAATGAGCAGATTGCCCTGCTGGAAGACGATAAACGCGTTTTGCGTGATAAGGTGGAGCAGCTGATGAAAGCCCAGGGCGGTGTGATGGACGTAAACGATACCAGCACGACGCCGACAGCGGCGCCGACAGCAGCTGCACCTGCTGCAGATGCGGCTGTAAAAAAGTGAAGATGCTTCACTGAACACTGTGGCAGACACAAAGCTTTCAGCGATTTGGTTGTAAAAGGCTTGGCTTCAATATTTATTAAAACTGTACAGAGTTTATCCGAACAGGCGGCGATACCTTTGCCGTCTGTTCTTTATTGTTTAGAAGTTATACTGCATAGTATTCTCTGGACAGAAGCGCAGTCACTGAGGCCTTTTTATTTCTTATTCCGTATGTTTATGATATAATTAATTATTAAGCATTTATATATTTATGGAAATTTCTTTGTTAAAACAACCTATAAAGGAGATTTCGCTATGGCAGATAAATTTTTGGTAATTGATGGCAGCAGCCTGATTCACCGGGCCTTTTTTGCCCTGCCGCCCCTGACTACAAGGAAAGGGCAGCACACCGGGGCCGTGTACGGGTTCCTGCGCATGTTCCACAAGCTGCTGCAGGATGTGAAGCCCCGTTGGGTGGCTGCGGCTTTTGATAAATCGCGAAAGACCTTCCGTACCAATTTGTATGCGGATTACAAGGGCCAGCGCAAGCCTACGCCGCCGGAGCTGAAGGAGCAGTTCCCCCTGTGCATGGAGGTGCTGCAGTCCATGGGCATCGCTGCTTTAGAGATGGACGATTACGAAGCGGACGACATTATAGGCACCTTTGCGAAGAAGGCGGATCCCGGGGTGGAAGTGTACATCGTCACCGGCGACCGGGACGAGCTGCAGCTCATCGACGACCGCACCCGGGTCATGTACACGAAGAAGGGCATTTCCGACATAAAGTTGTATGACAAAGCATCTTTTGCGGAGGATTACGAAGGCTTAGTTCCCCTGCAGCTCATTGACTTAAAAGGTCTCATGGGAGATACCTCCGACAACATTCCCTGCCGGGAGTGGGGTCCAAGACGGCGCTGAAGCTGATTGGGGAGTACGGCAGCGTGGAAAAGGTGCTGGAAAATATTGATGCCATCAAAGGCAAAAGCCTGAAGGAAAAGCTGGCGGCCAATAAGGAGCAGGCCCTGCTGTCCAAGGAGCTGGCTACCATTTATACAGAGGTGCCGGGGCTGGATTTACAGTTGGACACCTATGCCCTGAAGCCCCTGGAGGAAAAAGCCCAAAAGATGCTGGCTGATCTGGAGTTCCGAGGATTCTTCAACCAGTTTGGACAAATCATGGGCGTAGCGGACAATGCTGGTGGTGCTGCAGTGAATGGCAGCGCAGGTTCTGCTATTATAAATGAAAAGAATGTAAACGCACAAAACGGTGAGCAGGTTAGTGCAGAACGCACGGTAAGCAACGATTCGGCAGAAGCTGGTTTGTTTGCTGCAGCTTCTTCTGGTGCCTGCAGCGGGTCACTAAACAATACTTCAAATATAAACGCAACTTCTGTCCCCGACGATGGCATGGGCAGCCTTTTTGGCACTGTGGTGGAAGCTGCAAAAGTAAAAGAGATTGGTTTCGCTGACCAGTGGCAGGAAGTGGCTGCGGCCATAGATGCTTCTTCCATGATTTGGTTCACGACAGAAACCGCTGGCGAGATTCCAAACCTGCAGTTTGCCATCGCCCGGGTGCTGTGCGGGGAACAGGAATATCTCTTGAGCGGCCCGGAAGCGCTGGCTTCCTTTACCAAATGGCTGGCGGAGGCGCCCAACCCCAAGGGCACGGCAACCAGCAAAGAGGTGTACCGGGTCTGCTTCTGCCAGGGCGTGGAGCCGCAGAATATAATAGAAGACATTACCCTGGCAGCCTATCTGGATGACCCGGGGCGCAACGGTTATGCCCTGTCTGACCTGGCCTGGCATTATCTGGGGCAGGACCGGACGCCGGACTGCCATACCCTGGTCCGGGTGGCAGAGGTGGTACAGCAGGGTTTGAGGGATAAAGAACTGACAAAATTGTATAAAGAAATCGAGCTGCCCCTGGCCCGGGTGCTGGCCAAATTGGAACTGGCCGGGGTCAAAGTGGATGAAACAAAACTGGATGCCATGAGCAAAGAGATGGCGGCAAACATCCGGGGGCTGGAGGACCTTGCCAGAATGCAGGCGGAGGACCCGGGCTTCAACCCCAATTCCCCCAAACAGCTGGGTGTAGTGTTGTTTGAAAAGCTGGGCCTGCCTGTCATCAAAAAGACCAAGACAGGCTATTCTACCGACGTGAAGGTGCTGGAAGAACTGAAAGGCAAGCATCCGCTGGTGGATACCATTTTGCAGTACCGGGTACTGGCGAAACTGCAATCCACCTATCTGGAAGGGCTGAAACCACTGATCAACCGGACCACGGGGCGCATCCACACCCATTTCCAGCAGACCGTGGCGGTGACGGGGCGCCTCTCCAGCACAGACCCCAATCTGCAGAACATACCTACCCGCACGGAGATCGGCAGGGGCATACGGGCGCTGTTTGTACCCGGGGACGGTTACGACTGGCTCATGTCCTGCGATTACTCCCAGATCGAGCTGCGCATTCTGGCCCATGTGTCCCGGGACCCCCTCATGCTGGAGTCCTTCCGGGAGAATCAGGATGTCCACGCCCGTACTGCCAGCGAAGTCTTCGGCGTGCCGTTAGATCTTGTATCCCACGAGATGCGGAGCAGGGCGAAAGCAGTCAACTTCGGCATCGTGTACGGTATCAGCGATTTCGGCCTGGCCGTACAGCTGGGCTGCAGCCGGAAGGAAGCGGGAGAGTTCATTGAAAACTATCTGGCCCGGTATCAGGGCGTGAAAGAATACATGGAGCGGATGAAAGCGCTGGCCCGGAGTCAGGGCTACGTTTCCACCTTATTAGGCCGGCGCCGTTACCTGCCGGACATCAACAACCGCAACTTCAACCTGCGCAGCTTTGCGGAACGCACCGCCATCAACACACCCATCCAGGGCACGGCCGCCGACATCATGAAGCTGGCCATGCTTAAAGTGGATGCGGCATTGCAGAAGTCAGGCCTTTCTTCCCGTGTGCTGCTGCAGGTGCACGACGAACTGGTGCTGGAAGTCAAAGAAGCAGAGCGGGAAGCCACGGCGGCGTTAGTGCAGAGTGAGATGCAGAACGCGTTTAAACTGGATGTGCCATTGTTGGCAGAAGTAAATTACGGAAAGGATTGGGCATCAGCTAAGTAATTGCTGCAAGGGAAAGGCATGAGCAAACCTTAGGAAACGATTGCGTAATTCCATGAGACGAAATGAGCCGCCCGTGGCGAGACTGTCTGAGGGCGAAGCCCGAGTTTCGAAGCCACAGGCGAATGAGTCCATGGAATAGCAATCGTTGACGTGTTTGCGATGCCTTTTCCTGCAGCATGAGTTAGCTGATTTCAATTTAGAAAGTGTGACAAACTATGATAGTAATAGGTCTTACTGGCGGCATCGGCAGCGGCAAAAGCACCGTATCCTCTTATATGAAGACACTGGGCATTCCCGTCTTTGACGCAGACGCATCCAGCCGCGCTGCCGTAAAAAAAGGCAGTGCCTGCCTGCAAAAGATTGTTGCCTTTTTCGGCCCTGAATGCCTCCTGCCCAGTGGAGAACTGAACCGTCCCTGGGTGGCAGAAAAAGTATTTCATGATAAAAAAATATTGAAACAGTACGAAAAGATTGTGCAGGATCAGGTCTGGGCAGAAGCGCAGCAGTTCCTGGCAGAAGAGCGTGACAATGGTACGGCTGCCGTGGTGCTGGATGTACCGCTGCTCATTGAGTGTGGCTGGCATACCAAGATGGACAGCGTGTGGCTGGTGAAAGTGCCCAAAAGCGTTCAGATACAGCGTGCCATGCTGCGGGACGGGGCTACGGAAGAAGCCGTAACGGCCCGCATCAACGCCCAGATGTCACTGGAAGACAAAGAAAAATTCGCTGACGTAGTCATTGACAACAGCGGCACTGTTGAGAATACAAGAGCCCAGGTCACAGCAGCGCTTGGCAAAATGTTAGGTGCAGTTTAGTTTCCGCAGTCTGGGCATTCTGAAAAATGCTGATAAAAAAGTTTGCCTGAAGATAAGCAGTAGACTTTCTTCATATAAAACTCTGTACAAAAACCGGACAAGGGTTTATAATGTCAGATAGTTTTGTATAGCAGAAACAGATAGAGGTCCGGAGTTTTGACAGAAAAGAAAGTAAAACAAACAAAAAAGGATAAACAGGCAGCAACGGCACAGCAGGAAACGAAAATAGAAAAACCGAAACGCCGTCGCGTAAAACGGGTGCGCCGTCCTGTAAAACGTAAAAAAGCAAATGCAGAGCAACGGGCAAGCAGCAGGCGTATGTGGATCTACGTACTGCTGCTTCTTGTGGTGCTGGCTTTTGCAGGCTGGCGTCTCTGGCGCAGCGACGCGGTGCAGATGCGTTTTGTCTACATGTGGCCCTACCAGAACGAGATCGTCACCTACGCCCGGCGCAACAATATAGACCCTTTCCTGGTGGCAGCGGTCATCAAAAATGAAAGCGAGTTCAAACCGGGGGCTGTTTCCCCGGTGGGCGCCATCGGTATGATGCAGATCATGCCGGAGACGGGAGAGTGGATCGCAAAGCAGATGGGGCTGGACAGCTATTCCATCCATTCCCTGTACAACCCGGGCATCAACATCCGCATGGGGTGCTGGTACCTTTCCGAACTGAAGCACGAGTTCAAAGACAATCTGCTCCTGATGATGATGGCCTACAACGCGGGCCGGGGCAACACCCACGGCTGGATGAACGCCAACCGTTGGGACTACAACTTTAATGAAATTAACAGGATCCCTTATCCGGAATCCCGGAACTACGTGGCTAATGTGTTGCATGACCGGGATGAGTATTACCGTTTATATAAAGATAAGGTTGAGACGGGAAAGTGAACTGCATACCTGAACTGTTTTTTGTAATGGACCTGTTTGTTGCAGGCAGGTCAGGATGATGGTCTGTTAAGCGTTTCTTTCTGTAAATTGTGAACTGGAATTCACGAATTTTTAACAAAAATTATAATATCGGCCACATTTTTTTAAGATACTGTAGACTCTTACCGGCAAATGTGATATAATTTTCACAATTTCAAAAAGCATTTTTCTTACGACGTTACAGGAACATGTATGAATACTACAAATACAGTAATCGAACGGCTTCTGTCCGGTTACCGTCGTTATTATAATGTGACACGGTTTGACGGCGGGTTCAATCCGCCGCCGGAAGAGTTTAAGGGGATTTGCGAAGCAGAAAAACTGGCTCCTCCGGTGCTGCCGGGGGACATTTGTTTTCACGCCCTTTGCGAGTATTATGAAAAGGCGGAGCAGTATTTCCTCTTCCGACGCAACGAGCTGTGGGCGACCCATCAGGAAGAATTCATTTTTATGTTTTCTGTTCCGGTGCTGACGCTGCCGGCCTTTGCAGCCTGCCGTGACTATGCGTATGAAGAGGGCATGAAGCTGGCCCACATCGGTCCCGGCCATATGTACACCTACATCACACCTATCCTCATATGCGAAACAGCAGAGCCGGAGGCGGTGAAGGCCCTGGAAAAATGCAAGATATATAAGAGTTTTAAGTTTTCTTTCCACGGATGGATGGATTTTCATGCAGCCTGCTTTGAGGCGTCAAAGCAGAAACTGCATTTTAATCATAGTGGTCTTTGTATGAAAAAGAACCTGGAAAAGGTTCTGGGGCTGCACTGACGTTTTTTATTTAAGTAAAAAACATGCAGCGCGTCCCCGGGAGCGCAACGTACCAGGCGTTCCCGAAATATGCAAGCAAGGGAGGATTTATTGTGAACACTCTGGTATTACTTCTCATCTCCATTGTTGTGCTGTTCTGCGGCTACGTCATGTATGGCGGCTGGCTGGTGAAACAGTGGGGCGTTGGGGAAGGGGACATTCCCACACCGGCCCATGCGCTGGAAGACGGTGTGGACTATGTACCCGCAAAGGCCCCCGTGCTGATGGGGCATCATTTTTCATCCATTGCCGGCGCAGGCCCCATCACCGGTCCTATCGGCGCGGCCATGTTCGGCTGGCTGCCTGTGACCCTGTGGATCCTGATTGGCGGTGTCTTCTTCGGCGGCGTACATGACTTCGGCGCCCTGTTCGCGTCCGTACGTCATAAAGGCCAGTCCATCGGCGAAGTCATCAACGTCAATATGTCCCGCCGGGCAAAACGTCTTTTCATCATTTTCTCGTACCTGACCCTGATCCTGGTTGTTGCGGCCTTCGCGGCTATCGTAGCTTCCACTTTCGGCGCCAAAGTCGTGAACGGCGTTGTTGACTACAAGGCCAGCGCTACCAACGCTTCCGTGGCTATGGTATCCATCATGTTCATCCTGATTGCCATCGTATTCGGTTTTGCCGTATACCGCCGTCATGCTTCCATGGTGACCTCTTCCGTCCTGGGTGTGGTTGCCATCGTGCTCTGCATGGCCATCGGCATGAACTTCCATCCGTTCTATTTCACGACTGGCACCTGGATGTGGATCATTGGTGTTTATATCACCATCGCTTCCGTAACCCCGGTCTGGATCCTGCTGCAGCCCCGTGACTACCTGAGCTCCTTCCTGCTGTATGCCATGCTGATCGTAGCGATTGTCGGCATTGTAGGCGCTCATCCCAATATCGATCCGAAACTGTTCCCGGCTGTGACCGGCTTTGCGGTTGACAACGGCAACGGCGTACAGCTGCTGTTCCCGATTCTGTTCACCACTGTAGCCTGCGGCGCCATCTCCGGGTTCCATTCCCTGGTTTCCTCCGGCACCACTTCCAAACAGCTGGATAAAGAAAGCGACGCCAAGCCTATCGCTTACGGCGGCATGCTGCTGGAATGCGTACTGGCCATCATCACCGTCTGCGCCATTGCCTATGCCCGGACCACCGGTCACACCAAAGGCGCTACGGATATTTTTGCCGGCGGTATCGCGGCCATGGTTGCGGCCATCCCCGGTTTGGAAGGCATGGAAAATTCTTTCTATACCCTGCTGGTATTGACCTATTCCGCTTTCTGCCTGACTTCGCTGGATACGGCCACCCGTCTGGCCCGCTTCATGTTCCAGGAATTCTGGCTGGAGCCCGGCGAGACCGTACATGATGTAAAAGACGGATTCCGCTCCTTTATGGTAAATCCCTATTTCGCTACGATCCTCACCGTAGTGCTGGGCGTTCTGTTAGGTCTCAACGGCTTTGCCAAGATCTGGGGTCTGTTCGGCGCGGCCAACCAGCTGCTGGCCGGTATCGGCTTACTGGCGGTTGCCACCTGGCTGGGCAACGCGGGTAAGAACAACAAGATGTTCCTGTTCCCCATGAGCTTCATGCTGGTGGTTACCATCTGCTCGCTGATCCTGACCATTAAAAACCAGCTGGGCATCATCGCCAAAGGCGCTGCCCACTGGGGTCCTTACGCACAGGCGGGCATCGGCACCCTGTTAGTGCTGCTGGCCTTTGTTCTGGCTATTGAAGGCTACCAGACCATCGCCCATCCGAAAAAGATTGCGAAATAAATTTGGTTCAGAGTGACCAAAAGACAACCTTTCAGCTTCAAGACACGCTAGCCTCAGGAGCTAGTGGGGGTAAGCTTACAAGAGATGCTTTTGCAAAAGAGCATCTCTTTTTTTGTAAAGAAAAAAGGAACGCCCTGTAAAAGAGTGCTCCTCTATTTTCCTTCCGTTCTATAATTGTCTGAGGATAACTGCGCCTGGCATAAAAATAAGGGTGGTACCGTCTGGTAACACCCTTCCATTCCATTTGGTGCGGTAGAGAGGATTTGAACCTCCACGGGGTCAACCCCCACTAGCTCCTGAGGCTAGCGCGTCTGCCGTTCCGCCACTACCGCATGTTTCTGACATATTTCAGAACGCTTGTATAATATACAATGGATTCTGCTTTTTGTCAAGAACTTTTTTTGCAATCAAAACTTGTGGTGCGGTTGATGGGATTTGAACCCATACGAGGTTACCCTCACCACCCCCTCAAAGTGGCGTGTCTGCCGTTCCACCACAACCGCGGGAAGCATTGATTGACAACGTAATCATATTAGCATACTTGACCTGGTTCGTCAATCTTTTTTTACAGGAAATACTGGCAGGCCTTTTATAAAAGCTGATAAAAAACTGCAGCTGCCAGTACTCTCTAAGTTTTTTTATGATATAATATTTATGATGATAACTGCATTACAGAACTTTTAACCCGGAAGAGAGGTGCTGTAACATGGTAAGACATTCTGTTTCAAAGAGCAGCAAGCTGTTAGCGTTTTTGCTAGCCTGTATTATGCTGGCTGCGGTGTGCTGTTTTGGCTGTTCTTCGTCAAAAAATACCGTTACCAAAGATCCTGCGCCAAAGCCTGCGACAGAGAAACCGGCCGCTATGGATCCGGTGGTTCCCATGCCGTCTGCCCAAAAGGCGGAACGTTTTGGCACCGTTTATGATCATCTCAAGAGGCCGCAGGACGTTGATCTGTATCAGGAACCGGCTAACAAAAAAAGCCCGGTTACGGGCAAGGTAAGGCTGGGGGACCAGCTCCGCATCCTGGATGAAAAGGACTTCCACGTATTGGTTGAAACGGAAGACAAGCGGAAAGGCTGGGTCCTGAAGCGCAAAGTGGCAGA
>CAJODT010000077.1 GCA_905233365.1 uncultured Succiniclasticum sp.
GCCGCCCTTGATGCTGGCCGCACGCACCGCTGCGCCGTTCACCGTACCCGACGCCTCGCCGTCAAATTCATATTCGTATGCCAGGCCGCCGTACCAGTTCCACTTCCTGTCCGTGGTGCCATACCTGGCGCCGATCCGCAGTATGCTGCTGGCCACGCTGTCCAAGTCGTACTGCTGCGCCGCCGCCCTTCCCGTTCCGTTTTGCTATTTCACTTACCGCCACGTAGCAGTTCCGCACTTTGCTCCAGATGACTTTGTAAATTTTGTTCATGCTTAACACCCTTTCCGTCTTTGTAGCAGGAATTAGGTCAATTTCATGTTTCTAAATACTAACCCACAATATTATATAGCAAAATCGGCTGCTTATCAACAAAAATAAGGCACAGCCTGTATATTGTACGAGCTGTGCCCGGGCGCGGTTATCTATAAACTGCACACTTCCAAAAAACGTCTGAGCAGGAAAACGCAAAAATACGGGAAGGTCAGTATATTGTCACTAAAGCCGATATTCCCTGCGCTGGCTTTAAGTCCGTATCGGATATCCGGGTACTTCTCCTGCGCAATTAATGTAGCAAGCGATTTGGATGTGCCCCGCCGTGCCTTTACTTCCAAAGGCAGCAGACTGTTCTTGGTACGTACAAAAAAATCCTCTTCCAATGTGGAATCTTCACGCTTGTAGTAGTAAAGTCCCAAACCGGACTTAACCAGTGCTTCGCCAACCATGTTCTCATATAACGCGCCCTTATATACGCCAAGGTTCCGGTTACTGCGTAAATCATCCTGTGCCTCATCGTCCAGCATGGATACAAGTAACCCGGTATCGCTTAAATACAATTTGAACTTACTGCCGTCATAGTTCCCCTTCAGCGGCAGCTCCGGAAACCGTAACGCATAACATATATTCACAATGCCGGCATTGCTCAGCCATTCCACGCAACCCCAATAATCCTTAAAGCGCGCCCCTTTTGCAACCTTGCTGATCTGAAACTTCTTGTTTTCTTTCGCAAGCTGTGTAGGAATCTGGCGGAATACATTCAATATGCGCGTCTGGTCTGCCCCATCCGCATATTTTCTTATATCCTCTTCATAATCAGCCACCAGCTGACGCTGTAACTGCAACGTACCCTCAAATGTATTCTTTTCCACATAACTGCGTACCACGGCAGGCATACCGCCCAAAACTACGTAATCCAAAAACAGCGAGTGGTACAGTGACAACTCCAAAGCATTGAAAGGCGTTCTGTCTTTCATATGCGTCAGCATACCATCAACCGTATCAGCACCATAACCCTTGGCCCACAGAAACTCTTCAAAATCCAGCGAGTACATCTCGTAATCCGTTTTATAGCCAACGCTGTTGCTTTCTATTTTTTTATAATACAGACCGAGAAGCGAACCGCTGCATATTACATCAAAGCGTCCGTCAAGATTGAAAAACTTCAGGGATGTCGCAATGTCCGGAAACTCCTGCAGTTCATCAAAAAAGAGCAGCGTCTCTCCCGGGACAAAACGTTTGGACGGATCAAGTCTGGATATGTTTTTCACTATGTCGGCGGCGCCGTAACCATCCGCCGTTATCATCCTGTACTTCGGTTCTTCCACAAAATTGATGTGGATTACATTTTCGTAATTATCTTTAGCAAAATGAAGCACGGATTCCGTCTTGCCAATCTGGCGCGGCCCACGTACAATCAGCGGCTTCCGTTCCGAATCCCGCTTCCATGTCTGCAGGAAATAATCTATTTTCCGTTTCAGGTAAATCATGATAACATCCCCTTCTTTCGATACCATTATACAAAAAATGAGCGAGTTTTACAAGAAAAACGCAAAAAAATGAGCGAGTTTTTGCTCCAATCAGCAAAAATTTTAGGGCAAACAGGCAAAAATTAAAAAACGCCTGCGCCTTTTCAGGCACAAGCGTCTGTTCCGGAGCGTTGTGTTTTTACGCTGCCAGTGTTGTGTTATCACTCCGCCGGCGTTGCGTTTTTACGCTGCCGTATTCAGTTTTTTCAGCAGCCGCACCGCGGTTTCCGTGTGGTAATCCAGCCTGGAACGCAGCAGCCAGTTCACAACCGCCAGCCGCTGTTTCTGTTCCGGCTGGCCCGCCGCGGCAGGCAGGCGGCCAATGTCCGCAGCCAGGTCCTCAAAGGCTTCCGCCGCTGCCTGGTAAAGTACTTCCGCCTTCACCAACTGCAGGCAATGGCCGTCCCACTGCATCCATCTCCCTAATTTGGGCACATACACCCACTTTTTGCCGAATATTTCATGCAACCGTTCCGCATTGCCCGCATCGGTCAGCGGGTATTCCATTAATTTGATCACCTGGTTACGTTTCATTTTTCTTTCCTCCCTTGCCTGCCATCGCAGGCTGCTTATTTTTATAATGTGCGCCGGAGCATACATACTTTGGCCCCGGCGCGTTTTACGTTGCGGGCTTCCACCCGCGGCCCAGGCCTTACGCTTTTGGCATCGCAGCGATTGCTGCGACCCGGTCGCACCTTACGCCTGTTTTTTCTTCACGTCGCCACGCATGGCGGCGATGTTGCAGCTCAGCTCCCCGATCACTTCCGTCAGGCCCGCCAGCTTGTTTTCCATACGCACCAGCAGGAACCAGCTCAGCACCACGGGGAAACCGAAGTCTTTAATAAAGCTGAAAACTTCCGTGGTCTCCATGTCGCGACCCCCGTTTCATTACTCAATGGTGTTGGTGGTGGTTGTACGCATGCGGCCTTCCACAGCTTCCACCAGGTCGCCTCCGCTGGTGTTGAAGATGTTGTTTTCCACAACTGCCTGCATGGCGGCGTCGATTTGCGCTTTTGTTACATCGCTTTTCGGTTCCTCAATTTTGAGGATCACCTTTTTGCCCGCTGCGTTCTTGAACACCAGATCCAGATCGGTATCAGATTTCATAATTTTTTCCTCCTTTTTACTTGACAATTCGCACATTGCGAGTTATTATGTTCAAGGTTTCAAAAGACATATTCATAAAAACACTTCATCCTTTGATGTCGGCGGACGCTTTTTCACCTTTTGCGTCCGCCATTTTTCTTTTTCCCGGCACATCCTGATTATTCTTCAATCAGGGATGCCCGTTCGGACACGGACAGTCCGGTAATTTCGTTGTCGAACAGACCGCCCAGGGCTTTACCCGTCGCGATCAGCTTGTCCGGTTCCACGTCCGGTTTCACGTTGGAGTAGACGTAGTTCTTGGTCACGGAGTTGCCTTCCGCATCCTGGCCGCGCAGGATGGATACGTTCAGGGTACGTTTGGTTACGTTCATAACTGCTGCCATTTGGTTTCACCTCCTTTCCGCTGTAGTTTGCCCGGGAACGCGACAGCCTGCATGCACGTTGCACAAAAGCGTGCCCGCTGCAAACGCCGCCCCGCTCCCCTTCGCGGGTCTTACTGCTCAACCGGCTTACATGTGCAGGCCCTACGATTCTGCCGCATGCCGTTTTGCGCGCCCGCTGTATCTGACTGCCGGCGTATGCGAAACAGGGTTTCGCCGCCGCAGGTCAAACCGTTGCTATGCCGTTTTCTGCATCTCTTTCAGATAATACTGTGCCTTGCCGCGCAACAGGTCCCCGCCCTGTTCCAGCTCGCCGTACAGGTTGGTCTTCGGCAGGAACCATAAGTCCCAGCGCATGTCCGGGTCGCCGTCGCCGGGGCCGTAGGCGTCTTCGAAGGCTGCCTCGCAGTGGGTCTGCACCGTTTCATAGGTAATGGGCAGGTGCAGTTCGTCGCAAAGGACCGCCACCAGCTTCGCCATCACCTCGATCTGGGTTTCCGTAGGCGGCTCCGGCCCGAAGTCGATCACCGCACTGTCCGGCTGTGGGTAATGGGAAATTTCGTGGGCCTGGTACACCTCGTATCCCAGACAGTCGCTGGGCAGCCAGCACTCGGCGTCCACACCGCAGCACAGGGCGATGCCGATGGCGCTGTGGTTCCGCATCCAGGTGTGCGGCTTATACTCCAGCAGATGACGGCAGTTCACATACACCGTCCCGTCCCGGTCGATGCACAGGTGGTAGTCGTTGTAGTCCTGGCCGTAGTGTCCGGCGGTCCAGTGCAGGTACAGGTTCCTGATACCGCCCCTGGCATCCCGGGCCATGGCCTTCAGTTCTTGTTCCGTAATACAGAGGGGGTTGGTTACGATCATATTCATCAGCTCCTTTCGTTTTTGGGATCCGTAATTACCCTCACACTTATATAATCGTTTGAGGTCGCAAAATCGGAAGTAAAAATTTAAAAAAATTTCAGGGAGCCGTCCTTTCTCCCGACACGCCGCCGTCGCGCCGGCCCTTTCTGAAAATAAAACGCCGCCGTTCTTTCCCCAGAAGAAAAGAACGGCGGCTATGTGCCTTGCGCGTTCTGCCGGAACTTCCGCAAACGCGGAAACGAACCGGACGCCATTGCAATTACAGTTTATTTCATCTTTATTTCCTATTTTATTAACCCGCCTGCAGCTAAATGGGTTACCTTCCGCCGGTTATAAGGGCAAAACCTACAGTGCTCTTCCCCCTCTTCAAGCCCAAGGTTCGCACTGTTATAATCGCAATTCCGGCAGGGATAATATTCCTCCGCTACTCTATGTTCAAACCGGCCCGGCGCCGGGAAATAACCGAAGCCGCCCCCGCCTACCGGATACGCCGGCCCGGTGCGGCCGGTAAGCACGCTATGCAGCTCGCGTAAAAAATCTTCCGTAACTTCCGTCTTATCGTTTTCAATGCGCGACATAGTGACGCGACTGATATGCATCTTCTTTGCAAGCGCAGCCTGGGTGTATCCCCTGGCCTTTCTTGCTTTAAAAATCCGTCGGCCTAATTTCATTGTTAATGAACATCTCCTTATTCTTAAATTCCTGAATCACAAATCGATTCAGGGATACTCCGTCCCGGCCATTTATAAAGACGGCCGGAGGCAGACTGATAAATTTTGTCTTTTTCACGTTAGGACTTCCTTTCTCAAAATATATAATCAGAGATAAACTGTGCTGCAAGTTTACGCTACAGGCAACAAAGTCTATTATAAATCATTAAACTGTAAAGTCAACACATAAAAGAGATAGTTTATTCTCATTTTGTGACAAAACTTTGTCATGATCCGGCTCCGGAAAATACGACGGCGGCAAACTCCGCGCCAGCACAGTTTTCCGCCTGTCGTCCCAGCCGCAGCCATATTTCAAAAAAAGTACATAATAATTTTTACGGTTGCCGGTTAACAAATCTGTTTCATTTGTTCACGAATTTGTATCGCGTTGTAAAAACGATGTAAAAAATGTATCAAATTTAAGTATATTTTAAACACGCCGTTTACACTTGATACAAGTGTTTGTAAAGCGCTCCAACTCTTGATTTTTTAATATTTTCATAGTAAAATATTCGTGTCCAAAAAATCAAAGCCAAAGTATAATTCCGAAAGGAGTGTGAAGCAACGTGAACGAAACAGCGGAGCCAAATGAAGAAAGCGTCTTCCCTTATAACAGATGCGTGAGCCGGGCACAACAGGGCGACACCGGCTCTGTACTGCTGTACTGCCAGGCCATAGAAGCGATGATGGATGATTTCTGTAAGAACCGGACGTTCCGTGGTCTTTTTTCCAAAGACGAAATTCGCAGCATCACCTGCCTGGCTGCGCTGGAGTTTATGATGGAATATAACGGCCATCTTCCTGACAGGGAAGTTCCTTATCTGCTGCGCCGCATCATCCGCTGCAGGCTGTATGACGAAGCCCGCCGCCTGCAGACACGACTCAGGTACGAACTGACGGAAAACGGAACGCTGCCTGCCGATGAAAAGGAGGAGGCCGACAACCCTTTTTCCCAGCTGGCGGGGCCGGAGGATGAAACGCCGGAAGCCCTGCTTCTTCGGGCTGACCGCAAGCAGCAGATACAGGAATACCTGAAATCATTAAAGCCGAAACAACAGGAACTGATCCGGGCCATGTACTGCGAGAACAAAAGCACCGCTGAAATCGCGCAGGAATGGCACTGCAGCAGCCGCTATGTGCTGATGGTGAAACGCGACGCCCTGAAACGGCTGAAGGAACTGCTCCGCGACACAGACTAAGGAGAGAAACAACATGCCCGGCAGCGTGGCCGGGAAATTACATGTACGCCGCCATCTGCGTTGCGATTTGTGACAACAGCGGCAGCGGCAAAACGAATAAAACGGAGGAGACCATGAATATAGCAAATGCAAACACTGCACTGGATTTTAAAACGATGACCGCGATCGTGGCCGCCAACCCGGACGGCGTGGCCATCCTCGGCGCCTACAACGGCATGGAGACCCTGGCCCGGGAAGACCCGGAGGGCTGCGTGCGCCTGAGCCCGGACCTGCCTATGGACAAGGCGGCCCTGGCCTGCCTGTTTCGCTGCACGGAGGACGTGGTGGAAAAAACAATAGAAGTTTTTGAAAAGCTGGGCCGGCTCAGCGTGAAGGACGGACTGATCCGGATAACCGGCTGCGGGGAAGGATCGAATGGAGACGCCGCTCCGAAACCTGCCTTAACCGAAGACGCCCTGGCGAAAAAACGGGAACAGGCCCGCCTCCGCAAGGCCCGCTCCCGGGCCAGGCAGAAACAGGCGCAGGAGCAGCAGAAGGAATGTAATGTCACACCGGTCACAAACCGTGACGGGCGTGACAAGTGTGACACTGAGCGTGACAAGCGTGACAGTAACAATATATATATCAGAGATATCGAAGATAAAGAAGATAAAAAAGATGACAAAGATATCTTTTCTTTTTCTGAGGATGAAACCAAAAAGCTGGATATCCTGTTATCTTACGACCGGCGTACCTTAATTCCGCTGGCAGTGCTGCCCTCCCCCTTCCGGGACATCGTGGAAGCCTGGAACGGGCTGCCCCTGAAAAGGCTGGAGGGCCTCTACCCTGCCATGCTGTCCAAACTGCAGGGACTGTTGCATAAATATTCGCCGGAGCAGCTGCTGGAAGCAATCCGCAAAATCGGGGAATCGCCCTTCCTGCTGGGCCAAAGTGAAAACAGCACGGGCTTCGTCATCTCTTTTAAGTGGTTCCTGAGCATTCCCCACCTGGAAAAGATACTGTCTGGCAGTTACAAAAGCTACACCCGGAACCGGTTCTTCCGGAACGAGGGACAGGCTGCGCAACGGTATCCTGATACTATGGGCGCGGCGTGGCAGGAAACTCCGGGCACTATGAACGAGGCGTTAACGGGAACGCAGGAAGGTATGTGTAATAGGAAAGAAGGAACCGTATCCCCGGCGGAGGGAAACAACGTATCCCTTGAGGACATGGCCCCGGCGGAACGCTGCGCCGCCCTTTCCAGGTTTCGCTACAGCAGGATCACAGGCGCCGCCTGAAAACAGCCTGCGCCCAGGCAGCATGCTGCGTAGCGGACACTTGCGGCGCAACTTATAGAAAAAACCGGGCGCAGCCTTTTAGGGCTGTGTCCGGATTATAACAGTATAATGGAGGAACTATGAATAACAGGACTTTATCCGCTACTCCTGCTGACATCGACAGGAAATGGTACGTAGTGGACGCAGAGGGTAAGACCCTTGGCAGGATCAGCACTGAGATCGCCAGGATATTGAGGGGCAAGCACAAGCCCATCTACACGCCGAATCTTGATACAGGAGACTACGTGATAGTAGTAAACGCAGAGAAGGTAAAGGTCACGGGCAAGAAGCTGGACCAGAAGAAATATTACCACCACTCCGGATATGTGGGAGGCCTCAAGGAGACTTCGCTGCGCAGGA
>CAJODT010000078.1 GCA_905233365.1 uncultured Succiniclasticum sp.
TCACCATATTCAAATATATCAGAAAACGCTAAAAGGAGGGATCACCCACATGAGAGACATCGACGTAAAAGAAGTGACCCGGGCAGTGGCGGAATGCTGTATTGATTCCTGCAACAACCTGCCGGAAGGTGTGCTGAAAAAACTGGAGGCTGCCCGGAAGGAAGAGATTTCCCCGTTAGGCTGCCAGGTTCTGGACACCATCATCGAAAACGCCAAGCTGGCCAACAAAAAACAGGTGCCCCTGTGTCAGGACACGGGCCTGACCGTTGTCTACATCGATATTGGACAGGAAGTGCATTTTATCGGCGGCGACCTGTGGGATGCCATCCATGCCGGCGTGGCGAAAGGCTACACCGAAGGCTATCTGCGTAAATCTTCCGTAGATGATCCCGTATTCATCCGTAAAAACACACAGGACAACACACCTGCCATCATCCACTGCAAAATCGTGCCGGGCGACAAGGTACATCTGGTAGTTCTGCCTAAAGGCTGCGGCAGCGAAAACATGTCCCAGATGCGCATGCTGAAACCAGCTGACGGTCTGGAAGGCATCATCGATTTTGTACTGGAAGCAGTACGAACCGCGGGACCCAATCCCTGTCCGCCGGTAACGGTCGGCGTAGGCGTGGGCGGCAATGCGGAAAAGGCCACGGAGCTGGCGAAATTTGCCTTGGCCCGCAAAATTGGCGAACACAATGCCAATCCCCAGTATGCTAAACTGGAAGACGACCTGCTGGCACTGGTGAACAAGACCGGTGTAGGTCCTGCCGGATTAGGCGGCAAGACTACGGCGCTGGCGGTGAACGTGGAATACGCCCCGACTCATATCGGCGGTATGCCATGCGCGGTTATCTTCAACTGCCATGCAGCCCGTCGTTCCGAAGCGACCATTTGAGCAGGAGGTAACATCATGAGCGAAATCAAATATATTACGACTCCGTTGACCGAAGAAACTGTAAAGAGCCTGCGCGCCGGCGATTTTGTCCGGATCACTGGCCCGATTTATACTGCCCGTGACGCCGCTCACAAGCGTATGTACGAAGCGCTGGGCCGCGGCGAAGCGCTGCCCTTTGATGTAAAGGGCAATGTGATTTATTACGTAGGTCCTTCGCCTACCAAACCGGGTGAAGTGGTAGGCAGTGCCGGCCCTACCACCAGCGGCCGCATGGACAAATACACTCCCACCATGATCGAACAGGGCATGAAGGGTATGATCGGCAAGGGATTCCGTAACGACGCGGTAGTGCAAGCCTGCAAAAAACATCATGCGGTGTACTTTGTGGCCATCGGCGGCGCTGCAGCTGTCATCTCCCAGTCCATCCGCAGCGAAGAAATGGTCGCCTTTGAAGATTTGGGACCGGAAGCCATCCGCCATTACGAAGTGGTAGACTTCCCCGCCATCGTGGGCATCGACATCGAAGGCAACGACGTGTACAAGCAGGAAATTGCAAAGTACGCGGAACTGCTGAAGTAAGCAGGGGGTGTGCTGCTTGCATCAGGCAGAAAAGTATGTAAAGCAAATCGTGGGGCAGATTGGCAATCCTTCCTACATGCAGGAGTTCTTAAAGCAGGGCAAGGACAAAAAGGCCATCGAAGACGTGGCGAAAAAGCTGAAACAGTTTACGGAAAACATGTCGGTGCTGCAGCCCATCGCCATTAAAGGATTCATGGTTCCGTCCGGGTCGCTGATGCTGTTCCAGTATCTGCAGGAAGAGCTGGACGCCATGGAGGAAATGCTGCAGGATAATTTTGGGGAAAAGGAGATAGGACGCAAAGCAGAAACGGAAACACATCTGAAGGCGGACGCTGCAAATCTGAAAAAAGCAAAATCAAAAGTTGCCGTTGCTCAAAATAAAGAAGCGAACGGTATGACCGCGGAACAAAAAGAAGAAATGCGGACGCGGGTCGGCATCGTGAAGCACCGCCTGCTGGAGATGACGGAATCGCTGTTGCCCCAGCACATCGCCGACCAGATCGAGCAGCGCACAGACGAAAAAGCAGCGCAGGAAGCCTTTCAGCAAAACGGGTATCTGCCGTTGTATGTGGATGAAAGAACCATGGGCATCGTGTACAATACGCTGACCATGCAACTCCTGCTGGACCGTTTCAACCTGATCTTTGAAGGTATGTTTGCACCCATGGACCAGGACACGATCCAATCCATCATGGCCAACGTGCTGGCGCCTTATTGGAAGCAGCACGCGCAGAGCATTCTGTTTACAATGGAAGAAGAGCTGGCATAATAGTATTTAAATTGCTGCGCAGCACAAAGCACGGCTTGTTGAAAAGACAGGCCGTGCTTTTTTAAGGTCTGATTAGGAACGTTTTTATAATTTTGCGGTTTAAAATACGCTGAAATAGTTAAAGTGGTCGTAAAAACGACCAACCTTGAAACGCAAACCCGCGTGGTTACTGGGGTTTAGCCCCGCTACCTCTTAATATTTAAGGATTGATAGTTTATATATCACTACAGGCGTAGCCGTAAGCTACAGAATTCAAACTGCAGGAGTGTGGGGGCTTTGCGGTTTGGCCGCCGCAACTGCATAAAATGGGAGCGTGGTTGGTTTTATAAACTGATCTTCAGTTCTTTATCTATTTTCATTTCGTCAGGCGAGACTTTGCACGTATAAGCCAGCAGTTGCACGCCGGCGTTTTGGGCTTCACACAGCGCATCCGCAAATTGCGGGTGCGTTTTTCTGTTGGGGGTGAAGTACAGCGCGCGTTCCATTTGCACTACGAAGAGGACATAAGTTTCAAAACCTTCCGCGTGGCACTGGATTAGTTCGCGGACGTGTTTAACACCGCGTTCTGTTGGCGCGTCGGGGAAGAGGACGACGCCGTTGTCTTCCAGCGTGACGCCTTTGACTTCGAGGAAGATTTTACGGAGTTTGGTTTCAGTTTTTTGCGTTGGTGAGGGCGAGATGATGTTCAATCTTGTTACGTTGTGGTTCGTTTTGCTATGATTTGTCGCAAAGCACGCTGACGTTTGCATTTTATTTTTGCATTCTAGATAAAAATCGAAACGTGAGTTGCCGTACTTGTATTCCGGTTTCAGGTAGCTGATTTTTCCAAAAGGCGACGCGCCGGAGGCCAGCCACTCTTTTACGGCGGCGTTGGGCGCCTGGGAGTCCATGTTGACGAGGAGGGTGTTGCCTGATTTTGTATTTCTTTTACTGTTTGAGGCAGATGCTTCTTTACTGGCAAAACCGGATTGCGATTTTTTGCAGACAGAAGTTGCGTAGCTTTCCACTATCTTTTCTACTGCAATCAAATCGTATTTTGTTTTGCGCTGGGGGTTGTCGCTGACCGAGCAGTACACGGTGCAGCCCGGCACTAACAGCTCGCGGCAGCGTCCGGTATTTTTCACGTGGCAGATTTCTTCTTTTCCGTTGATTCGTACGTGGGCGATGAAACGGTTGGGGCGTTGCAGGAATGTTCCGGAGACGATGTGGTTGTATTTCATGATGGTGTACCTCTTGTAAGAAGATGCTGATGCGATGCGTTTGCGGACGTTCATTCTAAATCAAGCAGCGATTCCATGAATCTATAGCTGCGTTGAGGGACATTTACACAGTCAGTCACAAAAAGCACCGGCCAGCGTACATGCGATTCAATCAGTGTTTCCTTAAAACTACATAATATGTTATAATATAATGATAAATTATGTAAAGAAATCTGTAAAGATGCAATGGCAGAGTATGGTATGCTGTTCAGTTGCGGCGTAGTACAGCTATGATGAAACGTGAGGAAACGATGCGAACTTATCCGAAGTTTTATATTACAAAAAAAGGAGAACGCGCGGCCCGGGGCGGGCATCCCTGGGTGTACGGGGAAGAAGTGACCCGGGTGGAGGGCGATTACTCTAACGGCGACATTGTGGACGTGGTGACGGAAAAGGGAAAGTATCTGGGCACCGGTTTTGTGAATGACAACAGCAAGATATGGGTGCGGCTCATCAGCACCAACACCAACGATAAGTTTGATGAGGCGTTTTGGGAACGGCGGCTGCGTTACGCGCTGGATTACCGTAAAACGGTGATGCCGGGTGACGACTATAAATGCTGCCGCCTGATTTTCGGCGAAGCGGACCAGTTTCCGGGCTGGACGGTGGATCGCTACAACGATCTGCTGGTGATCCAGACGCTGTCGCTGGGGATTGAGCTGCGTAAACCTATGCTGATCCCGCTGCTGGTAAAGCTGTTGCGTAATAACGGTGAAGCGATTGCCGGTGTGTATGAACGGAACGATGTGAAGATCCGTCTGCTGGAAGGCATGGTAGAGGGAAAAGGCTGGTTCAGGTTGGAAGGCGAAGAACCTCCCGCTTCGACCGTAACTGCGATTTGCGAAAACGGAATCGTCTACGATGTAGATGTAGAAAACGGACAGAAGACAGGCTTCTTCCTCGACCAGAAATACAACCGACAAAGTGTGGCGCGGATTGCAAAAGGCAAGCGCGTGCTGGACTGCTTCACCCATACCGGCAGCTTTGCCCTGAATGCGGCAAAGGGCGGTGCGGCCCATGTGACGGCGGTGGATGTGAGTGCCGAGGCCTGCCGGATGACGGCCCTGAATGCGGAGAAAAACGGCGTGGCAGACCGGCTGGATGTGGTACAGGCCGATGTGTTTGCGCTGCTGGATAAGCTGGAAGCAGAGCGCAACCGGGATTATGATTTTATCATTTTAGACCCGCCGGCTTTTACCAAAAGCCGCAAGACCGTGCGCAATGCTGCGTCCGGTTACAAGGATATCAACATGAAAGCTATGAAGCTGCTGCCCCGGGGCGGGTATCTGGCAACCTGCAGCTGTTCCCATTTTATGACGGAAGAACTGTTTGTGGAAATGTTGCATGAAGCGGCGGCGGAAGCCCATGTGCAGCTCCGGCAGATCGAAGCGCGGCAGCAGGCACCGGACCATCCGATTCTGTGGAACGTGCCGGAGACGAATTACCTGAAGTTTTATATTTTCCAAGTGGTGTGAGAGAACTATTTTGATTTATGTGCAAGTGTTGTGTGACGTGGTTGGCATTACAAAGCGTAATGACGGAAAGGATTAATGATGAAACTGATTTCCTGGAATGTGAACGGGTTGCGGGCCTGTATGAACAAAGGCTTTGCGGATTTTATGGCGGCGGCGGACGCGGATATCTTCTGCGTACAGGAAACGAAAATGCAGCGGGAGCAGGCTACCTTTGATTTTCCCAATTATTTTGAATTCTGGAACAGTGCAGAAAAGAAAGGCTATTCCGGCACGGCTGTGTTTACAAAAAAAGAACCGCTTAATGTTACCTATGGCCTGGGCATTGATGAACACGACCACGAAGGGCGGGTCATCACCTGCGAATTCCCGGAGTTTAACCTGGTGAATGTGTACACGCCTAACTCCCAGGACGGGCTGACCCGGCTGGCGTACCGGCAGGTGTGGGAGGACGCCTTCCGTGAGTATCTGCTGGGACTGGACGCGAAAAAGCCGGTGCTGGTCTGCGGCGATCTGAACGTGGCGCACAACAATATCGATTTGAAAAACTGGAAGACCAACCGGGGCAACGCCGGCTTCACCGACGAAGAGCGGGCTAAGCTGACCACGCTGCTGGCTTCCGGTTTCACGGATTCATTCCGTTATTTATATCCTGACCGGGCCGACATCTATTCCTGGTGGTCCTACCGTTTCCGGGCCAGAGAGAAAAACGCCGGTTGGCGTATCGACTACTGGCTGGTGTCCAACCGCTGGCAGGACAAGATTGAAGACAGTTTAATTTTTACAGACGTGTTCGGTAGCGATCATTGTCCTGTAGGATTATTGTTAAAAGCTTAAATGAGACTTGTTTTCATAAAATATCGGGATCAGGAAAAGATATGAGCAAAACATCGGGAACGTTTGCGTGATTTCATGAGATGAAATTCGCCGTAATGGCGAGACTGTTTGAGGAGCGAAGCCCCGAGTTTCGAAGCCATAGGCGAATAAATCCACGAAATAGCAAACGTGTACGGTTTTGCGAATACTTTTCCTGAGCATGAGATTTGTTTAACACAAAGAGGCACATATGGATTTTGCAATCAAAGCTCCCTTCGAACCGGCGGGGGACCAGCCCCAGGCCATTGAAAAACTGGCGGCGGGCATTGAGCAGGGCATGCGCTCCCAGGTGCTGTTAGGCGCCACGGGAACCGGAAAGACCTATACCATCGCCCAGGTCATTAACAAAGTGCGGCGGCCCACCCTGGTTTTGGCTCACAACAAGACCCTGGCGGCCCAGCTGGCCAGCGAAC
This sequence comes from uncultured Succiniclasticum sp., assembly GCA_905233365.1. Taxonomy (GTDB): domain Bacteria; phylum Bacillota; class Negativicutes; order Acidaminococcales; family Acidaminococcaceae; genus Succiniclasticum. The sequence goes on from CAJODT010000078.1 coordinate 6,264, forward strand.
TGAAGGCTTTCTTCCCGGACAACGCGGTGGAGTATTTTGTATCTTACTATGACTACTACCAGCCGGAAGCTTATATTCCCCAGACTGATACCTATATAGAAAAAGATTCGTCCATCAACGACGAGATCGATAAGCTGCGCCACAGTGCTACCAGCGCATTGTTTGAACGGCGGGACGTGATCGTGGTGGCCAGCGTGAGCTGCATTTACGGCCTGGGCGGGCCCCAGGATTATTATGATTCCGTGGTTTCCCTGCGGGTAGGGCAGGTCATTGAACGCAATTCCATCCTGCGCAAGCTGGTGGAGAACCAGTACACCCGTAACGATATCGATTTCCACCGTGGCACCTTCCGCGTGCAGCGGAGACAGGCAGCGGCGCACGTCCAGCCCTTCAAAATTGGTGTCGATGATGGGATAGAGGGCCTGGTCTGCGCTGAAAACAATCACAGCATCCTTGTCCAATTTGAGCCCCGTATGGCTCTGGAGGCCGATGGGGCCGGTGAACCAGATGCCGGCGGGCACCTCCACGTAGCCGCCGCCCTGCTTTGAGAGCTCATCAATGGCCTGGGCAAAGGCGTCCGTGTTCAGGGTAACGCCATCCCCCGCTGCATTGTAGTCAGTCAAGACCACCGTTCTTTCGGGAATGGCCGGCTGCCGGACTATGGGCATATCGAAGGGAACACCCTGGTAAAGGTCTGTTCCGCCCGTGGAGCTGCCACAAGCTGCTACGAGGGCTGTTACAGCGGCAATCAGGGTTAGTTTATTGAGATTCATCGGCTATTAGTTGTACTTTTCCGGTGCAAATATATAAATATATTTCCAATTTCCGTGCACGGTAACGGAAATATTTTTCAACAGGCTTATAAACATGGCTTCCAAGGCTTTTGGAGGCCTCCGTGCCCGTTCACGAAAAATTTAAAAAATGCTTGTTTTTTATTCAGTATTTTTAGTAACTTTGCAGGGCCGGGAGAAACGTCTCATAAGCGGGCTTTTGCCCAGAATAGGGCCGTGCAAGCGACAAGAGCATTGTGAGACGTTTTCCCGGCCCGAAGATAACAACAGCATGGAAAAAGCCACCATCAAAGATATCGCCAAACTTACCGGACTCTCCAAAGGCACGGTAGACAGGGTCCTGCACAACCGCGGCGAAGTATCCAAGAAAAGCTATGAGAAAGTGATGGCGTCCGTAAAAGAGCTGGGCTACGAACCCAATGTGTACGCCTCCCTGTTAGCCAAATCCCAAACCCGTACCATCGCGGTGCTGCTCCCCTCCCCGGATCCCGGTTCTTACTGGGAACTGGCCGCCTCCGGCATCCCCCGGGCGCAGGCCGAGCTTCAGGCC
>CAJODT010000079.1 GCA_905233365.1 uncultured Succiniclasticum sp.
CTATCTGGGCGCCCCCTGCATCATCGGGCCCAACACGGAAGTGCGGCACGGCGCTTTCGTCCGCGGCTCCGCCCTGGTTGGCGCGGACTGCGTGGTAGGCAACTCCGTAGAGCTGAAGAACGTGATTTTATTCGATCACGTACAGACTCCGCACTATAATTATGTAGGCGACAGCATCCTGGGCTATTACAGCCACATGGGCGCCGGCAGCATTACCAGCAATGTAAAGGCCGATAAGAAACTGGTCATCGTCCACAACGGGACGGAACAGATTGAAACCGGCATCAAAAAGTTCGGTGCCATGCTGGGTGATCATGTGGAAGTTGGCTGCAATGCGGTTATGAATCCGGGTACGGTCATCGGCCGGAACAGCAATGTCTATCCCACCTCCTGTGTGAGAGGCGTTGTACCTGCTGATTCCATCTGGAAGAACAGCGGAGAAATCATCCATAAGGGGGAAATGTAACCATGGGTAAATATTTCGGTACAGACGGCTTCCGCGGCGAAGCCAACAAAGACCTGACCTTTGAACATGCGGTAAAGATCGGCCGTTTCCTGGGCTGGTACTACGGTGCCCGGCTGGGCAAAAAAGCAAAAGTCGTCATCGGCAAAGACACCCGTCGCAGCTCGTACATGTTCGAATCGGCCCTTTGCACAGGCCTGGTGGCCTCCGGTGCGGATGCCTACATCATGCATGTGACGACCACGCCTTCCGTAGCTTACATCACCCGGGTGGATGATTTTGACTGCGGCATCATGATTTCTGCTTCTCACAACCCGTTCTATGATAACGGCATCAAACTGCTGAACAGCAACGGCGAAAAGATGGACGAAGAAACCATCCTGAAAGTAGAAGACTATATCGACGGAAAAATCGACGTTCCCATGGCGGAACGGGCTGCCATCGGCCGTACGGTGGATTATGTGGCAGGCCGCAACCGGTACATCGGCTATCTGATCTCCCTGTCCAAATTCAGCTTCAAGAATGTGAAGGTCGGCCTGGACGTAGCCAACGGCGCCTCCTGGCAGATCGCCAAAGCGGTGTTTGACGCTTTGGGCGCCAAGGTCTATGTGATCAACAACCAGCCGGACGGCTGCAACATCAACACGGACTGCGGCAGCACCCATATCGAACACCTGCAGAAGTTTGTAGTGGACAACAAGCTGGACATCGGCTTTGCTTACGACGGCGACGCGGACCGTTGCCTGTGCGTAGACGAAAAGGGCAACGTGGTCACCGGCGACCACACCCTGTACATCTATGGCCTGTACATGAAAGAACGGGGCAAGCTGCTGAATAACAAAGTGGTTACCACCATTATGTCCAACTTCGGTCTGTACAAAGCACTGGACAAGGTCGGTATCGAATATGAAAAGACCAAAGTCGGCGATAAATACGTATATGAAAACATGGTAAATACCGGCAACCGCATCGGCGGCGAACAGTCCGGCCACACCATCTTCATCAAATACGCCACCACCGGCGACGGCATCCTCACTTCCCTGAAGCTGATGGAAGTTATGCTGGCCAAGGAAAAACCCATGAGCGTGCTGGCGGCGCCTGTTGTTTTCTATCCGCAGGTGCTGAAGAACGTGAAAGTAAAGAGCAAACCGGACGCACAGAACGACCCGGACGTACAGGCAGCCGTTGCCAAAGTGGCGGAAGCCCTTGGAGACACCGGCCGTATCCTGGTACGGGAAAGCGGCACCGAGCCGGTGATCCGTGTCATGGTGGAAGCGGAAAGCGATGAGGTCTGTGAGAAATACGTGGACGAAGTCATCGAAGTGATCAAAGCCAAAGGACACATTGCGTAAGGTAACGCGAATACACAAGACCGCGCTCTGTACCGCATTACCCGCACAGCGATGCTGTAAGTACAGAGAAAGGCCTGTAAAAATTAAAAACGGCATAAAAAATCAGGGCTGGATGAACATCGTCCAGCCCTGTTTCATTACCGCAAATGTTTGTTTTTAAGAGTCTTGCCTCTTGCGCTGTTTACTCCGCAACGCAAAACCGCTCCTCCAAAAGTTGTTAATCCTCATTTTGTACCTTGAACACCATGCAGTAGATGACCGGCAATACCACCAGGGTGATGACGGTAGCCACAGTCAACCCGCAGGAAATGGCAATGGCCATGCCCCGCCAGAAATCGCTGGGAAACATGGGGATCAGGCCCAGCACGGTGGTAAGCGCCGTCAGCATAATGGGACGGAAACGTACGATAACCGATTCCGTTACCGCTTTCAGCCGTGGCATCCCCTGGGCCAGATGCTGATCAATCTGGTCCACCAGCACCGTTCCGTTACGGATGATGGTGCCGACCAGCGCCAGAGCGCCTGTCTGCGCCATGATACCCATAGGCGTATTGAACAGGAACAGGCCCAGAATAACGCCAACCAGTCCTAAAGGTGCTATGCAGGTAACTACGAACACTTTCCTTACGTCCATCAGCATGAGCATCAGCAGAATGACCATGATAATGAGCATGGCCGGCACAGGCCGTAAAATGGAAGCAAGGGACTTGACGCTCTTCTCCGAAGGTCCGTCGATTTCAATTTTTACGCCTAATGGCAGCTGTTTCCGCAATTCTTCCGAAGCGAGCCAGATTTCATTGGTCACGTCATTGCCGGTGACGCTGTCAATAATACCCGCATTGACCGTGACCGTCGGCAGCAGATTACGCCGCCAGATCATGCCGTCTTCATTCTCATAACTCAGGTACGCTACCTGGTTCAGCTGCACGGCGCCCCTGGCAGTAGGGATGCTCATGGTTCCCAGGTCGCTGATGTTCTGATGGTCTTTCGGCTCCAGACGGAACACCATGTCAATGGCCTGGTCGCCTTCATAATACTTGCTGATGCTGTAACCGCTGATTTCTGCGTACAGGGCAGCCGCCACGGTTTTCCGGGTCAGACCCATCTGACGCAGCTTGTCATCATCCAGTTCCACTTTAACGGCAGGTGCCTTTTCCATCCAGTCAAAATTAATTACGGTTACGTGCTCATTGGCCACCATAATCTCTTTTAATTTTGCGGCATATTCTTTGGCCTGGTTATCCGTAGGCGCGGTTACACGGAACATGACCGGGTACGGCGTCGGCGGCCCCAGCGGAATGGAATGGGAGTAGCTCTGGACATCCGGAAAATGATCCTCTATCATCACCTTGATCTTCTTTTCCAGCTGTTTGCGAGCTTCCAGGTCTTTAGCCACCACTACCAGCTGGGCATAATTATCCCGGGGCTGCACTGGCTGGATGACCAATACGAAACGGGGACTGCTCTCGCCCACATACGTGGAAATACTGTTCACGCCTTCCTCTTTCAGCACCATCTCTGTCAGTTTGCGCGCCGCCTCATCGGTGGTTTTCAGGCTGGTGCCTTCCGGCAGGTTCATGTCCACTAACAGCTCAGGCCGTGTGGAAGCCGGAAAGAATTCCTGTTTCAGCAGCTTGCCCAGCAACAGGGACCCGATAAAAATGCCGATACTTATGATAATGACTGTGACGCGATGGTGAAGCGACCATTTCAGCAGTTTACGGAACACATCGTAAAAACCTCCCTGGTACATGGAAGCCTCCGCTACCTCTCTCCCGCCCTTATCTTCTTTTTTCAGCCAGGAATGGGCCAGGGTCGGGGCCACGGTAGCCGAAACCAGCCAGCTGCTCATCAGGGTAATGGTCACTACGGTGAAAAGGCTGCCAGCATATTCGCCTACAGCAGATCTGGCAAAAGCGATCGGCATAAAGCTGGCGCAGGTGATCATAGTACCTGTCAGCAGCGGCTTGGCACAGCTTTCAAAGGCAAAGGAACAGGCTTTGATGCGGTCCCAGCCTTCGTTGATCTTCGTTTCGATCATTTCCACCACAACCACGGAATCGTCCACCAGCATGCCCAGCGCCACAATCAGGGCGCCCAGAGACATCTTGTGCAAATCGATTCCCGCCAGGAACATACCCACCATGCTGCACATCAGCACCAGGGGAATGCAGACGGAAATGACATAACCGCTCTGCCGTCCCAGGGTCATCAGGCTTACTACCAACACGATCAGGATGGCTTCCACCAGGCTCTCCACAAACTCGTTGATGGATTCCTTTACCACCTTAGGCTGGTTCAGCACCTGGTTGAACTCAAAACCCAAAGGCAGCTGCTGGCGTATTTCCGCAACTTTTTTATCCAGGTTCCTGCCCAGTCTCAGGTTGTTGCCGCCATCCACCATGGAAATGGAAATGCCCACGGCCGGCTTGCCGTTGAAATACATCTTTGGGTCTGACGGTTCCACATAACCCCGCTCAATCCTGGCAATATCCCCCAGCCGCAGGGTGCGTCCATTGCCGCTGACAGGAATGTTTTCAATATTCTTTACCGTATCCGGCAGTCCCGTCAGACGCAGGTAGATATTGCTCTTTCCGTTATGCTTCATAGCCGCCGGGGTAACAGATGTTTCCGCCTGCACCACCGCCGCCAGCTGATCTACACTCATACCCAGCTGGGCCAGCTTTTCATTGTCCACCTGGATATATATCTTCTCCGGCTGTACACCCAGCAGTTCCACTTTCTTAACATCCGGTACCTGTACAAACTCGTCTTTGATAAGGCTGGCTACCTTACGCATCTCCTCGTAAGAGAAACTGTCGGAGGTGATGGCGTAGACGTTGCCGAACACATCGTCAAAGTGATCATTAAAGAACGGTCCGTACATATCGGCGGGCAGCTCGCTTCGTTTGTCATTGACAAGATTACGCACGTCCAGCCAGTGGCTGGGGATCGTTTCCGAAGGAACGCTCTCTTTCAGATAAACGTTGATTACGCAGACGCCCGCCCGGGAATAGCTGGTAACATAATCCACGTCGTCTACGGTCTGTACCACTTTTTCAATCTTGTCTGTCACATGCATTTCCATCTGCTTGGCAGTAGCTCCCGGCCAGGCAGCGGAAATAACCATCTGCGTAAGGGGGAAGCTGGGATCTTCCTGACGGCCCAGCACCGCATAGCAGAAGATTCCCATGATTGCAATCAGGGCAGAGAAGAAATGGATGACCTGTTTATGTTTGATTGCCCATTCGGCCCAGTTACTGTTCATTTTGCCTCACTGCCTTCCAGACGCACTTCCTGTCCTTCCGCCAACTTGTTGATTCCGCCTGTAACAACCACATCGCCTTTAGACAGACCTTCCGTAATCTTCACATCGCTGCCTTCAAAGCCGGCTGTCTTCACAGTTACAAGAGACACCTTCTTATCCCTCACGACCCAGACCTGCGCCTGATCCCCGGTCTGGTAGATGGCTCCGGTAGGCACAAGGGTCGATTTAACGGTTCCCGCGTTCAGGGTTACTTTGGCCGTCATGCCCAGATTCGCCGCCTCCGGCATGGAATCTACAGCCACCTTAACTTTATAGGTACGGGTCACGCTGTCGGCCATGGGAGCGATTTCGGCAATATGTCCGGTAGCGGTCAGATTGTTCAGGGCCCAGAAAGTTATCGTAGCCGGCTGGTTCAGGCGGATCTGCCCTAACCGGTTTTCCGGCACGAAGATCTGGATTTCCCGACTGCCGTCCTGCACTACCGTAGCCACGGGTGTTCCGGCGCCTACTACCTGCCTGACTTCCCCGGAGATGGAGGCAACCACCCCGTCATGGTCGGACACCAGCCGGGTATAATCCATCTGGTTCTCACTGGCAGTCAGCTGCGCCCGGGCGCTTTCCAGCTGGGACGCCGCTGCGTCATAACGGGTCTTGTGCTCGTCCCGGATCATGGTACTGACAGCGCCTTTTTCATAAAGGGCAGTATACCGTTTATAGTTTTCCTTTACAACCTCATAATTGGAAAGGGCCGCCTGGTACGTGGCCTGAGCTGCGTTATAACTTTGCTGCACATCCTTCGGATCCAACTCCATCAGCACCTGACCGGCCCTGACTTTATCGCCTAAATTGATATGGCGAGCCCTGATTTTTCCGAGCACTTGGAACGCCAGATTGCTTTCAAATTTTCCCCGCACCTCGCCGGGATACACAGCCGTCTCTTTAGAAGCAGTATCTCCTATCGTAACGGTGCGGACCACAGGGACAACAGGTGCTTCCGCAGCCGGCGGCTGCAGCGCGGAGAATATGCGCCATCCCACAAACAGGACAGCCGCAGCTCCCACGACCATATAATGTGTTTTCGTCATTTTAATTTCTGGCAGGTTCATAATAATAAACGCACCCTTTCGTAATTAATATGCAATCAGATTGCAAAATATCCTTCATAACAATACAACGAATCATACCACCTGTGATTCCTATTTAGCAATGTCCGGTATACTGTTACGGCTCAATAATATTGAAGTCCGCCTTAAAAGGCGTCATATATTTGATCAGCCGGACAGGAACCGTCTTGTCCCCCTCCGCGGAAATGCGCTGCAGCACTTCCTTATTCACCATCATCAGCCCCATGAGCTGCATCCGACTGCAGGTAAGGGTGCAATCCGCCGCTTTTCCCTTCACGCCCTTATGGACCAGCAGGACACCGTCCCTCCGTTTAATAAAGAAGGTTTCTCCCGTATCCGAAACGATCAGGTTCAGGGTAAAGTCATCGTTCTGGGCCTTTATGGCATCGGTTGAGATATTGATAAAGTCAAGCATCATCTCTGCCGTCATGCCTGCTTTCATATCGGCGGCTCCGGCTTTCGGCGCGTGTATCGCCTGGTTGCCGCAACGTAATTCCAGAGCCGCCGTCAGATAGGCATTGCGCCATATTCCGCTTTCCGCCTGATACCCCAGCTGCTCCAGCGCGTCTGCGCACAGGTTCCGGGCTTCCTGGTTCGACGGATCGGCGAAGACCAGTTCTTTGGTGACCTGGGCCACCCACTGGTACTCCCCTTTTTCATAATCTTTGCGGGCTTTGGCAAGCACTGCCGACGCATCCCCCAGATACTCCGCCCACTTTTTGCCCGTAGCTTCCGGCGTCAGCAGGTTCAGATTCACCGGGTTTGCATCATACCAGCCCAGATACCGCTGGTACACTGCCTTGATGTTGTGGTTCAAGGTTCCGTAATACTGCCGGATATACCACACCCTGGCCAGCTTTTCCGGAAGATCCAGCATCCTGGCAATTTCCACCGGGGTATAGCCCAGATTGGCATAATGCAGGGTCTGATCATTGATGTATTTGTAGGCGGCTGCCGTGTCATCCATATACTTCTTAATTTTTTCCGTTCCCCAGTGGGGCCAGTTATGGGACTGGAACACCACGTCTGTTTTATCCCCGAACAGTTCTTCCGCTTCCAGTATATATTTGGCCCAGGCACTGGCATCCCGCACCTGAGCGCCCCGGAGGGTGTACAGGTTGTGCATGGTGCCGGTACAGTTTTCCGCCAGCCACAAAGCCCGGTAATCCGGGAAATAGGCATTCATCTCTGCCGGAGCTTCCGTGCCGGGGGTCAGTTGGAACTGTATTTCTATCCCGTCAATGCGCAGGCTTTCATTCTTCGTAACTTCATAGGTAGGAGGCAACAGCCCAACATTACCCACAGCCTGACCCAGACCGATGCCGATGGCCAGTTTGCCTTTCGGTCCCGGATGCAGATGGACCCCGTACTGGTACTGGGCCCGACG